>DATIDU010000039.1:0-8748 GCA_035456145.1 Gaiellales bacterium | reverse complement strand
TGAACGTGCCCGTCGACGGCCCCGGGGATCACGTAGAGGCCGCCCGCGTCGATCTCGCGGCGGCCGCGGAGCCCGAGCCCGACCGATGCGATCCGCTCCCCGTCCACGGCGACGTCCGCGGTCAGCTCGCCTCCCGGACCGACCACGCGACCGCCGCGGATCACCAGGTCGTGCTCGGTCATCCCTCCACGGGGACGCGGCCGCCGCCGGCGAGCGCCCGTTCGCATGCCAGCGCGACGTCGAGCGACTCCACGGCGGCCTCGACGGGGCACGCGACGAGCGCCGGATCGCCCGCCCGCACCGCCCCGAGAAACCGCTCCATGCCACGCCGGATCGGCGCCATCGCGAGCCCGAGCGAGACGCTGGCCCCGCCCCTCGTGCCGCGCGCGGTGAAGCCGGGGTCGAGCTCGACGTGGACGCTCGAGCGGGCCGAGACCACGTCGAGCGTGTACCTGGACGGCAGGTCCGGGCTCGTCCAGGCGCAGAGGACGCTTCCCAGGGCGCCGGAGCGGAAGCCCAGGGAGAGCGCGATGACGTCGTCGATGTCGGAGTCCTGCGGGCGGTCGGCCCCGGCCAGGTCGACCCGCGTTCCGGCCGCCTGCACCCACTCCACCTCGCCTGCGATCGCGCACTGGAGGTCGATGTGGTGGCTGGCGCGTTCCAGCACCTGCCCGCCGCCCTCCGCCTGGTGCACGAACCACGGCCGCCCCGCCGTGGCGCCCACGCTGTAGGAGGAGAGGAGGCCCGGCGGATCGTCCGCGGCCGCCGCGCGCAGGTCGGGCAGGAAGTCGATGGCGCGGTACTGGTAGCCGACCGCGACGACGGCCCCGGCGGCCCTGGCCGCCTCGGCGATCGCGCGGGCGTCCTCGCGCGTGCGCGCCACGGGCTTCTCGAGGTAGACCCCGAGGCCGCGTTCAATCGCCGCCAGGCAGGGGTCGCGGTGCGCCAGCGGAGGCGTGCAGACGACGACCGCGTCGAGCGTCTCCGCGTCGAGCATCGCGGACCAGTCGTGGTGGGCCCGGGCGCCGGTCTCGGCCGCGAGCGCACCGGCCCGGTCCGCGTCGAGGTCGGCGACCGCCGCCAGGTCGGCGTCGTCCATCGCTGCGATGCTCGCAACGTGCTCCCGGGCGATCCAGCCGGCGCCGATCATGCCCAGGCGCAGCGTCATCGTCACGGTGCGTCGGGTGCGTAGACCGGCCGCACGAGCACGACAGCCGCGGCGGCCGCAGCGGCGGCGAGGAACCCGGCGCCCAGCGTGAAGAGCAGCTCGGGCCGGTGGAAGCTCGCAAGGAGCCAGCCCGACATGGCGGTCATGACGGCGATGACGCCATACTCGCAGACGTTCCACGTGACGGTCGCCCCGGGGCGGTCGGCCGGCGCCGTGCGCGCGAGCGCGGAGTCGACGATGAGCGGCCAGGCGCCCGTCGTGACGAACGCGGTTGCGATGAGGACGGCGATGAAGAGCGGCGCGCCGAGGACGTCGGTCGAGACCGAGAGCACGAGGCTCAGCGCGGCGCCCGCCGCCAGGAGGCCCAGGATCGCGACCCGGTGGCCGTGCTCGCGGCAGGTGATGCGGCCCGCCAGGCTGCCGGCCACCTTGCCGCCCTGGACGGCCGCGAACGTCAGGCCGACGACGAGCGGAGCGAGGTGGAACTGCCGTACGAGCACGAGCGGCGCCAGCGGCAGCATCATGGCGAGCGCCGACACGAGCAGAAGGTCGGGGAGCTGCATGGCGACCGCCTCGACGGCGACGCGGGGATGGACCTGGCGCGGGACGTCCTCGCTCCGGCGCCGCTCCGGCCGCCACAGCGCGAGCGCCGCAAGCGTGGCCGTCGCCCCGGCTGCGTAGCTCATCCGGACGGCGAGGCTCTCGTCGGCGCCGGCCGCGCGCAAGGCTCCGACGGTAAGGCCGGCCGCGGCCGAGCCGAGCGCGACGCCCAGGGTGTAGGCCGCGTAGTGGTAGGCGAAATGACGTTCGCTCCCCTCCGACCCGGACGCGCGGCCCAGGAGCGTCTGGCTGCTCACCCAGAAGAGCCCGATGCCGAGCCCCACCAGCACGGTGCCGGAGAGCATCGGCGTCGTCTCCGTCACGAAGAGGAGGATCACCTGGCCGGCGGCACTTACCGCCATCGAGAGGGCGAGGACGTTCCGGGCGCTCCCGGCCAGCCGGCCGAGCGGCCCGGCGGAGAGGGCGCCCAGGGCGACGGCGATCGTGACCGATGCGAGGAGCTCCCCCGCCACCGACGCCGGCCGGTGAAGCGCTGCCACATGCATCGGCACCGCGACCGCAAGCACGCCGAAGGCCATGCCTGACAGGCCGGCCGCCACGAAGAAGCTCCGTCCCAGCGTCCGCATCAGGCCGCCCGGTATCCCAGAGCCTCGGAGACGCGCGCCGCGCCCTGGAGCGCCGCCGGCAGAAGCTCGTCGCGCAGGCGCTCCTCGCTCACGCGGAAGCGCGGGCCGCCGAGCGAGATCGCCGCAACGACGGTGCCGGCCGAGTCGCGGATCGGGACGGCGACGCCGGTGTAGCCGTCCTCAGCGTCGCCCAGCCGCAGCGCATGCCCGCGCCGGCGCACCGCCGCGAGCTCCGTCTCGGAGAGGCCGGGGGCGGCCGGCGGGGCCTCGGCGACCAGACGGTCGATCACCGCGCGCAGCTGGTAGGCCAGGAGCAGCCGGCCCGTGACGCCCTCGGTGAGCGACTGGCGCACGCCGACCCAGTCGACGTTGACCGTGACGTTCGGGCTCGTCGCCTGGTCGAGGTACGTGATGCGCTGGCCGTCGAGCACGCCGAGCCACGCCGTCTCGCCCGTCGAGTCACGCAGCTCGCGCAGCACGGGCGCGGCGAGGGCGCGGACGGGGAAGCGGTTCAGGACGTGGCCGGCGAGGGTGACGAGGCCCAGCCCGAGCCGGTAGCCGCCGTTCTCGTCGAGCTCCAGCAGACCGCCCGCCTCGAGCGTCGCCATGAGCCGCGAGGCGGTGCTGCGGTGGACGCCGAGCTCGCGCGCCACCTCGCCGATCGAGAGCAGCGGCCGACCCTCAAAGAGCTCGAGGATCGCGATCGCGCGCTCGACCGACTGGCATCCCGAAACGGCGGACTCCATGCGCCCACCATAGTCGATGTCGTGCAGGATGTACACGTCACGTGCGTATTGTGCACGCTAGGGAGCCGTAGGGTGCTCGGGAGCCTCCTGATCGGCCTGAAGGCGGGCGAGCTCACCCGGCTCGATGTGGCAGCGGTAGCGCTCACCGTCCGCCGTGGACTGCCAGGGCGGCTCCTCGTTCACGCACACGTCGCCGAGGAAGCGCGGGCAGCGGGTGTGGAAGCGGCAGCCGGAGGGCGGATCGCTCGGGCTCGGCAGCGTGCCGTGGAGCTTCATCCGCACCTTCGCGTCAGGGTCGAGCGTCGGGATGGCTGACAGGAGCGCCTCGGTGTACGGATGGTGCGGCGGCTCGAACACGGCATCGGCCGGCCCGACGTCCACGATCTGGCCCAGGTACATGACCGCGATCCGGTCGGCGACGTAGCGCACCACCGCCAGGTCATGCGAGATGAAGACGTACGAGACACCCTCGCGCCGCTGGAGGTCGACGAGCAGGTTCAGGATCGCCGCCTGGACCGACACGTCGAGCGCGGAGGTCGGCTCGTCGCACAGGATGAGCGACGGGCTGCCCGCGAACGAGCGCGCGATCGCCACGCGCTGCTTCAGCCCGCCCGAGAGCGCGGACGGCCGCACGTCCAGGTGCCGCGGCTCGAGCCGCACCGACCGGGCCAGGTCGTTCATCTCCTCGTCCTGGCGGTCCTTGCCGCGGACGCCGGCCAGGAGCTCCAGCGACCGGCGCAGGATCGTGCGAACGCTGTGGCTCGGGTTGAGAGCGTTGTCGGGGTTCTGGAACACCATCTGGAGCTTGCGGCGCGCCTCCCGGTTTCGGCGCCCCGACGTGACGTCTACCGAGTCGAACTCGATCGAGCCGCCGCTCGGGTCGAGCAGGCCCACGAGGCACTTGGCGAGCGAGGTCTTGCCGCTCCCTGACTCGCCCACAAGCCCGAGCACCTCGCCCCGGCCGACCTCGACGTCGACGCCCGCAACTGCGGTCACCTGGTTTCCGCCCGAGCCGTAGGCCTTCACCAGGTCGTCGACCTTGAGCAGGAGGCCGTCCCCGGCGACCGCGGCGGGCGCGTCGTCGGGCGGGCGGGTCAGCGGTGGGATCGCCGGCACCTCCTCGTGGTAGAAGCAGCGCGCGCCGTGGCCCTCGCCCACGGGCACGATCGGCGGCGGTTCGGCGCGGCAGCGGTCGCGTGCGATCGGGCAGCGGTCGGCGTAGACGCACCCCGCGATCTCCGCACCGATCGGCGGGAGCGAGCCCGGGATGGGGTCGAGCCGGTCCGCGTCCTTGCGCATCCCCATTCGCGGCATGCAGCGCAGGAGCCCGAGCGTGTACGGGTGCCGCGGCTCGTGGAAGAGCTCGGCCGCCGGGCCCTCCTCGATCAGCCGCCCGGCGTAGAGGACGCCGACGCGCTCGCACATGCGGGCGACGATCCCAAGGTTGTGGCTGACGAAGAGGATCGACGCGTCGAACTGGGTGCGAAGCTGCTCGACCAGGTCGAGCACCTCGGCCTCCACGGTGGCGTCGAGGCCGGTGGTGGGCTCGTCGAGGACGAGAAGGTCCGGGTCGGTCGCGAGCGACATCGCGAACATGATCCGCTGCTGCTGGCCGCCGGAGAGCTCGTGCGGGTAGCGGCGCACGATCCGTTCGGGCGCCGAGATCTGCACGGTCGTCAGCATCTGCATCGCCGCGGCGATCGCCTCGGCCTTCCCCATGCCCTTGTGGAAGCGGTACACCTCGGCGATCTGCTCGCCGACCCTGATCGAGGGGTTGAGCGCGGTTCCCGGGTCCTGGTAGACCATCGCCATCCGTTCGCCGCGCCACGTGCGCAGCGTGGACTCGCTCGCGGTGAGTACGTCATCCTCCCCGAACATCACCCGGCCCGACTCCACCACGGCGTTCTCGGGCAGGTAGCGCATGAGCGACATGGCGACCGTCGTCTTGCCGCATCCCGACTCGCCCACGAGGCCGTAGGCCTCACCGGCGCCGATCGAGAACGAGACGTCGTCGAGCACGCGGAGAAGCCGGCCTCGCCGCCGGTAGGCCACCGTCAGGCTCTCGATCCGCACCGCCTGCCTGCGCTCGGTCGTGCTCATTCCTCGATTGCCCTCCGCAGCCCGTCCGCGATGAGGTTGACGCCGACGACGAGCGTCGCCAGGGCCGCGGCAGGGAACACCACCATCCACCACGCCACCTGGAGATACGCTTGGCCGTTGGCGATGGCGAGCCCCCAGTCGGGCGACGGATCCTGGATCCCGAGCCCGAGAAAGGCGAGCGTGGACGCCGCAAAGATCGCGTAGCCGAGCCGGATCGTCCCCTCGACGAGAATCGGCGCGGTGATGTTGGGCAGGATCTCGACGACCATGATGCGCGGCCCCCGCTCCCCCCGGAGGCGAGCCGCCGCCACGTACTCGCCCTCGCGCTCGACAAGCACCGCCGATCGAACGGTGCGCGCGATGAGCGGCGTGAAGATGATCCCGATCACGAGGATGACGTTCCGCGGAGAGCGGCCGAGCGACGCCAGCACGAGCACCGCCATGATGATGAGCGGGAATGCCAGGAGCGCGTCGACGACCCGGCTGAAGACGTCGTCGGTCCAGCCCCGGTAGTAGCCGGTCACGAGCCCGACGGTGATCCCGCCGAAGAGGCCGAGCAGCGTCGCAAGCGGTGCGATCGTGAGGACCGGCGCTGCGCCGGCGATGACCCGGGCGAAGACGTCGCGGCCGAGGTTGTCCGTCCCGAACCAGTGGTCTGCGCTCGGCGATGCGAGGGTCGCGCCCGGATCGACCGCCTGGGGGTTCGTGACGACCCAGCGCCAGGTCAGCGCCGAGAACAGCCAGAAGACCACGATCGCCATCCCGACCACGAAGGTCTTGGAGTGGAGCGCCGCCGAGATGAGCTCCGCCCGCCGCTGCCGTCGCACACGGCGGACGTCGACCCCGGCATCCGCCGTGTCGGCGGCGAGACCGGGCTCGTCAAGGGCGCTCACGTCGCGAGCCTCACGCGCGGGTTGAGCAGGGCGGCCAGGACGTCGGCCACCAGGTTGGAGACCGTGTAGATGAGCGCGATCATGAGCACTGACGCCTCGAGCACGGGCAGGTCGTGCCCGAGTGCGGCGTTCAGGATCAGCAGGCCGATACCCGGGTAGTTGAAGAGCTTCTCCACCACCACGAGGCCGCCGACCAGGTATCCGACCTGGACGCTCACGACCGTGATCGTCGGTAGCAGCGCGTTGCGAAGCACGTGGCGGACGATGACGTAGCGCTGCGGGAGCCCCTTGAGCACTGCCGTCCGGGTGTAGTTCGACCGCAGCGCCTGCATCGTGCCCGCCCGGGCCATGCGCGAGATGTAGCCGAAGAGCACGAACATGAGCGGGATGCAGGGCAGGAGGCACTGGCGCACGATGTCGACCGGGTCGGCGCTCGGCACCTGAGACGTGGTCGGGAACCAGCCCAGCTGCACCGCGAACACGACGATCACGACCACGCCGACCACGAACTCCGGCAGCGCGACGAACGAGAGCCCCGAGATCGAGATGATGCGGTCGAGTGCCTTCCCGTAGTGCAGGGCCGCGAACACGCCGAGCGCGATCGAGAACGGCACGATCAGGACCAAAGCGAACGCGCCCAGGATCAGCGAGTTCTTGAGCCGGTCGAGCACCAGCGGGCGCACCTCGACTCGCTGGATCGGCGACTCGCCCCAGTCACCGCGGACGAAGTTCCCCGCCCAGGTGACGTAGCGCCGGACGAGCGTCTCGTCGGTCCCAAGCTGGTGGTTCAGCTGGTCGACCTGCTGCTGGCTCGCATAGGGCCCGAGGATCGTGCGGCCGACGTCACCCGGCAGGACCTCGGCGGCCGCGAAGACCGCGAACGACACGAGGATCAGCGTGATGAGCGTGAGCCCGAGCCGGCGCAGCAGGTAGCGGGCCATCGTCCAATCCTACCGACGCCGGAACCGGGGCCGGCGCCTCGGATGCGAGGCGCCGGCCCTGGTCAGGCTTAGGCCTTCCACATCGCCCTCGCGTCGAGGTGGAAGGTCGGGCCCGCCGCGAGGCCGTTGACGTTCTTGCGCGTCGCCCGCAGCTCATGAATCCAGTACGCGATCACGTCGGGAACCTCGTCCTGCTGGATCTTCGCGGCCTGGATCGCCAGGTCCTTGCGCTTCTGCAGATCGGCCTCGGCCTCGAACTGCTGCACCAGGCTGTCGAACTGCTCATTGCACCAGTGCGCGGAGTTCCACGCGCCGGCGTTCGAGAGGTCGGGCTTCGGCACCGAGCGGCACAGGTATGCAGGGTCGATCGTCTGGCCCGCGGTACCGCGTGCACCCCAGTCGGTGATGCCGAACGGCACCTGGAGCCACGGCTGGTTCGCGCCCGTGCCGTAGAACTTCGTTTGCGGCTGGATGTCGAGGTTGACGTTGATGCCCGCCGGCGCGCACATCTGCTTGATGAACTGCGCGTACTGCGGGATCTCCAGGAACTGCTCCGTGGTCAGCGTGACGCTGAGGTTCGACACGCCGGCCGTCGAAAGGAGCTGCTTGGCCTTGTCGATGTCCTGCGTGCGCTGCGGCACGTCGGCCGCCGTCGGGGAGCCCGGGTAGATCGGGGCGAAGGCGTGGTCGTTGCCGAGGTCGGCCTTGCCGTCGAAGAGGCCCTGCACGAGGCCCGGCCGGTCGAGCGCGTACGCGACCGCCTGGCGGGCCTCCTTCTTGTTGAAGGGCTCCTGATCGACGCGCATCTGGAGCGTGCGGTACTCGCTTGACGGCGTCTCGGTGACGGTGATGTTGGAGTCGCTGAAGAGCGCCTGCGATCCCTGGAACGGCACCTGCGGGAAGACGTCGATGGAGCCGCCCTGGATCGCGAGCACGATGGGCGGCGTGTCCGCGAAGTACTTGATCTGGGCCGCATCAAGGTACGGCAGGCCCTGGCCCCAGTAGGTCGGGTTCTTGGTATAGGTGGCCCCCTGGTCGACCGAGAAGGTCTTCAGGATGAACGGCCCCGTCCCGACCCCGCCCTTGGTGAACGAGCCGATCTCGTAGTTCTTGGGCAGGATCACCGAGTTGTAGTTGAACGACGACACGAGGTACGGGAAGTCGCCGTAGGGGCGGTCGAGGTGGAAGGTGACGGTCTGCGCGTCGACCTTCTCGACGTTGCCCTTCGACAGCACGCCCGCGAAGGCGGAGAGCGCCGCCGAGCCGACCTTGGGGTCGGTGATGCGGTCGAACGATGCGACGACATCGTCGACGGTGAACGGCGTGCCGTCCTGCCACTGGACGCCCTGGCGGATCGTGAACGTCCAGGTGTCGGGCGTCGAGCCGGCCTCCCACTTCGTCGCCAGGCGCGGCTGGAGCACGTACTTCGCGTCCGGGAACACGAGGTAGTCGCAGGCGAGCTGGGTCGTCATGATCGCCCCGGTGTTGAACATCGTCACCGGGTCGACGTCCTGGGCCGGGGTGGTGATGCCGAAGATGCCGGTGCCGCCGCGCTTCACCGCTCCCGCGCTGCTGCTGCCGCCTCCACCGCTCGAGCTCGCGCCGCCTCCGCCACACGCCGCCAGGATCGCCGAGAGAGCCGGCAGGGAGGCGCCGATGACGCTCGCACGAACGAGGAGCTCCTGACGGCTCATCCGGCCCGCTTTGGCTTCC
>DATIDU010000038.1:0-2072 GCA_035456145.1 Gaiellales bacterium | reverse complement strand
AGGCGGCAAGGCGGCGCATGCCGACGACCATGCCACACTCAGCGCAAAGTTGCAACCAATGCAGATTTGCGCTGTATGCAACGGATGCTACGATCCGCCCCAATGGGTCTCAGGGAGCGCAAGAAGGAGCAGACGCGCCGGGCGATCGAGGACGCCGCGTTCCGGCTGTTCGCCGAACGCGGGTTCCAGGCGACGACCGTGGCCGACATCGCCGAGGCCGCCGACGTCGCGCCGCGCACGTTCTTCGCCTACTTCCCCTCCAAGGAGGACGTGCTGTTCGCCGACTTCGACGAGACCTCGGAAGCCCTCGCCGCCCGGCTGCGCGACCGGCCCACCGGCGAGTCGACGTTCGACGCGCTGCGCGGCTGGATCACCAGCGTGCTGCCCGACCTGGAGGCCGACGAGCCCCGCGAGGCCCTGCGCCACCGCCTGTGCTCGGAATACGAGTCGATCGCCGCGCACGAGCGCCATCTCATGGCCCGCTTCGAGACGATCATCGCCGAGTCCGTCGCCGTCGATCTCGGCGACGCGCCCAGCGACCTGCGACCGCGGATGATCGCCGCCGCGGCGATCGCCGCGCTGATGGCGATGCGCCCCGACGACCCCGGCGCCGAGGAGCTCCCCGCGCGGGAGAAGCTCCAGCGGCTCGACGAGGCGCTCGAGTTCCTGCGCGGCGGCGTCGCCGTGCTGCAGGGCGCGGACGTGCCGCAGCGCTGAGCGACCGCTGCCCCCGTCCGCGCGTGCTCCGCGGCGGACGACACGGACGCTCGCCGGGCGGGCCGGGCGGGAGTAGGATCACGAGCTTCCCGGCCGCTGCCGGTCACGCGCGCGAGAGCGGGGAAGCAGTGACGAGCGATCAGTACCTGGCCTTCGTGGTGGCCGACGTGGTCGGCGCCGCGACCCTGTGGCGGGTCACCCGCACGGGCGGCGCCTACCCGTGGGCGTGGTCGATCGGCGCCTGGGTCGCGACCGCGGCGTTGTGCACCGGCCTCCTCCCCGTCCAGACGGTCATCCCGATCGCCGCGGTCGCCATGATCCTCGGGGTCGGCCTGATCACGCCGCTGGTGGGCCTGATCGCAGTGGCGGTGCTCCTCGCCACACCGGTGATAGTCGCCCAGCTGCTGTGGGGGCGGTGGCGGCGGCGGGCCATCGCCGCCGAGTCGGCGCGCGGACGCTGACGCCTACTGGCGCGCCATCGCGACGCGCAGCAGCTCGTCGGGCTCGAGGAGGTGATCGGCGTCGATGGCGGTCTCGCCGGTGTCGATCTCGACCCAGTTGACCTCACCGGTGAAGGCGTTGGGGACCGGGTAGTCCTCCGCCACCAGCGCGCCGTCCTCGCGGCCGACGTCGCAGGTGTCGTCGGCGGAGAAGATCATCGCGGCCGTGGCGCCCACCGGGCCCTCGCCGATCTGCTCGCCGCCGAGGAACAGCCGCACGGTGCCGCCCTTGCCGAGACCCGGGCCGTCGTAGTCGAACTCCATCCGCACCTGCTGCGTGCCGGCCGCGAGCTCGCGGTCGCTGCCGACGTAGAAGCGCTGGAGGCCGAGCAGGTTGTAGCAGTAGCGCAGCCTGCCCTCCCTGAGGTAGAGGCTCCACCCGCCGATGCTGCCGCCCTGGGCGATGATCACGCCCTGCGCGCCGCCCTCGGGCACGACGATCTCCGCCGTCACCGCGTGCGACGTGTTCTTGATGCTGACGACGGAGTTCTCGGTCAGGCGGCCCATGCCGCCGAAGAGCCGCTGCCGGCCCCCCTGCACGAGCGTCGGCCGGCCGGCGACGGAGGCGAGGATCCGCTCCGCGACGCGATCGTCGAGCGGCAGCACGTTGTTCCTGGCCGCCTCGATGAGGAACAGGCGCTGCAGCTCGTGCAGGCGCTCGGGCTCCTGGGCCGACAGGTCCTCGAACTGCGTCCAGTCCACGCCGGTGTCGTAGAGCTCCCAGACGTCGTCGTCGAAGGCGGGCGCCTGCTCGCCGACGAGCATCCACGGCGTCTTGTGTCGCGTCACGGCGGTCCAGCCCTTGTGGTAGATGCCGCGGTTGCCGAACATCTCGAAGTACTGCGTCTCGTGGCG
>DATIDU010000037.1:0-9344 GCA_035456145.1 Gaiellales bacterium | reverse complement strand
CACCTCAAGGTCGGCCCTCGTGCCGTCGTCGAGGGAGGCGACGACCTCCGCGCCGTAGACGACGACGGCCGCACGCCCGAGCGGCTCGGCGTCGTCGGGGCGCAGGCGCCGGGCCGCGAAGATGTCAACCGCCGTTGCATCGGTCCCCTCCGCGGCGAGCAGAGCCCCGCGCAGCTCCTCCAGCGGCGCTGTCGCGCCGCACATGCGAAGCGGGCCGTGAGGGGCGATCTCGGCGCGCACGTCGCGGACGGCCTTCATGGCCAAGGCCGCCGAGGCGACCGCCCCTTTCTTCACGCGACGGCCAGCTGGGTTACCACGCGCGGCTCGTCGGCGGTCTGGGCGTGGACGTGGATGGATTGCAGAACGCCGATGGCGAGCAGGTTTGTGAGCGTGTGCGATCCGCCGAAGCTCATGAACGGGAGCGGGATGCCGGTGATGGGCGCGAGGCCGATCGTCATCCCGATGTTGATCGTGATCTGGAAGAGCAGCATCGACACTACCCCCGCCGCGACGAGGCTGCCGAAGGTCGAGCGCGACTTCGTGATCACCTTGAGGCCGCGCCACAGGAGGAGGGCGTAGAGCGCGATCAACCAGGCCGCGCCGACGAAGCCGCGCTCCTCGCCGACGACGGCGAAGACGAAGTCGGTCGCGTGCTCGGGCAGGTACCCGAAGAGCGTCTGGGTCGCGTTCTTGACGCCGGTGCCGCCGACCCCTCCGTGGCTGACCGCGGCGAGCGACGCCTGGAGGTTGTAGCCGTTCTGCTGCGGGTCGAGCTTCTCGGGGTGCAGGAACGCGGTGAGGCGGTTCACCTGGTAGCTCTGGAGCACGTGGATGCCCGCGCCGGGCAGGATCGAGAAGATGAGCGCCAGCGCCACGCCGCCGGCGAGGATCATCCACACGAAGTGCCGCCACGGCGCCCCGTAGACGAAGAGCATGCCCATCAGCATCGCGGCGAGCACGAGCGCCGTCCCGAAGTCGGGCTCGCGGAAGACGAGGATTGCCGGCAGCCCGATGTAGGCCAGCGAGAGCAGCGTCAGCCGGGCGGGCGACGTGATCCCGCGGCGTGATGACAGGAGCGCCGCGAGCCCGACGATCAGGAGGAGCTTCGAGAACTCCGACGGCTGGAACTGGAACCCGGCGAACGTGATCCAGCGGGCCGCGCCGTTCACGCTGTGGCCGGCCGCCAGGACGAGCGCGACGCTGGCGAGGACGAAGAAGTAGACCGGCCAGTGTACCCGCCGCATCCAGGCGGGCGGAATCGCGGCGACGAGGAGCATCGCCACGACGCCCAGACCGACGTAGACGAGCTGGTGGCCGTACATGTTGCCGGGGTCGTTCCGGGTCGCGTTCTTCATGATCCAGAGCCCGAATGCCGAGATCGAGAGCACGGTGGCGAGCATCAGGTAATCGAGGTGCTTGAGGTAGTACCTGATCACCGGCTCTGGTCCTGGCCGCTGTGGAACTGGTACCGGGAGTGGAAGAACGCCGAGAACATCTCGGCCGCAACCGGCGCCGCCGAGACGCCGCCGTGGCCGCCGTTGTGGATCATTGCGACGACGACGAGCGGGCGGCCGTTCTGCTCGGCCCAGCCGGCCCACCAAGCGTCGGAGCAGTCCGGGCAGAGCAGGGTCGGGACCTCCGCCGTACCGGTCTTGCCGTAGACCGTCGGCTGGAAGCTGCCGAACGTCGTGGTCGACGTGCCGTCACTTGCGTGCGTCGCGCCGTAGAGGCCGGCCTTGATCTCGTCGAGGAGCGTCACCGGCAGGTGCAGGTCGCGTTGCGGCTTGGGCGCGACGTTGCCGCCCGGGGCGGGGCTCCCGTCTGGGCCGGTGATCGCCTGGACGACGTGCGGGGTCACGACCGTGCCGCCGTTCTCGATCGCGCTGTAGGCCACCGCCTGCTGGAGCGGCGACACGAGCAGATACCCCTGGCCGATCGCCATCTGGATGTCGTCGCCCGGCTCCCAGATCGTGTCGATCGACGGATTGGGGCCGTTGACGAACGGCGGATAGTGCGCCTTCCAATGCGGATCCGGAACGACCCCGTCCTCCGCACCGGGGACGTCGACCGGGGGCGCGCCACCGAAGCCGAGCTTACGGATCCACTCCTGGAAGACGTTCGACCCCGCCTGGTAGCGGTCGTAGAACTGGTCGCCCAGGCGGTAGAAGAACGTGTCGCAGGAGATCTCGAGCGCCTTGGAGAGCCCGATGATCGAGTTCTCAGGCCCCCAGTTGAAGAACTTGTGATGGCTGAAGTCGTTGGGCGACTGGAAGGAGGTCGTGCACGGTCGCGTCGACCCGGGCCCGATCAGCCCCGACATCCAGGCGGCGACGGCCGTGATCGGCTTGAAGGTCGACCCGGGCGGGTACGCGCCGGCGTAGGCCTTGTCGACCTGTGGAGTGAGCTTGTTGTTGGGATCGACGATCCGCTTCTGACCATCGTACGGCGGTACCCACACCGTCGGCTTGTAGGTCGGATACGACGCCATCGCATAGATCGCGCCCGTCTGGGGATTCATCGCCACGACCGCGCCGGAGTCGGCGTAATACTGGCGGTCGGCGTGGGCGATCTGGATGCCTCGGGAGATCGCGTCCTGGGCCACCTTCTGGAGGCGGGCGTCGAGGGTGAGCCTCACCGTGGAGCCCGTCACCGGCTCGCGGACGAGATACGGCGAGCGCACGGGCTGACCTGAGGCGTCGAACATCTGGGCGGTCTCGCCGTCAGAGCCGCGCAGCCAGCCGTCGTAGGACTTCTCGACGCCGGTCTGCCCGGCCGTCCCGGTCTGGGGCAGGTTCTCGCCGCGGAAGGCGGGGTCATTCAGGTTGTCCTTCGTGATGGGGCCGACATGGCCGATCAGGTTGGGGTTGATCGCCCCGATCGCCGGAACATCGAGCGCCGGGTAGTCGCGCACGAACGTGCGCTGGAACTGGATCGACGGGAACCGGTCGTGGCGCTCGAGCATGTAGGCCACCTGGGGCCGGGTGACCGTGAACGGCAGGGTGATCGGGTAGCCCTGGTTCGCCGAATAGCGGGACGAGTACTCCTTCCACACGCGCGGGAAGGGCACCTTGATGACCGTCGCCAGCCGCCACAGGATGAGGCAGCCGGGCCGCTCCATCACGGTCGTCCTGTCGTGGCGGTTCAGGCCGTCGCAGTTCGTTCCCGCCGGGAAGGTCGCGGAGTTCACCTGGACAGCGATGGCCGTCCGGCTCGACACGAGCACGTTGCCGTGGCGGTCGACGATGTCTCCCCGGCGGGCCGGGACGACCGACGTCCGCACCTGGCTCTGCACGGCGGCGGCGGAGTACTGGCCGGCGTGGAGCACCTGGAGCGCCCACAGCCGGAAGAGCAGGATGACCAGGAGCACGCCCGCGATGATGCCGAGCGCGGCGGCCCGGATCGCAAGCGGCAGCGGGTCGGGGGCCGGCTCGGCCCTAGGCGGTGGCGATTCGAGGAACATGGCTCATGGCGGACGGGGGACGGAAGATGCGCCGCAGGACCGGAAGCAGGGCGAGCCCGATGAGGGTCGTCTGGAGGATCGCCGGGGCGATCTGATGCCAGAAGAGGACGGCCGGCGCCGGATGGTCGCCCAGGAGCACGTGCAGGACGAGGCTCCCGAGCTGCGCGGCCGTCGCGCCGGCCAGGAGCCACGGCAGCGCCCGCGGCGGTGGCGGCTCGAGCATCCCGGGCCCGGCCTCACGCCGGCGCGAGTACGTCGCCACCGCCCACGCGACACCGACGTAGACCAGCGACGCCATGCCGAGGTGCTCGAAGGTGACCGCATCGAGGAGCAGGCCCCCGGCGAAGCCGGCGACGGCCGCCGCCTCCACCCCACGCCACAGCGCGAGCGCCACGACGAGGATCACGATCAGATCCGGCCCGCCGCCGAACGGCGTGATCTGGGGCGTGGCCGCGACCTCGAGGACGGCGAGCACGAACACGCACAGCGCGATCTTCACCGCGTCGAGGATCATCGCCTCGGCTCGAGCACAAGGACGTCGGTGATGTTCTGGAAGTCGGCGAACGGCGTCACCTGGATGACCTTCGTGTCGCCGGTGGTGTCGTTCCCGGACACCGACGTGACCCGCCCGATCGGGATGCCCGGCGGGTAGTACGACGCCAGCCGGCTCGACTTGAAGCCGGCCGTGGTGACGATGTCGCCCTCCTGGACGCGCACCGCGTTCGGGATCAGCTCGAGGCTCAGGATGCCGACCTGGCCCGATGCGGCCTTGATCAGGCCCACGGCGTTCGGCTCGCCCTGGACGCCCGCCGTCACGTAGTTCTGCGGGTCGAGGAGCAACGTGACGACCGCCTGGTCGCCGGTCACCTGGACGACCTTGCCGATCAGCGCTCCACTCTCCTTCGTGGGAGCCACCACCGGGTCGTTGACGGCGACCCCCGCCGACGAACCGATGTCGATGGTGACCGTGTTCTGGTAGGCGGTCGGCGACTGCTCGAGCACCTGGCCGGCCACGCTCTTGGTCTGGCCGAGCGTACTCTTGAAATGCAGAAGCGCCTTCAGCCGCGCGACCTCCTCGGCCTGCTGGTTCTGGATCACCTGCAACTTCCCGAACTGAGCCTGGAGCCGCTTCAGCTGCTCGGTCGAGTCTCGGGCGCTGGCGAGACCGCTCGCCCAGTTCCAGGCATCCACGGCCGGACGCGTCACCCGGTGGGCGACGGTGGCGAACGGGGCCGTGACGCTGACGGCGTTGCGCTGGATCTCTCCGACAACGCCCGATGACCCCTCCCGGAAGGACAGGGTGAGCAGTGTGAGAGAGGCCGCCAGCAGCAGGCCGACGACGGCCCGCCTCCGGATGATTCGGTTCTTGCTGAGCAGCATGCTTTGGCGGGTCGGGGAGCCAATCGTAGCGGACGAGCCGCTCCGACCCCGGCGCAGGCGGCTAGAAATGAGCGCTCTGGACGCCGGTGGCGATCAGGATCAGGATCGCCGCCGCCAGCACGAGCCGGTAGATCACGAAGATGTTGTAGCTGTTGCGGCGCAGGTAGTTGAGAAGCGCCCAGATTGCGACCAGGCCGACCACCATCGACGTCAGAGTGCCGACGATGAACGGGCCGGTGGTGCCCGGCGGAAAGCCGCCGTGGAGGTCCTTCACGCCCTTGAAGACCACGGCTCCGGCCACGACGGGGGCGTAGAGGAAGAACGAGAACCGGGCCGCATCGTCGCGCGAGAGGCCGAGGTAGCGGCCGGCCGAGATCGTGATGCCGGAGCGGCTCACGCCCGGAGCCAGGGCGAGCGCCTGCGCGCACCCGACGGCGACCGCCGTCTTCAGGTCGAACTCCTCCATCTTGCGCGTGACCGGCGTCTGGTCGGCCCACCAGAGCACGATGGCGAAGACGGCCATGAGGATCGCGATCTGGTACGGCTGGCCGAGCTTCTCCTCGACGAACGACTCGCCGGCGGCGCCGGCGACCGCGGCCGGAATCGTCGCCACGACGACGAACCAGGCCAGTCGCTCCTCCCCGGTCTCGATCGCCCGCTTGCCGATGCTGCGGAACCACGCGCCGGCGAGCGCGATCGCATCGAGCCGGAAGTACGCCAGGACGGCGATCAGCGTCCCCAGGTGGAGGGAGACGTCGAAGGTCTTGTTGAAAGCCGCGTGGTTCTCGAGGTAATGCCAGTTGAAGAGCCACGGCACGAGGATCAGGTGGCCCGACGACGAGATCGGCAGGAACTCGGTCAGGCCCTGCGTGACGCCGAGCGTGAGCGCCTGCCAGTCCGTCAGCTTGTGCGGGTCGGAGCCGTAGCCCACGGCTGCGAGGACGACGGTGAACACCGCGACCGCCACAAGGGCGAGCGCGCCCACATGCACCCCGCGTGGGCGCCTGGAGATCGTCGCGTCCGACTGCACCTGGCCCCAGGATACAAGCCTCCTCGGCCGTGTCTAGCCGGTCAGATTGACGAGATGTTGGAGGCCGGGCTAGTAGCCGCGGCGGCCGTTTCGGCGGCTGGAGGCGTACGACTGGTTGGCGCGGTGGATGGCCTCGAACTCCTCGAGCGAGCGCCCCGACCCGACCGCGACGCACGTGAGCGGCGACTCCGCCAGGTGGACCGGCATCTGCGTCTCGGCACGGAGGCGATCGGTCATCCGCTGGAGGAGCGCGCCGCCGCCGGCGAGCACGATCCCACGGTCCATGATGTCGGAGGCGAGTTCGGGCGGCGTCTTGTCGAGCGTCTGCTTCACGGCGTCGATGATCTGCGTGAGCGGCACGTCGAGGGCCTGGCGCACCTCGGTGGCCGAGAGGACGACGGTCTTCGGGAGGCCGGTGACGAGGTCGCGCCCGCGGATCTCGGCCTCGACCTCCTCGGGCAGCTCGTAGGCCGACCCGATCTCGAGCTTCACCTCCTCGGCGGTCTGCGAGCCGATCATGAGCTTGTACTCGCGCTTCACGTGCTCGATGATGGCCTCGTCCAGCTCGTCTCCGCCGACCCGGATCGACTGCGACACGACGATGCCGCCGAGCGAGATGACCGCCACCTCGGTGGTGCCGCCGCCGACGTCGACGATCATGTTGCCCGTCGGCTCGGAGACGGGCAGGCCGGCCCCGATCGCCGCCGCCATCGGCTCCTCGATCAGGTAAGCCTGGCGGGCGCCTGCCGAGTAGGTCGCCTCCTCGACCGCGCGCTTTTCGACCCCGGTCACGCCGGAGGGGACGCAGACCACGACGCGCGGATGGGCGAAGCGGTTCTGGTGCACCTTCTGGATGAAGTGGCGCAGCATCTGCTCGGTGACGTCGAAGTCGGCGATCACGCCGTCCTTGAGCGGGCGGATGGCCGAGATGTTGCCGGGAGTGCGGCCGAGCATCCGCTTGGCCTCGATCCCGACGGCGTGCACCTCGCCGGTTCGCTGGTCGATCGCGACGACGGAGGGCTCCGACAGCACGATGCCGCGCCCACGCACGTAGACGAGCGTGTTCGCCGTGCCGAGATCGACGGCCATGTCGCGGCCGCCGAAGCCGGTGAGGGAGTTCAAAAAGCTGATGCGGGGGCCTTCGTTTCCTGCTGCAAAATTGGCTAAATGGCAGCGCGATTCTAGCGGATAGCGGGGTCCGCCATCGGCCGGATGTGTAACGATGCCGCGCCGTGGACACGGATCTGGCCGGCCGAGTTGTCCTTATCACCGGCGCCGCGCGCGGGATCGGCGCCGCCACTGCGCGGGCGTTCGCGGGGGAGGGCGCGCGGGTCGTCGTCAACTATCACACGAGCCGGGAGCTGGCGGGTGAGCTGGCCGTGTCACTGCCGGACGCGATCGCGGTCCAGGCCGACGTGTCCGACGAGGTGGCGGTCGAGCAGCTGTTCGCGGCGGCCGTCGAGCGCTACGGGCGGGTCGACGTCTGTGTCTGCAACGCCGCCATCTACTCGCCTCCGGCACCGGCGGTCGACATCGACGCCGCCCGGTTCCGCCGGATCGTCGACACCAACCTCGTCGGGACGTTCCTCGTCGCGCGCGCGTTCCTGCGCCGGGTGCGCGAGCAGGGCTCGGGCAACCTCATCCTCGTCGGCTCGACGGCGGGCATCTTCGGCGAGGAGGGCCAGGCCGACTACGCCGCCACCAAGGCGGCGCTCACCGGCGGGCTCCTCCCGACGCTCAAGAACGAGATCGCGCGGCTCGCTCCGCTGGGCCGGGTGAACGCCGTCTGCCCCGGGTGGACCGAGACCGAGATGGCAGCGCCCGCCCTCTCCGAGGCCGGCCGGCTCGAGCGCATCACCCAGACGATGCCGCTCCGCAAGGTGGCTCAGCCTGACGACGTGGCGTGGCAGATCGTCGTCCTGGCCTCCGACCGGCTCTCGAGCCACGTCTCCGGCCAGGTCGTCGTCGTGGCGGGCGGCATGGAGGGCCGCGTCCTCCACGAGCCGTGAAACACCGGCGCCTGTCGCCGATGTTTCAAGCCCGACAGACCCCGGTTGTTCAGCCCGTAGCGACCGCGGCGGCGGCCATCGCGTCCAGCAGCTCCGGGACCGGGAGGCCGACGACGTTCTGGAAGTCGCCGTGCACGGCGCGGACGAGCGCCGCGCCGCGGCCCTGGACGGCGTAGCCGCCGGCCCGGTCGTGCCACTCGCCGGTGGCGACGTACCACTCGACGTCCGCGTCCGAGAGCGGCGCGAACGTGACGTCGCTCGCGGCGCCGCGCAGGTGCTCGGTGCCGCCGGCGCGCAGACAGAGGCCGGAGTACACCGTGTGCGTCCGGCCCGACAGGGCGCGCAGGAACGCGCGCGCCTCGTCCGCGTCGGCCGGCTTTCCGAAGACGCGGCCGTCGAGCGCGACGAGCGTGTCGACGGCGAGCACGCGCCCGCCGGGAACGGCAGCCGCCTTGCCGCGGGCGTGCGCCACGGCCAGCTCCGCAGGGCTGAGGCCGGCGATGTCGTCTTCCTCGTAATCAGGCTCGACGACCGTGAACTCGATCCCGAGGAGCGCCAGGATGTCCCGCCGCCGGGGCGAGCTCGATGCGAGAACGAGGGGCCCGAGCTCGAGCGCCCGGGCGATCACACCAGATCCGGCTCGGAGAAGTAGATCGCGATCTCGCGCTCGCCGTTCGCCGGCGAGTCCGAGCCGTGCACGATGTTCTCGCCGATCTCAAGCGCGTAGTCGCCGCGGATCGTGCCCGGCGCCGAGTCGAGCGGGTTCGTCGCCCCCATCATGCCGCGCACCGTGGCAACCGCCGCCTCGCCCTCGATCACCATCGCCACGACCGGGCCCGAGGTGATGAACTCGACCAGGCCGGCGTAGAACGGCTTCTCGCGGTGCTCGGCGTAGTGGTCGGCAGCCTGCTCGGGGGTGACGCGCAGGAGCCGCATCGCCCGGAGCGTGAGGCCGCGGCGCTCGATCCGCGAGACGATCTCGCCCACCAGCCCGCGGGCGACGCCGTCGGGCTTCACCATGAAGAGCGTGCGCTCGGCCATCTCCATCTACCTGACGGGGCGCTCCGACGTCGGCTCGCGGCGGGTGCGCTGCTCGGTGACGGGTTGCGGCGTCTGCACCGTTGCCGTCTCGCAGTACGGGCACAGCCGCCACGACGGCTCGAGCGGCGCCTTGCAGCGGCGGCAGGCCTGCTTCAGCTTGGTGCCGCAGTGCGGGCAGCTCAGGAAGCTGGCCTCCGCAGGGTTCCGGCAGTACGGGCACACGGAGTCGGCGCCCAGACGGCGCTCCATCGCCTTGATCTCGAGCTCACGTTCGCGGACGTCGGCCAGGTACTCCGGCGGGCGCAGGATCAGGTAGACCAGGACGCCGACGAACGGGAAGAAGAACGCGGTTGCGATGCACACCGCGACGATGACCGGGTCCTCGATGCGGCGGCGCGCGTCCTTGGCGGTCCAGAAGATGAGC
>DATIDU010000036.1:0-4476 GCA_035456145.1 Gaiellales bacterium | reverse complement strand
CCGGGTCGCGCGCCGACCATTCGGCCACCTCGGGCCAGGTCAGCTCCGCGTACCGGTGGGTGGTGGGGCTGTCAGTCGAAGGCATAGCGCTGATCGAGAGAGTCGCACGGGTTTCCGCGCCCGTAGGTGACTGTCCCCTCTGTGACGTCGGAAAGGCACCAGAAGACAGTTTTGGATTGCGCGCCGTGCTCCGGGTGGCGGCAGAGCGAGTGCGGCGCCCCGGTGTGATCCTGGAGCGCGCGCCGGAGGATGTGCTCCGTGATCTGTCCCGGTGCCAGCCATTCGAGCGCGCGACGATACCGGACGGCCGAGCCGGCGGCGTACTCCGGATCGCCCTCGTATCTGAGCATCCGCGCACTCACGTAGTGGTTCGTATGGGCCAGGGTGCCGTCGGCGCCGGGCCGGATCAGCTCGGCATCGGTGGCCGACCCCTCGACGTTCACGACCCCGCCGTCCCGGTGGCTCAGGATCGTGTTGTACGAGGACGCGCGGCGGGGGTTGAGCGCGGCCTCGACCGCCTCGTCCAGCGTGCGCCGGCGCAGGATGTCGCGCACGTGCAGGAGCCGTGGGATGCCGACCCGGTTGTCGTTCGGCGCGACCTCGTTTCCGGACAGCGCGAGGCCGGCCGAGTTGAACCCGACACTGATCCACGGTCCGATCCCGATCGTGAAGACGACGGGATCGCCGGGGACGCGCCACTCGGTCGCGATGACATCGGGCTCGACCTCGGGCGAGAGGTCGTTGTTGTGGGCGACCCACAGGTGGCCGTCCACGCTCGCCGGCGGGCACGCCACGAGGTCAGAGCAGGCCCCCTCCCCCTCGCTCAGGCCGTCGAGCTCCTCGATCCCGGCGGCGAAGAGGGCCAGCCGGTCGGCGCCGGCCGCGTCGGCGACGGCGTCGAGCTCGGCGACAAGCCACGGCAGCTCCTGCTCGGTCACCTCGCGGTAGGGGCGCGCCGCCTCGACCTGTTCGGGAGTGACGGCTGCTGCGCCGCGCACGACGGCATCGGCGCTCGCCCGGCCGATCTGAGCTCCGACGTCGGCGTGCGTCCCGGCGACGCGGACGAGCGGCATTGGCTCAGGCGGCATAGCGCCTCTCGAAGATGGCCCGCACCGCCGGGTTCTCGCGCAGCACGTTGAGTGCGGTGAGCCCCATGTCGGGCATGTGGCCGTTGCCGATCAGCATCGTCGTCGCCCGGCCGAGGCCCTCGGCTCCGAGGGCGGCGGTCGTGAACGACGTCGCCATCGAAAAGAAGAGGATCGTCCCCGTCTCGCGCGTCAGCAGGATCGTCCCGAGCTCGGTCCCCGCGACGTTCACGAGGTTCACGGCGACGTCGGCCTCACGTCCGGCCGCGTCCATCACCGCCTCGTGGAGCCCGAGGGCGTCGGTTGCGTCGGCGGCGACGACGTGGTCTGCGAGGCCGGTCGACCGCACGTCCTCGATCGCCTCCTCCGCCAGGTCGGTCACGATGACGCAGCCGCCCGGCCCGGCGTGCTTTCGGGCCTCGTGCAGCGTGAGGAGGCCGGCCGTGCCGCCGCCGCCCACCAGCAGGACCGTGTCGCCGGGCTGCACGAGCCCTGCCGTCCGGGACGGCGCACCGGCGACGTCGAGCGCGGCCAGCGCGATCCGCTCCGGGATGTCATCCGGCAGGACGGCGAACGGGCTCGACTCGAAGAGCACGGCCGTGCCCGACGCGTCGACCTGGCCGTGGTGCATCTCGATCCCGTCGATGCGGTCGAGGCGAAGCGGGGTGAGCGTGAGCGAGATCAGGCTCGCGATCCGCTGTCCGGGGGCGACGCGCCGGCTCTCGCGCACGATGCTTCCCACCTCGCGCACCGTCCCGACGAGCATGCCGCCGGAGCCGGTCACCGGGTTGTGGAGCTTCCCGCGCTCGGCCACGATCGCCTCGATGGCCTGCGCCACGCCCGTCGGATCGCCGCCCGCCTCGGAGACGAGCTGGCGGAAGCTCGCCGAGTCCAGGTTCAGGCGCTCGACATCGACCAGGATCTCGGCATCGGAGATCCGCGGGTCGGCGTCCAGCTTCCACGCCGGCTGCGGAAAGGTGCCGTCGCCGTCGAGCACCCGGTGAAGGCCGTAGCGGGCCGCCAGGCTGAGGGGCATGGCCTAGGCTAACTCGCTGCAAATCCCCCTCATACTGGATGATCGCTCTAAAATCCGGTTCGATGGTTGAGCAGTTGCACAAGAGCGGCGTCCGGGTCGCCGAGCTGGTCGAGGCGACCGCCCTCGGCCGGGCGGTGCTCCGGGCGGGCGGCGGTGGGCTCGGGCGGGAGGTCGAGCGCGTCCAGTGGATGGAGGTCCTGGACGACTTCGCCGACTACCTGGCGCCCGGCGATCTCCTGCTCACCACGGCGTACAACCTCGGCGACGATCCCGCGCTTCAGCGCACCCTCGCGAGCCGGATGCTGGACGCAGGCGTGGTCGCGATGGTGGTGAAGTGCGGCTACTACCTCGAGTCGGTGCCGTACGCCGTTCGCAGGCAGGCGGACGAGATCGACCTGCCCGTCTTCGAGCTGCCGCGGGAGGTGCCGTTCGTCGAGATCTCCCAGTCCATCTACGAGCGGCTCGTCTCGGGCTCCTACGCGCGCCTTCAGCGCTCGTCCGGCATCCACCGCGAGCTCGTCCGCCTCGTCGTGGACGGCGCTGACCTCGGCACCATCGTGCGGCGGGCGGCGGCGATGCTCGGCAATCCGGTCGTCGTCGAGGATGACGCCGGGCGCGTGCTCGCCGCATGGCGGGCCGACGGGCGGCCGCACCGCCTCGGCCCCGGCGGGCTCGGAGCGACGCCCGCCGCGGTGATCGTTCCGGTCGTGGCCCGCGGCGTCGCCCACGGCAGCGTCGGGTTCATCCCCGAGCGCGCCGCGCAGGCCGACGATGTGCAGGCCCTCGAGCAGGTGGCGACGGTCGTCGCGCTCGACGTCGCCAAGTCCGACCGGGAGCGTCTGACCGAGGACGAGCTCGTCGCCGCATTCGTCCGCGATCTCGTCCACGGCCGCGCCGGCGACGCGGCCGCATGTGCGGCCCGCGCTCGCCGGCTCGGCGTCGAGCTCCCGGCACGGGCCCGGGTGCTCCGCCTGCGCGCCGAGGAGGCCGACCCGGGCATGCTCGAACGCGCCCTCGACCTGCTGCGGGACCGGCTCCCGCGGCGGCCGCTCGCGGCGCGGGACGGCGCCGAGATCGTCGCCGTCTGCTCGCCGGACGACGAGGCCGCCGTCGGGGTCGGGCTCGGCTGGCTCGCAGCGGCGGGCGAGCACATGACCGGCGGGGCCGGCGACGAGGCGGCCGGGCCCGCCGAGCTCGCGGGCTCCCACCGGGAGGCGGGGCGGGCGCTCAGGCTCGGGCGCGGGCTCCGCGGACACGGCGTGCTCCACCGCTACGCCGACGTCGAGGCCTACGACGCGCTCCTCGCCGACGACGGCGAACGGGCGGCACACGTCCGGGCCCGCACGATCGACCGCCTCTCCGACGAGTTGGTGGCGACGCTCGCGCTCTACCTCGAGCACAACCACAGCGTCGCGCGCACCGCCCGCGAGCTCTTCGTCCACCGGAACACCGTTCACTACCGCCTGCGCCGGATCGAGGTGCTGTGCGACCTTGACCTGGCCCGGGTCGAGGATCGGATGCTGTGCCAGATCGCGCTCCTCTCGGCCCGGATGGATGACCCGGCGGCCGGCGTGGTATAGATCGGACGATGGCCGTCGCTGCCCAGGCTGCCCCCAGGTACCGCCAGGTTGCGGCGGAGCTCGAGCGGGCCATCGCGAACGGGGGTCTGCGGCCGCACGACCGGCTTGCGTCCGAGCGGGCGATCGCCGAGAAGCACGGCCTGTCGCGGATGACCGCCCGCCAGGCGGTCGAGCTCCTCGTGCGGCGGGGCACCGTCTACCGGCGGCCGGGATCGGGGACGTTCGTGTCGCCGCCGCGAGTGGCGCACACGCTTCAGCGGCTGGCGGGGTTCTCCGAGCAGATGCGGGCGCAGGGCATCACCCCGTCCGCCCGTGTGCTGGAGATGCGGCGCACGCAGCGGGTGGACGCCGAGGCACGGACCGCGCTCGAGCTCGCCCCCGGCGGCAGGGCCTGGACGGTGCGGCGCGTCCGCCACGGCGACGGCGAGCCGCTGTTGCTCGAGACGTTCTGGATTCCCGACGCCCTGTGTCCCGACCTCACACGCTGCGATCTGGCCGAGGGCTCGCTCTACGACCTCCTGCGCAGCCGCTATGGCATCGACCCGTGCACGGCCGACGAGTCCATCGAGCCGGCGGTCCTGGAGCCCGCCGACGCGCGCCACCTCGGCGCCCGCCCCGGGGCGCCGGCGCTCGTCGTCACGCGCACCGCCCGCGACCGCGACGGTCGGCCGGTCGAGTTCGCGCGCGACCTCTACCGCGGCGACCGGGCCCGGTTCGAAATCGCGTTGCAGTCCTGAGCGCCGGGTTGACGCACGAACGCCGGTGGTCCCCCTGA
>DATIDU010000035.1:0-2926 GCA_035456145.1 Gaiellales bacterium | reverse complement strand
TTCACCTGCCCCGCGAGGAGCCCTACATGGAGGGGCACAACACGTGGATCGCCAACCACCCCGGCTCGCTGCTCGTGATCCCGGTCGCCGACATCGCCCAGCACAACATCGCAAACCTATGCTTCTTCACGCAGAACGGCTACTGCATCTACGACGACGTGAACCGGCGGCCGATCCCGGGGATGGAGCAGTTCCGCGGGCTCGTCGACGTCGATGACCCGCTGCCGCTCACCTTCCTCGAGCAGTATTCGGTGACCGAGGCGACGGCCGAGCTGGCGTGCGCCGCGTTCTCGGGCGTCCTCATGCTTCAGGCCATGGGCCTCGGCGGCTGGATGTTCGACGGGATCGACCGGCACACGATGCTCGGCGCCTCGGGGGATCCGGATGTGCCCGGGCTCGGATTCCGGTACGACGACGACGAGGAGCGCTACCCGCTTCCCAACCCGACGGGGCTCGACGGCGTCTTCGAGGCGTTCTGCCCGCCGCACCACGCCGACATGGCGGCGGCCGTGGAGGCGTTCGCCGAGCGCAAGTTCGGCCCCGGCGGCGTCTACAACGCGGAGACGCCCGGCGCGTGGAAGGAGTCCGACCGCATTCGCGGCGCCGCCCAGCCCTACGGGGAGGACTTCAAGGCTTGTGTCGCCCACCAGAGCCAGTACATCCACGACACGTTCGGGAAGTTCCCGGGTACCGTGCCGACGCTCTTCATCATGAACTACGTGCAGGCCCAGCACATCGACCTCGACTTCTACGACCGGTTCTTCAAACCCGGCGCGTATCTGCCCACGCACGCCGAGCACATGGCCGTGTGGCATTGATCGAGCACGTGAATCCCCCCGGGCTCTACGCGGCCGCCCCGTACCACTACGCGGCGATCGCGGAGGCCGGCCGCACAGTGTTCGCCGCCGGCGCCTGCCCGATCGACGAGGACGGGATCGTCGTGCCGGGCGGCATCGAGGCGCAGGCGGCGAAGGCCGTCGCCAACCTGTTCGTCGCGCTCTCGGCCGCCGGCGCTGCGAAGGACGATGTGCTCAAGACCACGGTCTACGTCGCCTCCTCCGAGCAGCCCGACCTCGTCCGCGCCTGGGAGGTCATCGCCACCGCGTTCGCCCCGGCCCGGCCGCCGAGCACCCTGCTCGGGGTCGCCGTCCTCGGCTACACGGGCCAGCTGGTGGAGATCGAGGCCATCGCCGTCGCAGAGTGAAACACCGGCGCCTGGCGCCAATGTTTCATTGCGTGTTCGCGGCGACCACGGAGGGCGGCGGGCTCTTGAAGTCCGGCGCAGGGTGCGTCGCCGTCGCCCGACATCTGAGTCATCGGCACCGAGCTGCATCGCGGTTAGGCTCCGACGGCCGCCAGCGCCGCCAGGTACGCCTGGTTCACGACCTCCGGCGAGCGGTGGGCCATGATCAGCCGGCCGGTCGCGCCCAGCATTGCGGCGTAGACCAGCTTCACCGGCGCCTGCTTCTCGGCGGCGTTCGCGGCGGCGGCGGCATAGGCGGCGGGGGCGACCTCGACGAGGAACATCGTCTCGTCCTCGAGCAGCAGGTTCGCGACCCGCATTCGGTTGATGAGCTGGGCCTGGTTCGGGTCGACCCGCGTCACAACCTCATGCGAGACCACCTGGGGCGGCTCGCGGTCGGTCGCGGTCGCCCCCAGAAGCTCGAGCACGGCTGACCCGGCCTGTCGCACGACCGAAGGGTCGGAGCCGTGCAGCTCGAGGGTGCCGTACTGGCGCTCCACGACCTGGAGCGCGGATCGCACGCGGGCGTGCTTCACCGCCGCGTTCACGAGCGCGAAGACGCGGCTTGCCGGCGCGACCTCCACGTAGAGCTGGGCCATGCCGGCGTGGGGCGGGTCGCCCTGGCAGGTCTGGGCGACATACGCCGCCCACTGCGGCTGCATCGAGTCGATCTCGACCCAGGCGCGCAGCTCGGCGGTCACGCTAATTCTGCGAGTCCAGGATGGCGACGACGGTGGCGTCCGTGGGGACGCCTGCGGTGGCCTCGAGCTCGCGGGCGGCCGTCCCCTGCGCGACGAGCACGAGGTCGCCCTCACCGGCGCCGAGGGTGTCGACCGCGACGAACTCCACCGCGCCCTTCTCCTCGGGCCGCACTCGCAGGAGCTTGAATTCGCGCAGCGCCGGCGCCTTGACGGTGGCGACGGCGTTCCCGGTCACGCGGCAGAGCTGCATCGCGTCCTCCTCATGTGTGCCCGCGCAGCTCGACGGCCCGGTCGAGCTGATTCCAGGGCACGATCGCGTCGACGGCCGCCTGCACGCGGTCGACGGCCATCATCAGGTGCTCGATCACGACTGCGAACTCGCGGGTCGTGTCGGGCCGCCAGTCGCGCAGGATCTCGGCGGCCCGGCGCATGAGCGCCACCGTTTCGTGCATCTCCCACTTGGCGGTGCGGGCCGCGATCCGCTCGAGCAGGAGCGCCGACACCTCGCACAACTCCGGCAGACGCATGTCGCCGTCCAGCGCCGCCTGCCGGCAGACCTGGAGCTGCTCCCCCGCCCAGAAGAGGTCGAAGTTGCAGTAGAGCACGCACGGCAGATTGCCCATCGGCGGCAGGGTGAATTCCCGCAGCCGGGTCACGTCCGGCGGCTCTCCAACCCAGCGCTCGGTCGTGAACTCGCGCAGCTCCTCGACCAGCGTTGCGGCGGAGACGTACGGCACTACGCCCGCTCCATCCTGACCGGCAAATGCCCGGTCTCGAGCAGGCGCCGGCCGCAGCGGGCCAGGCCCTCCAGGTTCGAGCGCACCCGGGCGACGTAGGACACCTCTCCGAACGGCTTCGTCTCGCCGTAGAAGAGGCAGAGCGTCTGCCGGCCCGGGTAATAGCCGATGTCCCCGGCCACGACGTCGGTCTTGCCGTTCTCCTGCTCGGCGAAGAACGGCACCATCACGATCGTCTCCTCGCC
>DATIDU010000034.1:0-5617 GCA_035456145.1 Gaiellales bacterium | reverse complement strand
GACTTCGACCGCTCGCGGCGTTTCGCGCGACTGCTGCGCGCCCGCGGTGAGCGCGCCGGCGACGACGTCATGTTGGTCGAGAGCGATTACGTACTCGGGATCTCCGCGTTCTGGGACGGTCGGCTCGCCGCCGCGCGCCGGCACTTCGAGGCGGCGCTGGACCGCTACGCCGCCGACCGCCGGGCGGCCCACCTCGTCCACTACGGGCTCGATCCGGCTGTCGTCTGCCTCAGCCGGCTCGGCAACACCCTGTGGTTCCTCTGCCATCCTGCCGAGGCGGTCCGCGCCCGCGATGCCGCATTGCAGCTCGCCGACGAGGTCGACCATCCCGCAACGGGCAGCACGGCGCGATGGTTCGCGATCATGCTCGACGTCGAGTTGCGCGACTGGGACGCGCTCCGCCGCCACGCCGCCGATCTGGCCGGCCGCAGGGAGGAGCTCGAGGTCAAGCCGATCCAGGCCAACATGCAGGCGCTGACCGGTTTCCTGCAGGTGCTCGACGGCCGCACCGCACGCGGCATCGCTCGCATCCGCGGCACCGTCGACGAGCTCGCAGCAGGAGAGCACGCCCCGGGCCACCGTGCCTGCATCGCACGGGTCCTGATGGAGGCGTGCAGCATCGCCGGGGACCCGCCGGGCGGGATCGCGGCGGCGGAGCTCCTGCTCGGTGGGGGCGCCGGTGCGCCACTGTGGCGGGCGGAGGCGCTGCGTATGCGCGCGGAATTCCGCGCGGCGCTCGGCGCGCCCGTGGCCGATGTCGCCGCGGACCTCGAGGAGGCGCTAGCGGTCGCTCGGCGTCAGGGTGCCCGCGCGCTGGAGGCGCGGGTGACGGAGACCCGAGGAACGCTCGTGGAACGCTCCCACGTGCAGGCTCCCGCCCCATGACCATCGCTGAGACCGAGATCGCGGCCGTCGACACCGGCGAGCTGCGCGTCCGCTTCCGCGGCGCGTTGTTGCGCCCCGGCGAGGAGGGCTATGACGAAGCCCGGCGGGTGTGGAACGGCGCGATCGATCGGCGCCCCGCGCTGATCGCGCGCTGCGCCGGCGCCGACGACGTCGCCGAGGCCGTGCGCTTCGCGCGGGAGCAGGACGTGCCGATCTCCGTGCGCGGTGGCGGGCACGCCGTCGCCGGGCACGCTGTATGCGACGGTGGGCTCATGATCGACCTCTCCCTGATGAAGGCGATCGGCGTGGAGCCGGGGGCGCGAACGGTCCGCGCCGCGGGCGGCGTCCTGTGGGGCGAGCTCGACCGGGCCACACAGCCATTCGGGCTCGCGACGACCGGCGGCATCATCAGTCACACCGGCATCGGAGGGCTGACGCTCGGCGGCGGCCTCGGGCACCTCATGCGCAAGCATGGCCTCACGGTTGACAACCTCCGCTCGGTCGACCTGGTCACCGCCGACGGCGAACGGATGCACGTCGACGCCGAGACGGAGCCCGAGCTGTTCTGGGGACTCCGGGGCGGCGGCGGCAACTTCGGCATCGCGACGGCGCTCGAGTACGACCTGCATCCGGTCGGGCCGCTCGTCCTCGGCGGCCCGGTCTTCTGGTCCTACGCTGACGCCTTGAAGGTGCTCCGGTTCCTGCGCGACTTCATCCCGGACGCACCCGATGAGCTCGGGATCACGCTCTCGATGATGGCCGCTCCGACGATGCCGTTCCTGCCCAAGGAGCAGTACGGCAAGCCGGTCCTCGGACTCGTGCTCGTCTGGGCCGGTGACCCGGAGGCGGGCGAGCCGGCGCTGGCGCCCTTGCGGGGCATCGGCTCGCCGCTGGCGGACGTCGTGCGGCTCGTCCCGTATGTCGCGCTGCAGTCGATGCTCGACGGCGGCGCGCCGCACGGCCGCCACTACTACTGGAAGTCGCATCGCTTCGCCGGGATCTCGGACGAGATCGCCGACGTGCTCCTCGAGCGCGTGCGCGCGATGACGAGCCCCTTCGCGCAGATCAGCGCTTGGGCGATGGGCGGGGCGGTCAGCCGCGTCGACGCCGCCGCCACGGCCGTGGGCGAGCGCGAGATCGGACTCGACGTCAGCTTCGCGGTCGGGTGGCCGGGCACGGACGGGGACCCCGACCGGCATCGGGCGTGGGCGCGGGAAGGGTGGGAGGCCCTGCGCCCGCACAGCGTCGGCGTCTACGCGAACTTCGTCTCCGACGAGGGCGCGGCCGGCGTCGAGGCGGCCTACGGACCGCGCCTGAAACGCCTCACCGCGATCAAGGACCGCTACGACCCGAGGAACCTGTTCCGCCTGAACGCCAACATCCGCCCGAGCGAGGAGGGCGCGCCATGACGATCCTGGTGACCGGCGCGACGGGCAACGTCGGCGCCCACGTCGTCGGCGAGCTGCGGCGGCGCGGCGCCCCCGTCCGCGCCTTCGTGCGCGATCCGCTCGCCGCCGCCGACAGGCTCGGCGACGACGTGGAACTGGCTTGCGGCGACTTCGAGGACGCCGCGTCCATCCGCGAGGCGCTGTTCGGCGTCGACCGGGTGTTCCTGTCATCCGCCGACGGGCCGAACAAGGTCGAGCACGAGGCGGCGGTGACCGACGCCTGCGCGGACGCCGCGGTGAGCCTGATCGTCAAGGCGTCCACGCTGGCGGCCGACCCCGAGTCGCCACTGCCGCCGCTGGCCTGGAACGGCCGCAGCGAGGCGCACATCCGCCGCTCCGGGGTCCCCTGGATCGTGCTCGCGTCGGCCTTCTACATGACCAACCTGCTCGCCGCCGCCGATCAGGTCCGCGCCGAGGGAAAGCTGCTCGCGCCGGCCGGCGGCGGCGCGATCCACATGATCGACCCGCGCGATGTCGGCGCCGCGGCCGCCGCCGTGCTCACCTCGGACGGGCACGCCGGTCACAGCTATCGCCTCACCGGCCCCGAGGCGATCACCTACGGCGACGTCGCGGACGTCTTGTCGGCGCTCACCGGCTCACCGGTCGAGTACGTCGACGTTCCCGAGGAACGAGCGCGCCAGGGACTGATCGCGTCGGGCATGCCCGAATGGCTCGTCCGACACCTCGTCGGCGCCTTCCGGCTGATCCGCGCCGGCGACTTTGCCGATGTCACCGGCAGCGTCGAAGAGCTGACGGGCCGGCCGCCACGCCGATTTGCGGAGTTCGCCCGGGATCATCGCGCGGTCTTCGCCCGTGGCAGCGACCCTGCGGGAAACAGCAGCCCGCCATCGACCGACAGGGTCGCACCAGTGGTGTCGCCCGCAGCGTTCGGCGTCGCCATCGACCGCGGGCTTAGGCACACGCATGGCCGGACATAGAGTCGGGCCAACCGACGATGTAGGAGGCTCGTATGGCACTCGCTCGTGTCGTGTTCTTCGATGGAGTCACCGAAGACCGCATCCGTGAGATGGGAGGCGAGATGCGCGATTCCCAGCCGCCGGAGGGGCTCCCCGCCAAGGAGATCATCGTCCTCCACGATGCCGCCGCCGAGAAGTCGCTCGTGCTCGTCTTCTTCGACGACGAGGAGGACTACCGGCGCGGCGATCAGATCCTGAGCGCGATGCCGACCGACGATACGCCGGGGCAGCGCACGGGCGTCGCCAAGTACGACGTGGCGATCCGCATGTCGACGTAGCGGGCTCCCTGTGCTCCAGCGGGTTTGCGCCCCTACGGGAGCTGCGTCACCGTTGACGGTACGACCCACCGTCAGGAGGGTTCATGCGTACTCGCGTGCCGAAGCTCGCTGCCGTTGCAGGTCTGTCGCTGCTCGGAGCCGCGGTGGTCGCCGGAGCCGTTGAGGCGCTCGTGGTGCGCGCGCCAGATACGCACATCGACCGCGACCCGTCCGAGGTCGTGGACGAGCGCGGCGCGTCGAAGTGCCACGACGCCCGCTTGGTCCATCCGGCGACGCCGCGCCGCCGCCCCTGCCAGCCCCGCCACGCCCGCGGAGTGACAGCGGTTATCGACGCCGCTCTGCGAACACGGCTGCCGGGTCCGGATAGGCGAACACGTTCAGGCCGAGCCAGTCGGGCAGGCTGCGGACGAGATGCTTCGGGCCCCGGACGTGCACCCGGCGCGAGCGCATCGCAGCGCCCAAGGCGAGCTTGCCGATCCAGACCTCGGCCATTGCGCGCGCCTCCGCATCGACGTGCAGGTCGACGCCGAACCCGGGGTCGGAGAGGCAGAGGTCCGTGCTGGTGCGCTCAGCAACCAGCCACCAGGCGCGCTTCTTGTCCGGGGCGTCGCGGAAGCGGAAGAGGCTCACGAGGCGATCCTGGGGCAGCCGGTCGAGGCGGAGGTTGCGCTGCATGTCCCACATCAGCAGCGCGGGATCGGCGTCTGCATCGCTGACCTCGCGCTGGAGCCACTGCTGGCTCCAGGCGCCGAGCGAGAACAGCAGCGGGCCGAGCGCCTCGCCCGCCGGCGTGATCAGATACTCATGGCCACGGTCCGCGGGGAGACGGCGGCGGGTGATGATGCCGGAGCGCTCCAGCTCTCGGAGGCGCTTGCTGAGCAGCGACGAGGACATCAGCGGGACGCCTCGCTGGAGCTCGTTGAAGCGCGTGCTGCCCGACAGGAGCTCGCGGACGACCAGCAGGGTCCATCGGTCGGTCAGCACCTCGGCCGCCTGGGCGATCGGGCAGAATTGTCCGTAACGAGCGCCCATCGTCGCTCAAGCCAAGCCTAGCTTCAGATCTTGCAGTTGAGCGAGCGTCGCTGCGCGTGTCAGATCTTCACGACACGCGCAAGAGGAGGTCATCCGATGAGCCGGCTCGCCGAGCGCAGGCAGGCCGCACGCAGGGTCTGGGCGGCAGGCGACTACGACGTGATCGCCGGCCTCATCTGGGAGGTCGGCGCCCGGATCGTTCACCGGCTCGAGGTGGGACCCGGCGACGACGTCCTCGACGTCGCCTGCGGCACCGGGAACGCCGCCATCCCGGCGGCTCGAGCCGGCGGCCGTGTCGTCGGCCTCGACGTCACGCCCGAGATGTTCACGGCTGCTCGCGCGCGCGCCGCCGGCGCCGGTGTCGCCGTGGAGTGGATCGAGGGCGACGCGGAGGCGCTCCCGTTCGCCGACCACAGCTTCGACGTGGTGGTCTCGACCTTCGGCGCGATGTTCGCACCGCGACATGAGGTCGCGGCCGCAGAGATCGTGCGCGTCCTGCGCCCCGGCGGCCGGCTTGGGATCTGCAGCTGGGTACCTGAGGGAAACGTCGGCGAGTTCTTCCGGCTCATGGCCGAGCACGTGCCGCCTCCGCCCGGCCCGCCTCCGACGCGCTGGGGCTCCGAGGCCCACGTGCGTGAGTTGTTCGACGACGCTGAGCTCGAGCTCACGCTCGAGCGTGAGCTGGTCACACTGCGCTTTGACTCCATCGAGCACGCGGTCCAGACGTACGAGACGAAGTTCGGTCCTGTCGTGAAGGCGCGTGAGCAGCTTGCCCCAGAGGCGCGCTGGACCGCGATGCGCGACGATCTCGCCGAGATGTTTCAGCGTCACAGCGAAATCGCAGACGGAGGCGTCTCGTTCGCCGGCGAGTACCTCGTGCTGATCGCCCACCGACAGGACACGTGAGCCGCCGTATCCGCTCTCCAGGGAAGCGCCGGGGCCGCGCGGGCCGCGACTGCAACCCCGAGCGCAGTCGTGCGGGCCGCAGTCGTCGAGG
>DATIDU010000033.1:0-5953 GCA_035456145.1 Gaiellales bacterium | reverse complement strand
GGCCGGTCACCGAGGCGGCCGTGCGTGCCGCCGCGGGCTCCGCTGCGGCGCGTGGGCGGCGGGAACCGCTCCGCGGCGTGCGTCGCGCGATCGCCGAGCACCTGAGCCGCTCCCACCGCGAGGTGCCCGCCGTCACCGTGGTCGAGGAGTGCGACTTCACGCACCTCTCGCTCACCAGGGGCGAGCTGAGCTACCTGCCCTTCGTGCTGCACGCGACCACCGCGGCGCTCGGCCGCCACCCGGCGCTGAACGCCCGGCTCGACCGCGACGAGATCGTGTACCTCGACGATGTCCATCTGGGCGTGGCGATGCAGACCGATGCCGGGCTCGTCGTCCCGGTCGTGCGGGACGCCGCGGCGAAGACCGTCGAGCAGCTGGCGGCGGAGGTCGCCGAGCTGGGCGCCGCTGCCGCGGCCGGAAGCCTCGCCCCCGAGCAGCTCCGCGGCTCGACCTTCACCGTCTCAAGCGCGGGCCGGCTCGGCGGGCTGTTCGCGACGCCGCTCGTGAACCACCCGGAGGTGGCGATCCTGGGCGTCCACCGTATCGCCCCCCGCCCCGCAGTCCTTGACGGCGCCGTCGTGGTGCGCGAGATCGGGCTCGTCTCCTGCACGTTCGACCATCGGGTGGTCGACGGTGCGGTCGCGTCGACGTTCCTGCTCGACGTGATCTCCGGCCTGGAGAGCAGCGCCCCTTAGACGCCGCGGCGGGGGCTGGGCCCCCGCCGCGTGGTGCGCTCGTTGTGAAGTTCGCCGGCCTAGGTGAACCGGACGAAGCCCTGCTGGGCCACGCCGTGGACGACCGTGAACGAGCCGCCCGCCATGACCTGCTTCTTGTTGCTGCGCATGGCGAACACGCCCTGGACGCTGTTGCCGATCGGGTTCCAGTTCGTCAGGTTGCCGTTCAACTGGTTCAGCGCCAGGAACTTGCGGCGGCCGACGTTCACGTTGCAGGTCAGCGGCGTGCCGGTGCCGGTAGCGCCCTGGCAGTAGTTGTTGAAGTGGCCGCCGACATAGACGACACCCTTGCGGAGCGTGACCGCCCGGACGTCGCCGTCCGTGAGGATGTGCCACTTGGCATGGCTGGTCTTGAAGGTGACGGCCGCCACGTGGCCGCCGTTCCCGGCGCCGCCCACGAAGAGCGTCGGGCCGGCCAGTGCCAGCGTGAACACCGGGTAGGTCGGGTGGAAGTGGAACTTCTTCGCGATCGCGCCGCTGCCGGCGGTCTTGATCGCCGACAGGTGGTTTGCCGGCTTGCCGTTCATGTGGTCGAAGGCACCGCCGACGTAGATGCGCTTGCCCGTCGCCGAGAGCTGAAGCGTGTAGACCTCGGAGCTCGCGTGGGGATTCCAGGCGAGCAGCTGCGCGCCGGAGGTCGGCGAAACGGCGCCCAGCCGGTTGCGCGTATGACCCTTGAGCGTCGTGAACGCGCCGCCGATGTAGACGCGCGACCGGTTGGTGACGATGACGTCCACCTTGCCGTTGGCGTTGGCCTTCCACGGGCGCAAGGTGCTCGCGGAGGCGTTGATCGCCGCCACGTGCTGCCGAACCGCGCCGTGCACCTGGGTGAAGTGGCCGCCGGCGTAGATGGTCTTGCCGTTCGGCTTGACCGCGAGCGCGTTCACGATGCCGTTCGCGTTCGGGTTCCACGGCATGAGCGCGCCGGTCGTCGCGTTGAGCGCCGCCAGATGGTTGCGGACAGCGCCGCCGGCCGGGGCACCGGGCGCCCGGACGTGCGTGAAGCTGCCGCCGATGTAGATGTGGCCGTTGGCGACGACGATGGCGTTCACCTTGCCGTCGGTCTGCCACGAGCTGGCGGGCGCCTCGCCCACCAATGCCGCCTGAGCCGGAGTCGCAGCGACCAGCAGGCCGGCCGCAACCATAAACATTAGAACACGCCGCAAGATTGCCCTCCCGTGTTTTCCAGTTACAACGAGACTAAAGCGTCAGTTGGGAATGTCAACGATATCAGCGGACATTTCCCCACCCTCCCGGTAGGTCCGCCAGTGGCGGAATGCCGCCGCTGTGAGCTCGCCCTTGACCTGCGTTCGTGCGATCAGCTCGTCGATCCGCTCGGGTGCGAACCATTCCGGGGCGCCCAGGATGTCCGGGTCGTTGACAGCGTAGCTGGTCTGGCGCAATTGCTCGCACACGTAGTTCAGCCGAAGGGACGTCCCGACCCGGTGGCCGTCAGGGTCGTGCTCACGCACGAGCGACACGCCGATCAGGTGCGCGTCACTGGCGGCGTAGCCCGTCTCGACCAGGAGGTTGCGGTTGACGGAGTGCTCGGGAAGCTGGACGCGCCCGTCCTCGTCGACCGGCTCCATCCATCCGGTCGGGAAGTTCCAGCGCTCCTCGCCGTCGCGGTTGAGCTGCCGCACCATCAGGAGCTCGCCGCCGTGCTCGACGATGGCGCACACCGTCGTCGCCAGGATCTTCGGATGCCCGACTCCCATCTGGGTCGCGAAGAACCCGGTTTCCCCGGCGGTGACGTGATCGCTCACGGCCCAAGAATACCGCTGAGTTCGCCGCCGCCCATCCCCCGTGTGGAGAACCGATTTTTCACAACAACTGGTTGACGGATTCCTAAATGTCCCACAAAATGGATCCGCCGAGCGATCGCGGAGGCGGCGGATCGGCAGCGGGCCGGCTGCGGCCGGTGTGTGTGGGTGACTAGGAGGGGGAGACGCAGGATGTCCGTCAAGCGACTGGCATTGGTCGTCCTGGCAGCCGTGGGAGCGATCGCAGCGACTGCGACGCCGGCATTCGCGCTGAGCGCCACCGCCGACACGACCTGGATGACGAACGGCAAGGTGTTCGCGCTCGCGCAGAGCGGCAACACGCTCTACGTGGGCGGCAAGTTCGCCCAGGAGGTGTCCGCCGACGGCCTGACCAAGATCAAGGTCAAGAGCCTGGGGCGCTATGACGCCACCACAGGGAACGGCCTGGCGGGCTGGGCGCCGAAGATCACCCAGGACGGCAAGGCCGGCACGGTCCGCGCGCTTGCGGTGTCGGCCGACGGCTCGATGCTCTACGTCGGTGGCACGTTCAACGCGGTCGACGGCGTGGTCGTGAAGAACTTCGCGGTGGTCTCGACGACGGACGGCTCGCTGATCGCCGGGTTCCAGCACAAGTTCAACCTGGCGGTGCACGTGATCAAGGTCGGTCCGAGCCTGGTCTACGTCGGCGGCGCGTTCACGACCGTTGACGGAGCGGCGCGCAGTCATCTGGCGGCGCTGAACGCGTCGACAGGCACGCTCGATCCGACATGGCTACCGTCCGCCAACGACACGGTGCGCTCGTTCGCGTTCGCGTCCGACGGCACCACGATGTTCATAGGCGGCATCTTCACGCAGATGAACGCCGTCTCGCGGCAATCCGTGGCCCGCGTCGACATGACCACCGGCGCGCTCGATCCCTGGGCGATCCCCGCCGGCGTGATCGTCGCCCCGCAGACCGCCTGGGCGCTTCTGCCGATGGGCAACCGGCTCTATGCCGGCTTCGGCAAGGGTCCGAACTACGCCGCGGCCTTCCGGCTCGACAACGGCACGGTCGGGACGCAGGTGTGGCGCTTCAACACGGTCGGAAACGACGAGAGCCTGGCGATGTCGAACGATGGCACGAGGCTCTTCATCGGGGGGCACATGGGGACGGCCGTCCTCCAGCAGTCGATCTGCGGCCAACCGGTTCACGGGCTCTACTCCGTGAACCCGGTAAACGGTGCCGCCTACTGCGACTGGTTCCCAGCCATCACGCCGTTCGGCTCCAACTACACCGGAGCCTGGTGCATGCTGTCGACGGGGACGAAGCTCTACGTCGGCGGCCTGATCGACGCCATCAACGGCGTCACCCACGTCGGCCTGGCGCGGTTCCCGCTCTGACCGACCACACGCTGAGCCCGCCCTCTGGATCCGGAGGGCGGGCTCACCCGTTTAACGCTCTGATCATCACGACCGCCTGGTTCTCGTCGTTCCACCAGCCGGCCGGTTCCCAGACGGGCTCGAAGCCGCATCGCCTCCAGAACCGGCGCGTTCCCGCGCAGCCGTCCTCGACGCCGGGCTCGGGCGTGGCCTCCGACAGGGTTGTCACGACCAGGTGGCGGGTCGCCGCCGGAAGGACCGCCACCAGCTCGTCGAGGAGGAGCCGGCCGATGCCCTGCCGGCGCACGCCGGCCCGGACGGCCATCCACGTGATCTCGGCCGCGGCGGCGTACCACGGCCGCCATGTGACGAACCCGATCGGATCGGCGCCCGCCGTGGCGACGAGGCCGGCCTGCTCGCGGACCGCCCCCGCGCACAGCTCGCGGCCGTGTTCGTCGCCGAAGTGGTAGGGGAGGGACGCCACGATGGCGTCACAGGCCGGCGCGTCGTCCGGCTCGAGCGGGCGGACGGCGACTGCGGGGCGACCCGGCGGCACCCCGCGATCCTACGCGGCCTCAGGCCGCCTCGGTGAGCGGTTCCCCGCCCGAAAGCAGGCGCTCGATCTCCCACGGCGGCGCGGGCCGGGCGAACAGGAACCCCTGCGCAAGGTCGCATCCAAGCGTGCGCATCGACCGCAGCTGCTCGTCGGACTCGATGCCCTCGGCGACGGCCTGGAGGTCGAGCGCGTGCGCGAGGCCGACCACGTTCGCGGTGATGGCGGCGTCCTTGGGATCGACGCCGACGCCCTGCACGAAGGTGCGGTCGACCTTGATCACGTCGAAGGGGAAGTGGCGCAGCTGGCCCAGCGAGGAGAAGCCGGTGCCGAAGTCGTCCACGGCAAGCCTGACTCCCGCCTCGTGCAGCCACTGGAGCTCCGTGCGCGCGTGCTCGCTTGCGACGCCCTTGGCGACGATCGCCGTCTCGGCCACCTCGAGGCCGAGGCGGTGCGGGTCGAGCCCGGCTCGGTCGAGCGCGTCGCGGACGACCGCGGTCAGCCCGCTCCCCGCGAGCTGGCGGGCCGAGACGTTGACCCACGTCACGAATCCGCCCGGCAGAAGCCCGCGCCCCTCCCATTCGGCCGTCTGCCGGCAGGCCTCACGCAGGACGAGCTCGCCGAGCGGCAGGATCAGTCCGGTGGTCTCCGCGACGGGGATGAACTGGGACGGAGGCACGGGGCCGCGTGTGGGCGACGTCCAGCGCACGAGCGCCTCGACCGCGGCGATGTCGCCGGTCGTGAGGTCGATCTCGGGCTGGTAGTGGATGCTGAGCTCGCCTCGCTGGAGCGCCTGGCGGAGCTCGTGCTCGAGCCCGAGCGACTCGCCAAGCTCCCGTGCGAGCTCGGCGCGGAAGATCTCGACGCGGCCGCGGCCGGCCTCCTTCGCCGCATACATCGCGACGTCGGCGCGGCGGACGAGCTCGTCGGCCTCGCGGCCGTCGCGCGGATGCACGGCGATGCCCGCGCTGGCGCCGAGCGAGAGCTGGTGGCCGGAAACCTCGATCGGCTCGGAGACCCGGTTCAGCAGGCGCGCCGCGACGCCGATCGCCTCCTCTTCCCCGGTGCCGTCGAGCAGGAGCGCAAACTCGTCGCCGCCGACGCGCGCGATCGTGTCGCCGGGGCGCAGCGTGTCCTCGAACCGGCGTGCCACCGCCGTCAGGACCTCGTCGCCCGCGTCATGGCCGAGGCTGTCGTTCACGCCTTTGAAGCCGTCGAGATCCAGCATGAGGACGGCGAACGATGCCCGCGTGCGGGCCGCGATCGCGAGGGCCTGGTCGAGCCGGTCGCGGAAGAGGGCCCGGTTCGCCACTCCGGTCAGCCCGTCGTGGTAGGCCTGGTGCGTGAGCTCGTCCGCGAGGCGCACGCGCTCCGACACGTCCCGGGCGTTCATCACAACGCCGCGGACGTGGCGGTCGTCGCGCAGGTCGGTGACGCGTGCCTCCAGGTGACGCCACTCGCCGAACTGATTGGACATCCGGAAGACCAGCTGCGAGGGCCGGGCTCGGCTCACCGCCAGCCGCACCTCGGTGAGATCGTCGGGA
>DATIDU010000032.1:0-9565 GCA_035456145.1 Gaiellales bacterium | reverse complement strand
AAGTTCTTCTACCTCCAGGCGCTCGCGGCCGACGCGCCGTACAACGAGACGCACTGGAACTCGAAGTCCTTCAACGACCTCCTCTTCCAGGCGATCGGCGAGACCGACAAGACGAAGGCCCAGGACCTGTGGAACCAGGTGCAGGAGATCCAGTACAACCAGGGCGGCTACCTGAACTGGACGAACGCGGACTGGGTGGACGGACTCTCCAACAAGGTGAAGGGGCTCGAGCCGAGCGGCGCCGGGGCGCTGGGCAACATGACGTTCATGAACGCGTGGCTCGAGAAGTAGCGCCGGGGCTTCCGGGATGACGACTGCGGCGGAACCCGCGGCCTCCCGCCGCGAGGCGTCGCCCGTGCTCGCCTTCCTCGGCCGGCGGATCGTCGGGGCGGCCGTCGCCCTGCTCGCCGCCTCGCTCGTGATCTTCGCCGGCACGGTGCTCCTGCCGGGCGACGCGGCGAGCGTCGTCCTCGGGCGCAACGGCACGCCCGCCCAGGTGGAGAAGCTGAACCACCAGCTGCACCTGGACAAGTCCGCGACCCACGAGTACACGGACTGGCTGCGCGGGTTTGTCCACGGCGACCTCGGCAACTCCGCGGTCGGCATGGCCCAGGGCGCGAAGTCGGCGCCGATCTGGCCGCTCATCTCGGACCCGGTCAAGAACTCGCTGATCCTGGCGCTGGTGACCGCGCTCTTCATGATCCCGCTCTCGCTCGGGCTGGGGGCGCTCGCGGCCGTCTACGCGGGGAGGGCGGTCGACCACGCCGTCTCGATCGCCTCGCTTGCGGCGATCGCGCTTCCCGAGTTCGTGATCGGCTCGCTGCTGGTGGGCGTCTTCTTCGTGTGGCTCGACCTGCTCCCGCCCGTCGCGCTCATTCCCCCGGGCGACAGCCCGCTCGACCATCCGACGAAGCTCGTGCTGCCCGTCGCCACGCTGCTTCTCGCGTCCCTCGCCGCCGGCATCCGGATGGTGCGCGCCGGCATGGTGGAGGTACTCCAGACCGAGTACGTCCAGACCGCCCGCCTGAACGGCCTGCGTGAGCGGTGGGTGCTGTGGCGCTACGCGATGCGAAACGCGCTTGCGCCCAGCGTGCAGGTGCTGGCGCAGAACCTCCAGTGGCTGATCGGCGGCATCATCATCACCGAGAACGTCTTCGCCTACCCGGGCATCGGCTCGACGCTCGTGACCGCGGTCGGAAACCGCGACGTGACGGTCGTCCAGTCGGTGGCGATGATGATCGCCGTGGTCTACATCGGTCTGAACCTGCTCGCCGATTTCATCGTGATGCTGCTTGTCCCCAGGCTGCGGGAGCCGGCATGAGGTCGTTGTTTCGGTTCCTTCGCATCCGCTCCGGCGCCGTCGGCCTGGCGATCGTCCTCCTCGTCGTCGCGGTCGCGTTCTTCGGCCGCTACATCGCGCCGCACGACCCGAACGCTCCCGTGGGGGTGCCACTCGCCGGGCCGTCGTCGACCGCCCACCTCGGCACCGACTTCCTCGGTCGCGACGTCCTGAGCCGGCTCCTCTACGGCGGCCGGTCGGTGATCGGCCTCGCTTTGGCCGCCACCGTGCTCGCGTACGCCCTTGGCCTGGCCATCGGGCTCATCGCCGGATACAGCCGCTCGAAGATCGACCCGATCCTCATGCGCACGATCGACGTGATGCTGGCCTTCCCGCCCCTGCTCTTCCTGCTCGTGCTCATCACCGGCGCCGGGACCGGGGTCGGCATCCTCATCATCGGCGTGGCCGCGATCCAGGCGCCCAGCATCAGCCGCATCGTCCGCACGGCGACGCTCGAGGTGTCGGTGCGTGGCTACGTCGAGGCGGCCGTCGCCCGGGGCGAACGGGCCTTCGCGGTCGTCGTGCGCGAGGTGCTGCCCAACATCCTGGCGCCCGTCCTGGTCGACGCCGGCCTGCGGTTCACGTACTCGATCCTCATCATTGCGTCGGTCAACTACCTCGGCCTCGGCCTCCAGCCGCCCGCCTCCGACTGGGCGCTCATGATCAGCGAGAACCGGGAGTACATCTCGCTGAACATCTGGGCCGTGCTCGCACCGGCGGCGATGATCGCCCTCCTCACGATCGGGGTGAACCTGATGGGGGATGCGATCGCCCGCAGCCTCGGCCGCTCGTATGTCCCGCGCACCACGAGGAGCGTGCCGGCGTGACCGCGAACGGGGGCGGGCCCGTCATCCTGGTCGAGAACCTGTGCCTCGAGCTCACGAGCGGCGAGCCGGTGGTGCAGGACGTGAGCTTCGCCGTGAACGCCGGCGAGATCCTGGGCCTGGTCGGCGAATCGGGCAGCGGCAAGACGACCACCGCGCTCGCCCTGCTCGGGTACACCCGCCCCGGGGTCTCCCTGCGCGGCGGGTCCGTGGAGGTCGGCGGGGAGGCCATCATGGGCGTCGGCGCGCGCGCCGTGCGCAGCCTGCGCGGCCGGGTCGTCTCGTACGTGCCCCAGGATCCGGGCGGGGCGCTCAACCCGTCGCTTCGGGTGGGCGAGGCGATCATGGACGTGCTGCGGGCGCACCGCTCGGAGTCGGCCTCGCAGGACTCCGTACACACCGCGCTCGAGCGCGTCGAGCTCGCCGGCGACCCGCGCTTCGGCCGCCGCTACCCGCACCAGCTCTCCGGCGGCCAGCAGCAGCGCGTCACGATCGCGATGGCCTGCGTGTGCGGCCCGCCGGTGGCGGTCCTCGACGAGCCGACCACCGGCCTGGACGTCCTCACCCAGGACCGGATCCTCACCGAGCTCACCCGGCTTCGCAGCGAGGAGGGGATGGCGATGGTCTACGTCTCCCACGACCTCGCGGTCGTCGCGCGGATGGCCGACCGGATCGTCGTCATGTACGCCGGGCGGGTGGTCGAGCACGGGCCGGTCGACGAGGTCATCGGGCGCCCGCGACATCCGTACACGCGGGCGCTCGTCGGCGCGATTCCCGACGTCCGCCGCCCGCGGGCGCTCCAGGGCATCCCCGGAGTTGCGGTCGGTGTGGGCGAATGGCCGCCGGGCTGTGCCTTCGCTCCCCGCTGCGGATTCTCCGACGACCGCTGCACCGCCGACGTCCCCCCGCTCGAGGAGGCGGTGCCCGGCCACGCCGTGCGGTGCGTGCGATGGAACGAGCTCGAGCTCTCGGAAGCCGGGCCGCAGGGAGCGCGCGCGGCGATGCCCGCCGGCGACGGCACGCCGCTTCTCGAGGTGGACGGGCTCGAGGTCGAGTACCGCACAGGCCGGACGCGGAACACGGCGGTCCGCGGTGTGTCGTTCGCCATCGAGGCGGGCCGGTGCGTGGCGCTCGTCGGCGAGTCGGGAAGCGGCAAGACCACGATCGGCCGGTGCGTTGCCGGGCTGCACGCACCGACGGCGGGCCGCATCCTCTTCGACGGCCACGAGCTCGCGGGCTCGGCGCGGGCGCGGGCGCTTCACCAACGGCGCCGCATCCAGATCGTCTTCCAGAACCCGTTTGAGTCGCTCAACCCGCGCCACAGGGTCGGGGCATCGATCGAGCGGCCGCTGCGCGTCCTGCGCCGCCTCTCCCGCGCGGACGCCGAGCGCGAGGTCGGGATGCTGCTCGAGCGGGTGCGTCTGCCGGCGCGCGTGGCAAACCGCTTCCCGGTGGAGCTCTCAGGCGGCGAGCGCCAGCGGGTCGCCATCGCCAGGGCGCTCGCTGCCCAGCCCGACCTCCTGATCTGCGACGAGGTGACCTCGGCGCTCGATGTCTCGGTCCAGGCCGCGGTGCTCGAGCTCCTCGCCGAGCTCCAGCGCGACCTGCGCCTCTCGATGCTCTTCATCACCCATAACCTGGGCGTCGTGGCGTGCATCAGCGACTCCGTCCTCGTGATGGACCGCGGCTCCCTGTGCGAGGCCGGTGCCGTCGGCGACGTCCTCTCGACGCCGTCCGACGACTACACGCGGCGCCTGCTCGGTGCGGCGCCGAGCCTGCCCGACCGGGCGGTGGGATAGCCCGCATGGCAATCGCGGTCGTCGGCGGCACGGTCGTCGGCCCGGACGGGTCGGCACGGGCCGACGTCCTGGTCGAGGACGGCCGGATCGTCGAGGTCGGCGCCGTCGACCGGTCGGGAGCCGAGGTGATCGACGCGGCCGGGTGCCTGGTCCTGCCCGGGGCGGTCGACGTCCACACCCATCCATTCGGGAGCCTGCGCGACGACAGCCGCTCGGCGCTCTGCGGCGGGACCACCGCCGCGCTCGCGTTCGTTGACGCGCTCCCGGGTGAGCGGCCGGCGGAGGCGGCCCGGCGAACGCTCGCCGACGAGATGCCGGAGTCGCACATTGACCTCGCCTTCCACACCGTGATCTGGGAGCCGGCCGCGTACCGGCACGGCGCCCTCGCCGAGGCGGCGGCGCTCGGGGTCGGAAGCGTGAAGCTATGGCTCGCCTACATCGAGCTGGGCATCATGGCCGACGACGACGTCGCGCTCGCGGTCATGCAGGAGGCGGCGGAGCTTGGCGTCGTCGTCCTCGCCCACTGCGAGAACGGCCGCGCCGTCGATCTTCTGACCCGGCAGCGCGTCGCGGCCGGCGAGCTCGGGCTGGCGTCGCTTCCCGCCAGCCGCCCGATCGAGCTTGAGGCGGAGTGCGTCCACCGGTTCCTCGTGCTGGCCGGGCTGGCCGGCGCGACGCCCTACGTCGTCCACGTCACCGGTGAGGCGCCGCTCGACGAGATCCGTGCCGCCCGCCGGCGCGGCCAGACGGTGCACGCGGAGGTGTGCCCGCACCACCTGCTCTTCGAGCGCTCCCACCACGAGGGCCCCGATGCGCTGCGCTACGTGATGACGCCGCCGCTCCGCGAGGCGAGCGACCGGGCCGCGCTCCTCGCCGGACTGCGCTCGGGCGACGTCACGACCTATGCCTCCGACCACTGCCACCTGCGGCTCGACCGCGACAAGGTCCCGCTGAAGGACGACTTCACGAAGGTGCCGACCGGCCTCCCCGGGATCGGGGCACGACTGCCGCTGGGCTTCGCGCTCGACGGCGACGACCCCCTCGCCGTGGAGCGGCTCGTCGACGCGGCCTGCACCCAGCCGGCGCGGATCTTCGGGCTCCATCCTCGGAAGGGCGTCCTCGCCCCGGGCAGCGACGCCGACGTGGTCATCTGGGACCCCTCGGCTGCGACGCGGCTCACGATCGAGGCGATGAACGACGGCCTCGACTGGACGCCGTATGAGGGCATCGAGGTCCCGGGCCGGGTGCGCGACGTCCTGGCCCGCGGCGAGCGCGTGGTGGTCGACGGGCGCTGGGTTGGCGAGGAGCATCGCGGCGAGTACCTCCCGGTCGCCCGCGTGCTTCAGACCGCGTGATCTACCCCGCGGTCCAGGCGCCGTCCACGGCGACGATGCTGCCCGACATGAAGCCCACGTCGTCCGAGAGCAGGAACGCGATCGTCGCGGCGATCTCCTCCGGCCGGCCGGAGCGGGCGGCCAGGTTGCGGCCCTGCGTGCGCGTCCGCTCGCGGGCCGTGAGCTCGGGCGTCGCGTCGGTCCAGGCCAGCATCGGCGTGTCGACCGGGCCGGGGCACACGCAGTTCACGCGGATGCCCTCCTCGGTGTGGTCGATCGCCATCGCCCGCGTCAGGCCGATCAGGCCGGCCTTCGAGGCGCAGTACGCGGGGCTCGCCAGGCATCCCACCATCCCGAACTGCGAGCTCACGTTCACGACCGCTCCGCCCCCGGCCGCGCGCAGGTGCGGGATCGCTGCGCGTGAGACGTGGAACGGGCCCGACAGGTTGATCGCGAGCACACGCACCCATTCCTCCGGCGCGATGTCGACGACGTCGCCCGTGAAGTCGCCGACTCCGGCGACGTTGGCGACGGCGTCCAGGCCGCCCAGCTCGGCGGCCGCCCGCGTCACCGCCGTCTCGACGGCGGCGAGGTCGGTGACGTCGCAGACGAGCGTGACGGCGCGCTCGCCGATCGCCGCGGCGGTCTCCGCGAGCCCGTCGCCGTTCACGTCGAGGCACGCGAGGGCCGCGCCGCGCTCGGCGAGGAGGATCGCGGTGGCCCGGCCGATCCCCGACGCGGCGCCCGTTACGAGCGCCCTCACGATTTCACCCTGCGACCTCGGCGAGGAACGCACGAAGCTCGTCCGCCGTTCTGGGATCGGCGGCCGGCGGCGGCGCGACGCCGTACCGCGCGAGCGCCTCGGCCAGCCCGGCCCGGCCGCGGACGACCGCCAGCGTGTAGCCGTTCCGCGCGAACTCCTCGGCCTGCTCAGCGACCTGCTCGAGGAGCGGCGCGGCCACCTCGTCGGGGTAGTCGGCGGCGGGGAGCTGGATCGCGCCCCAGTCCTCCGCCTCGAGCACCGCCAGCGCGTCGACGTCCCCGTCCTCGGGGTTCAGGAGCTCCCCGGCGACCAGTGCAACCTTGAATCCGCGCTCGTCTCTGTCCACTCAGGCGCCCATGAGGTCGCGGAGCCGGGCCCGCTCGGCCGCCGGGTCGTGGTCTGGGAGCTGGTGGGAGATGCCCATCGCCCGTGGCGCCTCGATGCCGCGCTCGGCGAGCTCCGCCACGATCTCCTCCATGAAGATGCCGCTCCCCGGCGACAGCTCGCCGGAGCCGTCCGGCCACTCCGGCCGCCCGCCACGCTCGGGGTCAGAGCTCGTGATGTGGACGCCCATCGAGGGGCTGCCCTCGATGCCGACGAGGACGACGTCCTCACCGCGGCGCACATGCACCTCGATCGCGCCGGCGACCGCGGCCGCGATCCGGCGGCAGTGCCGGCGGTAGGCGGAGGTGTCGAGCTGCTCCTTCACCGCCCAGAAGCGGTGAAGGCCTGTAAAGGCCAGCTCGGGACACGGCATCTGCTCCATCCGCCAGCCGGCGGTGCGGAGCTCCTCGACGAGCGGGGAGTAGACGCCCGGGCACCGCGCGCCGCCGTGCGTCTTCGAGTTCTGGTTCAGCAGGCAGTGGGCGACGAACGCGACGCCGGGCATGGCGTCAGTATGAAGGAGATGATTGATCGATGACTCGCGTGATGTCCTGGGCGGCGAGAACCGAGCAGCGCAAGGACGCAGGGGGCGCCGATATTGACGGAAACATCGGCGCGACCGAGGACAAGCTGCAAGGCGAACGCCTTGCAGCGGTCACGGGAAGACCTGCTATCCAAGCAGGTCTCCCGTGGATGCGAAGAGCTCGCAGCCGCAGCGCCGCCGCCGTTGACTCTTCCACAGCATCTGACGTCCAGGCGCGCGGGAGTCATCGATCACTCATCTGGGTGTGGCCGACATGAGTCAGCGCAGCGCGGTCGTGACAGGAGCCGCGTCCGGGATCGGGCGGGCTGTGGCCATCCGGCTGGCCGAGGACGGGTTCGACGTCGTGCTCGGCGACATTCGCCGCGACCCGATCACCGGCGGCGAGCAGACCGAGGCCGTCATCCAGGCGGCCGGCCTGAGCGCCGTCCATGTGGATGCCGACGTGTCCTCGGCCGAGGACTGCGAGCGGCTCCTGGCGACGGCGGTCGAGCGGTGCGGGACGCTCGACGTGGTCGTGAACAACGCCGTCCTGGCCGGCGACCACTCCAAGCCGCTCCTCGACACGGAGCCGGAGGACTGGGACGCCATGATGGCCGTCAACCTGCGCGGCCCGTACCTGCTCTGCCGGGCGGCGGTGCGGCGGATGCTGGAGCAGCCGCTCGACGGCGACGTCCGCGGCCGGATCGTGAACATCACCTCCCAGCACGGCATGGTCGGCTGCCCCGGCCACTTCGCCTACAGCGTCGGCAAGGGCGGGCTCGTCCAGATGACGCGCCAGATCGCGGTCGACTACGGCCCGCGCGGCATCCTGTGCAACGCGGTCGCGCCGGGCAAGATCGTGACGGGGACGGCGGGCGACCTCTCCGCGACCGAGGAGGGCCTGGCGTACGTGCGCTCGCGCACGCCGTTCGCGCGGCTCGGGCGGCCCGAAGATGTCGCCGCGGCGGTCTCGTACCTGGCCGGCCCGGCGAGCTACACGAGCGGCATCAACCTGATGGTCGACGGCGGGTGGATGGCGTACTGATGCGGGCGATCGTGATGCGCGAGCACGGCGGGCCGGACGTGCTGCGGCTCGAGGAGCTGCCGGAGCCCGAGCCGGGACACGGCGAGGCGGTGGTGCGGGTCGCCGCGGTCGCGGTGAACCGGCTCGACATCTGGGTGCGCGAGGACGTCGGCCACGCCTACGGCGCGACGCTGCCGATCGTCCCGGGCTACGACGTGGCCGGCGAGGTGGTCGACGTGGGGGAGGGCGTCGACGCGGTGGCGGCGGGCGACCGGGTCTACGTCCACTACGACTTCTCCTGCGGCCGCTGCGCGTACTGCCTGGAGGGCGACGAGGCGGCGTGCGCCGAGTACGGCGTGATGGGCGTGAACCGGCCGGGCGGCTACACGGAGCAGGTCGTGGCGCCGGTGCGCAACCTCTTCACGCTTCCGGACGGCGTGTCGTTCGAGACGGCGGCCGCCGCGGGCTCGGTCTATCTCACGGCGTACCACATGCTCTTTGCCCGGGCCGGCCTCCGGGCGGGGGAGACGGTGCTCGTCACGGCGGCCGGGTCGGGCGTCGGCGGCGCGGCGATCGCGCTGGCGCGCTTCGCCGGGGCGCGCGTCATCGCCACGGCGTCGAGCCCGGAGAAGCGCGGGCGGGCGCTCGCCGCCGGGGTCGAGGACGCCGTCGACTACACCCAGCCGGGGTGGGGGCAGGAGGTGCGGCGGCTCACCGGCGGCCGCGGCGTCGACCTCGTCGTCGACCACGTCGGCGCCGCCGCCGTGCCCGAGGCGGTCGCCGCGCTCGCCAACAAGGGCCGCATCGTCGTCTGCGGCGCCTCGTCGGGCCCGCGTGTCGAGGTCGACCTGATCGACCTCTTCGCCCGCCAGATCTCGCTCATCGGCTCGAGCGACGGCTCCCGGCGAGAGCTGTGGGAGGTCTTCAGGCTCCTCGGCGAGGGCCTGATCGACCCGCCATCCGTCGAGGCCGTCCTCCCGCTCGCGGAAGCGGCGCGGGCACAGGAGCTCCTGGCGACCCGGGCGCACTACGGCCGCGTGCTGCTCGCGCCGTAGGCGGCTTAGGCGTGGAAGACGGGATCCCGGGGTATGGAGACGCTGTCACTTCGAAAAGGGGAACGCCCGTGCTCGTCACCATTCTGATCATCCTCGCCATCATTGCGCTCGCGCTCTTCATCTGGCGCAATATGGCGAGCCGACGCGTCTGACCCGGCCGGCAGCCCTGCGCCGCGGCTACGGGCCGTGGCGTTCGCGCAGCACGAGCGGAATCGAATACCAGAGCACGGCGATGGCGCCCAGCACCACCGCTGTCAGGACGGATGCGACCAGCGAGTTGTAGAGGTAGCTGCTGAGGAAGCCGACGACGCAGCCGATCGCCAAGCCGAGGAAGACGGTTCCCGCAATCGTGAGCCCGCTCGAGATGCGCAGCATTCGGCCCTTGACACCGTGCTGCCACGTGATCCGGTGAAACGACGCGGGGGTGATGAAGCAGATCGATGCGCCGGCCGTGGAGAGGAACGCCACGTAGAACAGAAGCTGCTGTCGGTCGGTCAGCGAGCCGAACGGCTGCGTGAAC
>DATIDU010000031.1:0-7491 GCA_035456145.1 Gaiellales bacterium | reverse complement strand
ATGCTGCACCTGGTTTCCCTCGGCCAGGACGAGCCGGGCCCGGCTCGGCCGCGTCTTGAACCCGTCGAGGAGCTCCGTCTGGCCCTTCTCCAGGAGCTCGCGGGCCTCGGCGGCCGAGATCGAGCGGCCCTTCTGCTGCTTCCAGATGACGAAGCCGCAGCCGGGCTCCTCGCGGCTCTTCCACGACGAGCAGCCGTAGGCGAGCCGGTTCTCGCGGATGATGCCGTCGCAGTTCGGGCAGGGGCCGATCTCGGCCCGGAGCGCGCGCACGTCGTCGGAGGAGAGCTCGCTGAAGTAGCCGACGATCTGCGTGGTGAAGTCGCGGATGTCGTGCATGAAGGCTCCGCGCTCGCCGGTGCCGCGCTCGATGTCGGAGAGCCGCTTCTCCCATTGGCCGGTGAGGTCGGCCGACGTGAGGGCGTGGGTGCCGAGCAGGGCGATCGCCTGCCGGCCCTTCGAGGTCGCCCGCAGCTGCTTTCCGAGCCGCTCGATGTAGCCGACGCGAAGCAGCTTCTCGATCGTCTCGGCCCGGGTCGCCGGTGTGCCCAGGCCGGCCTCCTTCATGGCCTCGCGCAGCTCCTCGTCCTCGATCTCCTTTCCGGCCGTCTCCATGTCCTTCAGGAGCGACGCCTCGGAGTAGCGCGGCGGCGGCTTCGTCTGCTTCTCGAGCACCTCGGCCGACTCGCACGTCCCGGTCTCGCCCTCCTCGACCTTGGGCAGCGCCTGGCGCGGCTCGTCGTCGTCACCGGCGGCGGTCGGCTCCTCGGCGGCGGCCTCCTCGCCGAACGCGGCCGCGCGCCAGCCGGCCTCGATCAGGCGCCGGCCGCGGGTGCGGAAGCGATGGCCGCCGGCCTCGGTCACGATCTCGGTGTCCTCGAAGCGGGCCTCGGGGTGGAACACCGCCAGGAAGCGGCGGACGACGAGGTCGAAGACCCGCGCGTCGTCGCCGGAGAGCTCCTTCCGGGGCAGCTCGCCGGTCGGGATGATCGCGTGGTGGTCGCCGACCTTGGCGTCGTTCACGACCCGCGCGAGCGGGAGCACGTCGAGCCCGGCGACGTAGGCCGCCGCTTCGCGCACGGCCGGGATGCCGGTGAGGCTGCGGGCCGTCGGCTTGAGCGCGGGGATCATGTCGCCCGGCAGGAACTGCGACCGCGTGCGCGGGTAGGTGATGACCGCGCCGGCCGTTGAGCCCTCGTACAACCGCTGCGCCGCTGCCAGGGTGCGCTGGGCGGAGAGCCCGTAGCGGCTGTTCGCGTCGCGCTGGAGGCTCGTCAGGTCGTAGAGGAGCGGCGGGCGGGTCTTGCGCTCGGTGCGCTTGACGCTCGCGACCTTCGCCGGGGCGCCCCCCGCAGCGGCCGCGACGGCCTGGGCGATTTCGCGCTCGGAGGTGCGGTCCTCCTTGCCCTCGAACCAGCGGCCGACGTATGCGCGAGGCCCTTCGAGCCCGAAGCGGGCGTCGACCTGGAAGTAGGTCTCGGGGACGAACGCGTCGATCTGGAGGTCGCGGCGCACGATCAGCGCCAGCGTCGGCGTCTGCACCCTCCCGAGCGAGACGACGCCGCCCAGCGCGCGCCCCTTCACGGTCGCGGCGCGGGTGGCGTTCATCCCGACGAGCCAGTCGGCCTCGGAGCGGGAGCGGGCCGCCGCGGCGAGGGGCTGCATCTCCTCGCCCGGCCGCAGGTTCTCGAACCCATCCCGGATCGCTTCCTGCGTCATCGACGAGACCCACAGGCGCTGGACGGGCTTGCGCGTCTTCGCCACGTCCATGATGTACTGGAAGATCAGCTCGCCCTCGCGGCCGGCGTCACAGCCGTTCACGATGTCGTCGACATCGTCGCGCTTGATGAGCCGCTTCAGGATGTCGAGCTGCTTCTTGTTGCGCGCGTCCGGGCGCAGCTTGAACTCGTCCGGCAGGACCGGCAGGGTCTTGATCGACCACCGCTTCAGCGACTCGTCGTAGTCCTCGGGCTCCGCCAGTTCGACGAGATGCCCGATCGCCCACGAGACGACCCGGTCGTCGGACTCGAGGTACCCCTCGTGCTTCTGGAAGCCGCCGCCGAGCGCGCGTGCATAGTCCTGTCCGACGGACGGTTTTTCGGCGATGACAAGCTGTTTTCCCATTACCGGGGCGGCAGGGTAGCACGGTGGATTTCGCGCATCCGGCCCGCGACACAATTGTCACACAGCTGCCGGTCGGGCCCGGTCAGCCCAGGCGGAATGCGGCGCGCATGCTCGTCGCCGCCGCCGCCTGGCCGAGCAGCGGCAGGCCGAGGAGCTCCTCCTGCGTTCGCAGGAGCGAGTAGTGGGTGAACGCCTCGCCCGAGGTGGTTCCCGGTCGAACCGACGGCGCCACGACCACGGTGTAGACGCGGTTGTCCTCCGCGTGGTCGTCCTCGTCGTAGGTGATGAAGAGCACCGTCGTGCCGTCGCGGTAGGCGGGCGAACGGACGATCCGAGGCACCCAGCGCGCCAGCCAGCGGTCGCCGTCGGAGATCTGGCAGTCGTGCTCGTCCGAGCACAGGTTGGGCGTGACGAAGCTGTAGGAGGCGAGGTCGCCCGAGCGCAGGTCGGAGAGGAGGCGCGGAAGCGGGACGTCCTGCTGCGCGCACCGGGCCGCGACCGCGGTGAAGTAGACGGCGGGGTTGTGGCGGGGCGCGTAGTCGCCCGCGTTCTCGTGGGCGCACGCCCCCGGCATGCTCTCGGCGTAGGCCCGCCACGACGTCTGCGAGAAGATGCTCGGCCCGTCGCTCTGGCAGCCCGCACCGGGCGGGCAGTCCGATCCGTCAAGGCCCTGCGTCGACCCCGAGACGATCGCCAGGTAATTCGGAAGGGACGGATGCGTGACGGCGTGGTAGTTGGTGGCGAGCCCGCACCGGCGCGCCAGGGCGTTCAGGAAGGGCGAGTGGCCCTCGACCTGCGAGAAGCCGTGGTTCTCCATGACGATCGTGATCACGTGCTGGACCCGGGCGGGCGGTACCGCGCCGGTGCACGGACGCCCGGCGGCATGCGGATGCCCCGGCGGCGCGCCGCCGTGCGTGCACGCGGTCGCGACCACCGCCACGAGCACCACTCCCATCAACCGCTGCAACATCGGGGTCAGACCCGAATGTTGCATCGGCGGTCTACGCTTTGCCGCGATGGCCGACCCAGACACCGACGCGACCGTCATCGCCCAGTGGGCGACCGCCCACGGCTTCACGCCGTCGGAGCGCAAGCTGCAGGGCGAGACGCCGCTCCTGCGCCAGGGCGTGATCGACGTGGCCACCGACATCCACGAGGGCGAGCTGGACGGCCGCCCGGCCCGGCTCTTCGACCTCTACGTCGACGCCGCCGGCCTCCCCGTGCCCGGCGACACGGGCCTCACCACCGCCGCCTTCACGGTCCTCCTGGTCGAGGTCGACGCTCCGGCGTGGCCGCGCGTGACGATCCATCCCGCCGAGTTTTCGGAAGGGAGCTGGCTCTCGCGGCTCCTGCGCCACGACGACCACCGGGTGCGCGAGGCCGATCCCGCGTTCGACAGCCGCTTCCGGCTGCGGGTGGCCGACTCCACGCCTGACGACGCCGTCCAGCGTCTGCTTGACTCCGAGCTCGTCGACTGGTGCATGGAGCAGCCCAGTCTGATCTTCGACCTGGAGAACAACGTCGACACCGGCGACTCGCTGGTGGTCGCGGCGGCGGGCGCGGACGTGGACGAGGCCGTCATCGACCGGCTGGCCGATCAGGCGCGCTGGCTGGCCGCCTGGTTCGAAGGCTAGGCGCCCAGCTCAAGCCCCATGACGATCCGCTCCGCGGAGCCCATGCCGAGCGGGCCGCGGCCGAGCTCGACCCATCCCCGGCGCCGGTAGAGCCGCACCGCGGGGCAGTCGAAGGGATACGTGACGAGCCACGCGCGGGGCTCGGTCGCCGTGTCGAGCAGCGCATCGTGCAGCCGCCGTCCGAGTCCGTGGCCTTGCTGCTCGGGCCGTACCGCGGTCCAGATGAATGCGAACTGCGCACGGATCCAGTCGCGAGCCACCGCCGTCCCCACGCAGTCGACGAGCTCGCGCGTCCAGGCGTCCTCGGGCTCGGTCGTGAACGCCGGGCAGCCGTAGGCGAAGCCGACCGGCCCGTCGTCGGCCAGCGCCACGCAGCACCGGAATCCCGGCTCCTCGACCTCGTCCGCCAGCTCCGCCGCGAACGCGTCGGCCTGCTCCTCGCCCTCCGCGAACGGCGGCTGCGCGAGCGCGGCAAGGTAGATCGCGCGCAGGTCGGCTGCGATCCGCGACGTCGCCGGGCCGTCCAGCACCTCCACCCGGAGGTCACTCACAGCCAGCGTTTGCGGCGGAAGTAGACGATCTGCGCGGCCGTCGTGGCGATGATGAGGCCCCACGACCACCAGTAGCCCCAGCCCCAGCGGAACTCGGGGATGTCCCTGAAGTTCTGGCCGTAGAGGCCGACGATGAACGTCGGCAGGAGCAGGATCGACGCGACGGCGGTCAGCCGCTTCACGACCTCGTTCTGGTCCTGGGCGACCATCGACTGGTAGTAGTCGCGGGCGCCGGCGACGAGGTCACGGCAGAGCTCGAGCCCCTCGGACGCGCGCAGGAGCTTGTCGTAGGCGTCGGCGAAGTGGAGCTCGACGTCCTGCGAGAAGACCTCGACGCCGCCCTCGAGATCGACGCGGTTGTCGACCACGCGCCGGACCGCGTCGCGGGTCGGCGCGAGCGTCCGCCGGATCCGGAGCATGTCGTGGCGGAGCGCGGACAAGCGCGCGCGGATCTGCGGGCCGGGCCAGGTCTCGATCGCGTCCTCGAGCTCGTCGATCTCGTTGTTCAGGTCGTCGACCAGGTCGAGGTAGCTCTCGGCGACGTCGTCGACGAGCTGGTAGGCGACCATGCCGGCGCTGTGGTCGTCGGTGAGCGCCTCGTGCACGCCCTCGGGGTCGAACGGCGGCCGGCCGGGCGGCGTCTTCCTGACCGTCAGGAGGTGGTCAGGCGTGATGACGACGTCGACCTCCTGGTAATAGACGAGGTCTTCGTCGGGCACCGCCACCGCCACCAGGAAGACCCCGAACACATACCCGGTGTGCACCTCGAGCGTCGGTCGCGGCTCGTCGCCGGGCTCCGCAGCGAGCGCGGCCAGGCGATCGAGCGCGCGCGGGTGCAGCTCGATCGGGCACGCCCGCTCCAGCGCGTCGCGGGCAGGATCGAGCAGGTCTGTCCACGGCGCGCCCACGGGCTGTCGCGGGAACGCTAGTCGGGCGGTCGGCTAGGGTCCGTGGCGTGGACGGCACGCACGACCTCGGCGGCAAGCAGGGCTTCGGCCCGGTCGTCCGCGAGGAGGACGAGCCGCCGTTCCATGAGGAGTGGGAGGGGCGCGTGCACGGCATGGAGGTGGCAGCGCGTGTGGGGCCGGCGTTTCGCTGGTCGATCGAGCGGATGGGCGCGATCGAGTACCTCACGACCTCGTACTACGAGCACTGGCTCGCGTCGATGGAGCGAAACGGTGTCGAGTCGGGCGCCTTCACGCAGGCGGAGCTCGACGCGGCCGCGGCGCGCGTCGCGGCAGGCGATCCGGTGCCGGCCCGCTCCGACCCCGAAAACGTCGCCGCCGCCATGCGCCGGCTCACGCCTCACGAGGAGCCGGGCTTCGCGGCGCCGCCTCCGCGGTTTGCGCCGGGCGACCGCGTCACCGTCTCGCGGCGCGCCTCGCCGGGGCACTCCCGCTGCCCGGCGTACCTGCGCGGCTCGCCCGGCGTTATCGAATCGGTGCACCCGCCGCGTCCGATCCTGGACGTCTACGAGACCGAGGGCGGCCGCATCGTCCCGCAGGCCTGGTACACGGTCGGGTTCGAATCGACCGACCTCTGGGACGACCCCGGGCCGGGGCATCGGGTGTTCGTGGATCTGTGGGAGACTCACCTGGATGGACGCTGAGGCAAACAAGCGACTCGTGCGTCGCTTCTACGAAGAGGTGTGGGGCGGCGGAGACGTCACATTCGCGAGCGATGTGTTCGCCGGCGACTACGTCCGTCACGACCTTCGACCGGCGCAGGCGGAGCCCGGCGCTGCCGGGCAGGCGCGCATCGCAGAGCAGTTCCGGCAGGCCTTTCCCGACCTCCGGTGGAGGGTCGACCTCGTGCTGGCGGAGGACGACCTTGTCGCGGCCCGCTGGACGGCGGCCGGTACGAACACCGGGAGCTGGGGTGGCCAACCGCCGACCGGCCGGCCGGCCGAGTTCTCGGGCGTGAACATCTTCCGGTTCGGCGAGCACGGCAAGGTCATCGAGATCTGGAACCACCGAGACGATCTCGGCCTGATGGAGCAGCTCGGCGCTGCTGTTTACGCGGGCGCTGCTCCGGCGGCGGGGCCGGAATGAGCGGCTCGCACCACCACATCCGTCCCAAGACGCCGCAGGAGCTCCGCACGGCGGCGCTCGAGACGGTGCTGATCGAGAAGGGGCTCGCCTCGACCGACGCGATCGATGCCGTCATCGACGCGTTCCAGAACGAGATCGGGCCGCGAAACGGGGCGCGGATGATCGCGCGCGCGTGGGTCGATCCCGCCTACAGGGAGCGGCTCCTGGCCGACGGCGCCGCGGCGGCGGCCGAGTTCGGCTACGGCGGCATGGAGGGCGAGCACATCCGCTGCGTCGAGAACACGCCCGGCGTGCACAACGTCATCGTGTGCACGCTGTGCTCCTGCTACCCGTGGCCGATCCTCGGGATCCCCCCCGTCTGGTACAAGAGCCCGCCCTACCGCTCGCGCGTCGTGCGCGAGCCGCGTGCGGTGCTCGCCGAGTTCGGGCTCGAGTTGCCGGAGGGCACGGAGATCCGGGTCTGGGACTCGAGTGCCGACCTGCGCTACATCGTGCTGCCGATGCGGCCGGAGGGCACCGAGGGGATGTCTGAGGAGGACCTCGCCGGCCTCGTCACCCGCGATTGCATGATCGGCGTCGCCGTCCCGCGCGTCCGGGCCGTCGCCGGGTGATCGACCGCGATGCAGACGAGCCCTTCACCGCGCCGTGGCAGGCGCGGGCGTTCGCGATGGCCGTGGTCGCGGCCGAGCGCATGGGTGTCGACTGGGACGAGTTCCGCGACCGCCTGAAGGCGGCGATCGCCGCGCGGCCCGACCAGCCCTACTACGAGAGCTGGCTCGACGCGCTCGAGGATCTCACCGCGGAACCGTCTCCCAGCCCGCGCTGATCCGCAGGTCGATCGCGGCCTGGAGCTCCTCGCTCTCGTCAACCGCCTTGTGCACGCGCACGCGGTAGGGCACGTCGCCGGCCGGGCTGGCGACGCGGCCGTAGAGCCCGCTTGCCGCCACCCGCACGACCTCGTCCTCGATCCCCGCGCCGACGGTCACCCACTCGCCCGGCCGGTAGAGGTTGAACTGCACCTGCGCGTAGACGACGTCGTCCATGACCCGGGTGCAGATTCGCACACGGCGGCGACGGACGAATCCCCCGATCGGGCGGTCATTGCGCCCACGGTGGCACGAACCGCTCGCCGCC
>DATIDU010000030.1:0-3070 GCA_035456145.1 Gaiellales bacterium | reverse complement strand
CGCTTCATGAACTCGACGTACCGCATCAGCCGGGTGAGGTAGTCGGTCATCAGCTGGATGGTCGGCACCGTGCCGACTCCGCCCGGGTAGAGCGTCGAGGGGTGGACGTGGCGCCCCTCCATCAGGCAGAACATCTCGCGTGTCAGGCGGCTCATGACGAGCGCCTCCTGGTACATCGACCCGGTGAACGGGTTGAACGCGCGCATGATGTCGGCGATCGTCCGGTGCCCGTGGACCGACGCGTTCGGCGCCTCCGCCTTCTCGGCCTTCGCCAGGACGCTCGGGTTCGTGTCCCTGACCATCTGCTCGCAGAAGTCCACGAACACGAGGTTGTCCTGGAAGATGATGTGGTCGAAGATGAACTCGGCCGCCTCGCCGAGGTTCATGATCCACTCGGCCAGCGGCGGCGGCTTGATGCCGTAGGCCATGTTCTGCGCGTAGATCGAGCAGACCGCGTGGTTGTCGCCGCAGATGCCGCAGATGCGGCTGGTGATGAAGTGCGCGTCGCGCGGGTCCTTGCCCCTCATGAAGACGCTGTAGCCGCGGAAGATCGACGACGTGCTCTGGCAGTGCACGACCTCGCGGTTGGCGAAGTCGATCTTCGTGTAGATGCCGAGGTTGCCGACGATCCTGGTGATCGGGTCCCAGGACATGTCGACGATGTTGGGCGCCTGCGGGTCGACCCTCTCTCGCGTGGCCATCGTGCCCGCCTCTCCTAGTTGCCCCAGCGCGGCTGGTAGCCGGTGGTCAGCTCGCCGCGGTTGTGGCGCCACCGCGGCTCCTTGTTCTGCGTGCTGTTCGTGATGCTCCGCAGCCTGCGGATCGTCGGCCCGTAGACGCCCTGGACGGCCGACGAGAGGCCGCCGCCGGGCGGCGCGTCCATGAACGGCATGAACTTGTCGGGAAAGCCGGGCATCGTGCAGCCGATGCAGATCCCGCCGACGTTCGGGCAGCCGCCGATGCCGTCCATCCACCCGCGCTTGGGCACGTTGCAGTTGACGACCGGCCCCCAGCAGCCGATCTTGACCTGGCACTTCGGCGAGTTGTAGTCCAGCGCGAAGTCGCCCTGCTCGTAGTAGCCGGCGCGATCGCAGCCCTCGTGGACGGTCTTGCCGAAGAGCCACGTCGGGCGCAGCTGGTCGTCGAGCGGGATCACGGGCGCCAGCCCGGCGGCCTGGTAGAGCAGCCAGGTGAGCGTCTCCATGAAGTTGTCGGGCTGCACCGGGCAGCCGGGGACGTTGACGATCGGCAGCCCGCCGGCGGAGCGGAAGTCCCAGCCGAGGTAGTCGGCGAGGCCCATCGAGCCCGTGGGGTTGCCCGCCATCGCGTGGATCCCGCCGTAGGTCGCGCACGTCCCGCACGCCACGACGCCCCACGCCTTCGGCGCCAGCCCGTCGATCCACCAGTTGAGCGTGAGCGGCTCGCCGGTCGCCTCGTCGTTGCCGAACGACGTCCAGTACCCGTCCCCGTTGATCTTCTCGTTGGGAATCGAGCCCTCGATGACGAGCACGAACGGGGCGCCGAGCTCGTCGCGCAGCGCAGCCCGGTAGGGGCGCAGGAAGTCCTCGCCGCCGAGCGACGGGTCCAGCACCTTGTTGTGCAGGTGGACCTTCGGGAGCCCGGGGATCGCCCCGAGCAGGACGTCCTCGATGCTCGGAAGGCTGGCGGCGGTGATGGAGACCGAGTCCCCGTCGCAGCTCATCCCCTCCGAGATCCACAGGATGTGGACCTCCTCGACGCCCGCGGCCTGCTCCTGCGCGCTCATGACCTCGCCACCGCCTCGCCCATCGCCGTCTCCTCTTCGCTCTCCTCGATCTCGATCGCGTCCACGAGCAGCTCCTCGCCCCGCTGCAGGTCGACGTCGAAGCTCCCGCACGCCGGGCAGGCGAGCGGCAGCGCCTCCAGCGCGCCGTCGCGCCCGCACGCGCGGCACCGCCCGCCGGGCCGCACCTCCTCGAGCGCCAGCTCCGCGCCGTCGGCCGCCGTGCCCTGCACGACGAGCTCGAAGGCGAACGCCAGCGCGTCGGGCACGACCTGGCGCAGGTGCCCGACGCGGACCTCGACGCGCACGACCCGCCGCCCGCGCGCGTGGGCCGCCGCGACGTCCGCGATGGCCTGCGCGATGGCGAGCTCGTGCATGGCGTCTCAGCAGATCCTCGGCAGCGGGTCCCCGACGAGCTGGTCCATGACGCGCCGCCCGCCGAACGCCGTCTCGACGAGCACCATGCCGGGCGGCTCCACCCGCACCTCGCCGATCTCGGCCGCGCGGGCGCCCCCGGGCGTGGAGCGCAGCGCCGCGAGGACACCCGGCGCGGCGGTGGGGGCGACGAACACGACCATCGTCCCCTCGTTGGCGACGTACATGGGGTCGATGCCCAGCAGCTCGGCGGCCCCCGCGACCTCCGGCAGCACGGGCACGTCGCCCTCGCGCACGACCATCGCGACGCCGGACGCCCGCGCGAGCTCGTTGAGCACCGACGCCACCCCTCCGCGCGGGGCGTCGCGCAGGCAGCGGACGTCCGCCCCGCCGGCCTGGAGGACCGCGTCGACGGCCGGCCACAGCGGGCGTGTGTCGGACTCGACCGACGACTCGAGGCCGAGCTCGCCGCGGGCGAGCATGATCGCCGTCCCGTGCTCGCCGACCGACCCCGAGACGAGGATCCGGTCGCCCGGGCGGATGGCATCGGGGGCCAGCGCGGCGCGCGGGTCGCGGCGGCCGATCCCGGTCGTGCAGACGTACATCCCGTCGGCGTGGCCGCGCTCGACGACCTTCGTGTCGCCGGCGACGATGCGCACGCCCGCGGCCTCGGCGGCGGCCGCCATCGCGTCGACCTCGGACCGCAGCGCGGCGGCCTCGAGGCCCTCCTCGAGGACCAGCGCGACGCTCAGCGCCAGCGGGCGCGCGCCCGCGACCGCGAGGTCGTTGACGGTGCCGTTGACCGCCAGCTCGCCGATGTCGCCGCCGGGAAAGAAGAGCGGCGTCACCACGTACGAGTCGGTGGTGAAGGCCAGGCGTTTGCCGGGCGAGGGCAAAATGGCCTGATCGTCGAGGCGCGCCAGCGTCGAATTG
>DATIDU010000029.1:0-5424 GCA_035456145.1 Gaiellales bacterium | reverse complement strand
GTCGTCGTACTCGAGCAGGAGGCGATGGGCAGCGATGCCCGCGAACACCCGCCGGGCGATCGGCTCGTAGCCGCCCTCGGCGAGCCAGCGGCTGCCCTGGTTCCCGCGGCAGAGGTGGAACCCGAACGTGACGCCGGGGTGGCCGTCCATCACCCAGTTGTCGAGCTCGATCCCGCGGTCGAGCCACTGCTCGACCGACCAGCCCTGCGCCTCGTAGAAGGCGCGCGTGCGGGCGTCGATCAGGAGCGGGTAGTGGGGCGCGTCGAGCTGGATGTACGTGCAGCCGAGCCGCGCGAGCTCGCCGACCTCGCCGCGGGTCAGGGCGGCCACGTCCTCGAGGAAGGCGTCGAGCGTCGGGTAGGCGTCGCGCGAGTGCTCCGGCGACCACAGGTTGGCGTAGAGGCTCGGGCTCGTGAGCGTCACCTTCGGGATCGCCGTCGCGCGCCCGCGCAGGTAGGTGAAGTCCTCCGCGGCGATGTGGCGGAGACGCCGCAGCGGCTCACGTACGCCCACGCCTTGCGGGCGCTCGGTGGCGCGGTCGCCCACCTCGTCGCCGTGCCAGTCGCCCCACAGATAGGCCTCGAGCGGCACCCGGCCGAACCCGGAGACGGCGTCCGGGAGGCCGCTCTGGAACGAGAGCCGCCGCATCTCGCCGTCGGTCACGACCTCGATCCCCGCGTCCTCCTGGAGGCGGACGGCGTTGTCGACCGCCCGGTCCTCCGCTCGCTTCAGCTCGGCGGCGGAGGCCTCGCCGCGGTCGAAGCGGTCGCGGACGGCGAGCAGCTCCGGCGGGCGCAGCAGGCTTCCGACGACGTCCGTGTGGGCGGTGATCATGGCGGCGAGTGTAGCCCCGCCCCCTGAGGGGAACGATCCGCTCTGTGATACTGCCGCGGATGCCGGCCGGCATTCACACCAGCGAGCTTTCGACGCAGATCGCCTCGGCGCTTGAGGAGGCGCGCTGGCGAACGCTGCGCGCGCTCGCGCCGCTCTCCGACGCCGATCTGAACGCCCAGCCGTCCTCGATCCTCTCGCCCCTCGTCTGGGATCTGGCGCACATCGGCCACCAGGAGGAGCTGTGGCTCCTGCGCACGCTCCACGGCGAGCAGCCGACCGAGCAGCGCTTCGACGATATCTACACGGCGTGCGAGCACGAGCGGTCGGAGCGCGCCGAGCTCGGGCTCCTGGCTCCGACGGACGCCTACGACTACATCGCGCACGTGCGCGGGCGGGTGCTGCGTCGCCTGCCGGGCGAGCGCTTCCCCGACGGAGAGCCGCTGCGGCGCGGCGGCTACGCCTACCACATGGTGATCCAGCACGAGCACCAGCACAACGAGACGATGCTCCAGGCGCTCCAGATCCGGGAGGACCTCGTCCATCCGTTCGCCGAGCTGTGGCGGCCCGCGGTGGTCGAGGACACACCCGGTGTGGCGACGTTCGACGCCGGCGAGTTCGTGATGGGGTGCGACGACTTCGGGTGGGCCTACGACAACGAGCAGCCCGCCCACGTCGAGCGGACCGGCGCGTTTGCGATCGACACCCATCCGGTGACGAACGCCGAGTACGCCCGCTTCGTCGCCGAGGGAGCCGAGCCGCCGATGTACTGGCGGCCGACTCGGGCCGGTTGGGCACGCGTGCGGTTCGGACGGGTCGAGCCGCTCCCGCCCGACGAGCCGGTGCAGCACATCTCGTTCCACGAGGCGGAGGCCTACGCGCGGTGGGCCGGCGGGCGCCTTCCCACCGAGCCGGAGTGGGAGCGGGCGGTGGCGCGGCTCTCCTACGTCGGCCAGGTGTGGGAGTGGACGTCGTCGAGCTTCGAGCCGTACCCCGGTTTCAGGGCGTTCCCGTATGACGGCTACTCGGCGGTCTTCTTCGGCACCGGCCGTTACCGCGTCCTTCGGGGCGGCTCGTGGGCCACCCACGGCAAGGTGGGGCGGCACACGTTCCGAAACTGGGACCTCCCGATCCGCCGGCAGATCTTCGCCGGGCTCAGGCTCGCGTACGACGCGTAAGCGCCCGGCGGGGACATACGGATCGTCTGTCCGCGAATGTCCGGATTCGGGAGCCGTGCTCGCCCCGATGCCGGGTTCCTGCCCGTGGACGATGCTCCCATCAGGGAGAGGTCGCGCATGAGCGACGTGAATGTCCCGGATCGGGCGAGAGGGTTTGGCCGGCTTGGCACGGCAGCCGCGTGGATTTCGGCGGCTGCCTGTCTGCCGTACCTGGCCTTGAAAGTGGCGTGGACGCTCGGCATGCCCGTGGGCATCGCCGATCGGTCATTGCTCGATGACCCCGCGTGGGTGGCGGGGAACGCCCTGATGGGTGTGATCCAGCTCGCGGGTCTGCTGCTGGTGTTGGGCCTTACCCGGCCGTGGGCGCGCCGGGTCCCGGCGTGGCTGCTGCTCTTCCCGGTGTGGATGGCGACGGGGATGCTGTTCCAGGTGGTCGTGGGCGCGGTGCTGCTCGGCCTGTTCTCGCCCATGTCGAAGGCCACCAGCGAAGGCGCCGGCGGCATCGAGCCGTGGGTGTACGCCGTGGTCTATTCGGCGTTCGCGGTGCAGGGAGTCGCACTTGCGCTCGCCTTCGGCTGCCACGTGCGGGCGCGGTGGGGCCGGCTTCTGGGCGAGCGTACGGGCGACATTGGTGCGTCGGGAGACCGCGTGATGGCATGGCGCGACGGTCACGTGGCGGTGATGGCGCAGGTCGTTGCCGGGGCGGCCGTCGTCGTGGTGGCGGTGTTCGCGTATTGGGCGGGCGGCGGCTCGTTGGGGCTCTCCGAGGTGGGGACGAACGCGTCGCGGCCGCTCCAGGTGTCGCGGGGAGCTGGGGCTGCGGTGGCGGTCGTCGGGCTGCTGGGCCTGGCCGGGAGATGGGGATATCAGACCCGGTTCTGGCTACCGGTTGCTCTCACCTGGGTCGGCTCAGGTGCGCTGTTTGCGTTCGACGGCTTTACGCTCGTGATCAACAAGCTCTTCCTCGTGTTCGGGGCAGACACCTCCGAACCCGGCTGGAGCCTGTTCGACACGGCTCTGGTGATCAAGGCAGTGATCGGGGTGTCGGCGGCTGTTGTTGGCGCCCTGGCGGTCACAGCAGCCACCAGGGAGGCCAAGAGGCCGAGAGCACCTCGACGTCACGCGGCGCGTCCGCTACACGTGACGCCGCAACGGCCGCTCTAGCGCTCCTCGAGGCACCGTGCGACACCAGCCGCCCAGTCGTCGATCTGCCGCCAATCGCGGTGATCGCCCTCGGTGGCGTGGGCGCCGCGCACGGCGGCCTTCTCGAGCATGCCGAGCCTGCTCATGTCCACCCTCCCTGCGAAGAGCTTGTGCTCGTGCGCTCCCGTCTTCGCCATCAGCTTCTCGGCGAGACCGGCCCGAAGGGCATTGGGGTCGTCGCCGCGTGGCGGATCTCCGACGATGGAGCCGCTGGCGAACAGCCAGGTCGGGTGCTGGGCGAGCTCGGCCGCGTGGGCGTCGACAAAGCGACGCGCCTCCTTCAGCCAGTTCCCGAGATAGATGCCGCTCCCGACAACGAACGCGTCGTAGCCGCGGAGGTCGTCGACGTCCCCGAGCTCCCTGACCTCGACACCGACCCCGTGCTCGGCAAGGGTGGCACCGATCCGCCCGGCGATCTCCTGGGTGGCCCCGTGTTTGCTCGCGGCTGCGACCAGCACAGTCATGGCCCATCACCCCTTCTGATATCTGCGTCAGCAGACAAAGCGTGGCACCGTCGTCCTCCCCGGGCATCGGGGAGTGTGCTGATCGATGCTCGTGGTTACCACGAATTCTCGATCTGGACGCCCCGCCTGCGCCAGGCGGCCTATGCAACGATCGCCGGCGCCATGGCCGCCGGAGCGCCACACCTGCCCGAGACCGCCGCAGCGCTCGGCCGGCGCATTCGCGCCGGCCTCGTCACCGCAGCCGAGACGGTCGCCGCCGCGCTCGCCCGCGCCGAGGCGTCCCAGCCGCGCCTGAACGCCGTCGCCGTGCCGTTCTACGAGGAGGCAGCCGCGGACGCCCGCCGCCTCGACCGCGCCGGCACCGCCGGCCTCCCGCTCGCCGGCGTCCCCGTGAGCGTGAAGGAGTCGCTCGATCTCGCGGGCACGCCGTCGAGCGGGGGAGTGGAGGCGCTCACGGCCGCCCGCGCCCGCGCAGACGGCCGCCTCGTCGCCGCCCTGCGTGCCGCCGGCGCCGTTCCGATCGCGAAGGGCAACGTCGCCCAGCTGCTCTGGTTCGCCGAGACGGAGAACCCCGTCTACGGCCGCACGGCGAACCCGCACGCGCTCGACCGCTCCCCCGGAGGCTCGAGCGGCGGGGACGCCGCGCTCGTCGCTGCCGGTGTCGTTCCGGTCGCCATCGGCACCGATCTCGGCGGGAGCGTCCGCCAGCCGGCGCACTGCTGCGGCATCGCGGCGCTCAAGCCGACCGCGGGCCGGCTCTCCCTCGAAGGCAGCCTCGACGAGCGCCTCTTCGCATCCTTCCCGTGGATCGCGAACCAGCCGGGCATCTTCGCCCGCGATGTCGCCGACATCGAGCTCGTGCTCGCCGCCCTCGACGCCGGCGCGCCCGCCGGCATCGCGCCGCCCCGTGGCCTCCGGGTCGGCGTGATCGTCACGAACGGCGTCGACGACCCCTCGCCGTCCGTCCGCCGCGCGGTCGCGCTCGCGGCGGCCGCTGCCGAAGACGCCGGCGCCCACGTTATCCCGTTCGCGCCTCCCGCCGCTGACCACGCGCTCGAGCTCTCCGACGCGGTGTTCGTCTCGGACGGCGGTGAGACCATCGAGCGCATGCTGGCGGGCACGGCCGCCCACCCGCGAGTCGCCGCCGCACGCGAGGCTGCCCGCGGCCGCGCCCTCGACACCGCCGGCGCGGACGCCCTCGCCCGCCGCATCGCCGCGTACCGCCGCTCGTTCGCAGCCACCCTCGACGCCGAGGGGCTCGATGCCGTCCTCGGCCCGGTCCACTCCGTACCCGCCGTCCGCCACGGAACGAGCCACGAGGTCGTGCGCGGCCAGAGCTATGCCTCGCTCTGGAACCTGCTCGGCTACCCGGCCGGCGTCGCGCCCGTAACCGCCGTGGTTCCGGCCGAAGACACGGCCGCCGTGGGCCTCCCGGTGGGCGCGCAGATCGCCGCCCGGCCGTGGAGGGAGGACGTCGTGCTCGGTCTTCTCGCCGCCGTCGCCGCGCCGGCGCCTGCCGCTCCCCACCGCCCTATTGCGGACGTGTGAAATGTGCTACGGTCGGCCGGTGGTTCGTAGCGACCAGTGCAGGTGAGCTCGGCGCGGTCGCCGGCGGACGGACGGGGACGAGACGGGCTGCGGCCCGTCGTCCTGTCTTCGTGCCCTGATGCGCCCGCGCCCACCGCGGAGCCGCTGCCAACCTGTTCCATCCACGACCGTCCAACTCCCAGAAGCCGCATCGACAAGGA
>DATIDU010000028.1:0-25091 GCA_035456145.1 Gaiellales bacterium | reverse complement strand
CCCAGGCGACGTACTTCGTGGTGGTGAGCTCCTCGAGGCCGATCGGCCCGCGGGCGTGCAGGCGCGAGGTCGAGATCCCGATCTCGGCGCCCATCCCGTACTCGCCACCGTCGGTGAAGCGGGTCGAGGCGTTGACGTAGACGGCGGCCGCGTCCACCTCGTTTGCGAAGCGGGCTGCGGCCTCGGCGTCCTCCGTGACGATCGCCTCGGAGTGACCGGTGCCGTAGCGGTTCACGTGCTCGATCGCCTCGTCGAGCGAGTCGACCGTCCGCACCGCCATGCGGAGGTCGAGGAACTCGGTCTCCCACGCCTCCTCACCCTCCAGGAGCTCGACGCCGGCAGCCGCGAGCGCAGCGCAGATCTCCTCGCGGACTTCCGGCCGGTCGCGGTGGACGAGGAGCGTCTCGGCCGCGTTGCACACGCCGGGGCGCTGCGTCTTGGCGTTGACGGCGATCGCGACCGCGGCGGCCGCGTCGGCGGCGGCGTCGACGTAGACGTGGCAGTTCCCTCCCGCCGCTGCGAGCACGGGGATCCGCGAGTCGCGCAGGAGCCGCTTCTTCAGCTCCTCGCCACCGCGCGGGATGACGACATCGGCGGTGGCCGGATCGGCGAGCAGCTCGTCGAGCGCCTCGTGCCCGCCGCCGACGGGCACGACCGCATCGGCCGGGACGCCGGACGCCTGGAGCGAGTCGCGGACGATCTCGACCAGGACGGCGTTCGTCCGCGCAGCGAGCCGCGAGCCGCGCAGGATGCAGGCGTTGCCCGACTTGACGCAGAGCGCGGCGGCGTCGACCGCGACGTTCGGGCGCGCTTCGAAGACGACCATCACGACGCCCAGCGGGACGCGGAGCTTGCGGATGCGAATGCCGTTCTCGAGCGTGAAGTCGCGCAGCACGGCCCCGATTGGATCCGGCAGCTCGGCGATGGCGAGGACGCCCGCGGCGATGCCGGCGACGCGGGCGTGGTCGAGCCGGAGCCGGTCCACGATGGCGGTCGTCTGCCCCTCGGCGCCGGCGACGTCCTCCGCGTTGGCGGCGAGCACCTCCTCCGTGCGCCGCTCCAGCGCCGCCGCGACGGCTGCCAGCGCGGCGTTCCTGGCCGACCCGTCGAGCGCGGCCAGGGTGCGGGACGCCTCACGCGCCCGGGCGCCCGGAGATCGAGTGACGCCGGTCGCGCTCAAACCAGCACCAGATCGTCGCGGCGCACGGCCTCCGGGAGGCCGCGCCTGCCCGCGAGTCCCGCCAGCTCCCGGGCCTGGTAGCGGCTGACGCCGATCGCAAACCGGCTCCCGTCGGGCCCGACGAGCTCGACGGCGTCTCCGGCGTCGAACGAGCCGTCGACCTCCACGAGCCCGACCGGGAGGAGGCTCGTGCCGCGCTCGGCCACCGCCTGCCGTGCCCCGTCGTCGACCACGAGGCTGCCGCGCACCGGCGTCCCGTGGCGCAGCCACAGCTTGTACGCCGACGGCAGCGTGGCGGCGGCGGCAAAGCGCGTGCCCGCCGCGCCGTCCGCGGCGAAGGTGAGCGCCCCCGGCTCGAGTCCCGAGGCGATCACGGCCTCGACACCCCCGGCACTCGCCGTGCGCGCGGCCGCGACCTTGCTGCCGATCCCGCCGGTGCCCCAGCGCGAGAGCCGGCCGCCGGCCTCCGCCACCTCGACCTCGGCGCTCTCGTCGACGCTGCTCAGCCGGCGCGCGCCCGGCAGCGCCGGATCGCGGTCGTAGACGCCGTCGATGTCGGTGAGCAGAACGAGCATCCGGGCCTGGAGCAGGATCGCCACCTGGGCCGCGAGCGCGTCGTTGTCGCCGAAGGTGATCTCGTCGGTGGCGGTCGAGTCGTTTTCGTTGACCACCGCGACAACCTCCCAGCCGATCAAGCGGCGTAGCGTCCGGCGCGCGTTCACGTACGACACCCGCCGGTGGACGTCCGCCTCGGTGAGCAGCACCTGCGCGGTACGGATGCCGTGCGCTGCGAATGCCGCCCGCCAGTGGTCCTGAAGCAGGGTCTGGCCGACCGCGGACGCGGCCTGGAGGTCGCCGACGGCGCGGCGGCGGCGGGCGCGGCCGTCGAGCTCGCCGATCCCGAGCGCCACGGCCCCCGAGCTGACGAGGGCGATCGGGACGCCGCCGGCCTGGAGCCCGGCGCACTCGGCGGCGAGGCGCTCGATCACCTCCGCCCGCGCGCGGCCGTCGCCGTCGACGATCGTGCTCGACCCGACCTTGACGACGACGATCCGGCGCAGCCCCGGCCGCCGGCTAGCCATCGACCACCGCGGCCCGGGCCCGGGCGAGCTGGAGGCGGAGCGCCTCCAGAGGCTGGCGCGCCGCGGCGGCGTCGGCCGGCCCAGGTGACGCGAAGCGCTCGCCCGCGACGACCGCCTCGGCGACGGCCGTGTGTGCCGCGCGAAACGGCGTACCCTGGCGCACCATGCCCTCGGCGACGTCCGTGGCGACACACCAGCCGTCCCCGGCCGCCGCGGCCATCCGCTCCGAGTGAAACGTCAGCCCGCGCACGCACACGGTGAGCGCCCGCAGCGCGCCGGCCAGGTCGTCGGCCGCGTCGAATGACGCCCGCTTGTCCTCCTGGAGGTCCCGGTTGTACGCGAGCGGCAGTCCCTTCAGTGTCGCCAGCAGGCCGGCCAGCCGCCCGGCCGCGGTTCCCGCCCGGCCGCGGACGAGCTCGGCCGCGTCCGGGTTCTTCTTCTGTGGCATCATCGAGGAGCCCGTCGCCGCGGCGTCGTCGAGCTCGGCGAAGCCGTACTCCGCCGACGTCCACAGCACCAGCTCCTCGGCGATGCGCGACAGGTGCGAGAACGCAAGCGCGCAGGCGAAGACGAGCTCGACGCAGTAGTCGCGGTCGGACACCGCGTCCATCGGGTTCTCGTGGACGGCCGCGAAGCCGAGCTCGGACGCCACCGCCGCCGGGTCGAGCGGCAGGCTCGACCCGGCCAGCGCGCCGGCTCCTGAGGGGCAGGCATCGGCGCGGCGGTGGACAGCGCGAAAGCGGTCGATGTCGCGGGTGAGCGCCCAGACGTGGGCGGCCAGGTGCTGGCCGAGCCACACCGGCTGGGCACGCTGGCCGTGGGTGTAGCCCGGGAGGACGGCCGTGCCGTCGCGCTCTGCCCGGTCAAGCAGCGCGCCGGCCAGCTCGCGGATGCCGGCGGCGAGCTCGTCGCATGCGTCCTTCACCCACATCCGCATGGCCGTCTGCACCTGGTCGTTTCGGCTGCGGCCGGCGTGCACCCAGCGGCCGAGCTCGCCCAGCTCGCGCTCGATCGCGGAGTGGACGTCCTCGTCTGAAGCCTCAGGGCCGATCTCGACGGTCTCGAGCGCGCCGCCGATCCGCATCGCCAGCTCGGTGTCGAGGATCCCCTGGGCCGCAAGCATGCGAACGTGCGCGGCCGTCGCGCGCAGGTCGTACGGCAGGAGCCTGCGGTCGACCGCGAGCGAGGCGGTGAACGCCTTGACGTCGGGGTCGAGACCGCCGGGCAGCCGCCCGGCCCAGAGGGCGGTCGTCATGCCGGCGCCGCCTCCTTCGACCGTTGGGCGGCCGACCACGTCTTGGACGGAAGCGACCAGATGTGGATGAAGCCGGCGGCGGCGCCGTGCTGGAAGACGTCGCCCTGCTCGTAGGTGGCGAGCCCGTGGTCGTAGAGCGCGGCCTCGGCCCGCCGGCCTGAGACGGCGCACGAGCCGCGGTAGAGCTTCACCCGCGCCGTGCCCGTGACGGCCGCGGACGTCTCGGCCATGAAGGCGTCGAGGGCCGTGCGCAGCGGCGAGAACCACAGGCCGTTGTACACGAGCGTCGCGTAGCGCGCGGCCAGCTCCGCCTTCATATGGGCCAGATCGCGGTCGCACACGAGCTCCTCCACGCCGGCGTAGGCGGTGAGAAGGAGCGCCGCGGCCGGCGTCTCGTACACCTCGCGCGACTTGATGCCGACGAGCCGGTTCTCGATCATGTCGATCCGGCCGACCCCGTGTGCGCCCGCCAGAGCGGCCGCCCGCGCGATCAGCTCGACCAGGCCCAGCTCCTCGCCGTCGACGGCGACCGGGACACCCGCCTCGAAGGTGACCTCGACCTCCTGCGGTGCGTGGAAGGCGCGCTCGGGTGAGAGCGTGAGCGCATAGGCCTCCTCGGGCGGCGCGACCCACGGATCCTCGAGCGGGCCCGCCTCGATCGAGCGACCCCACAGGTTCTGGTCGATCGAGTAGGCGGCCCCGCGCTTCACCGGCACCTCGATGCCATGGCGCTCGGCGTAGGCGATCTCCTGCTCGCGGGTCATCCCCCAGTCGCGCACCGGCGCGAGCACCGCCAGGTCGGGCGCGAGCGCCGCGACGGCGGTCTCGAACCGGACCTGGTCGTTGCCCTTGCCCGTGCAGCCGTGCGCGACGGCGGTGGCTCCCGCGTCGCGGGCGACCGCCACCAGATGGCGGGCGATCAGGGGGCGCGAGAGCGCCGAGACCAGCGGATAGCGGCCCTCGTAGAGGGCACCGGCCTGGAGGACGGGAAGGACGAACTCGCGCGCGAACTCCTCGCGGGCATCCGCGACGACCACATCGGTCGCGCCGGCGTGAAGCGCGCGCTCCGTCACGGCCTCGCGGTCCACGCCCTGGCCGACGTCCACGAGCAGAGCGATGACCTCTGCCCCGTACTCCTCGGCCAGCCAGCGAAGCGCGACCGACGTGTCCAGCCCGCCCGAGTAGGCGAGCACGATGGTCTCAGACACCCAACACCCCCATGGTCATTCCACGATCATCGCCAAGAGCGCCTTCTGCGCATGCAGCCGGTTCTCGGCCTCGTCCCAGGCGGCCGCGCTCGGCCCCCACAACACGTGCTCCGTGATCTCCTCGCCGCAGTGGGCCGGCAGGCAGTGGAGGACGACATGACCCGCCGCCGCGCCCGCCAGCAGCCGCGCGTTCACCTGGTAGGCGGCCAGGTCGCGCAGGCGCCGGTCGCGCTCCTCCTCCTGCCCCATGCTCGTCCACGTATCGGTGACGACGGCGTCGGCACCCTGGACAGCGGCATACGGATCGTCGAGCACCGTCACGGGCGCGGCCGCGGCGGCGACGACATCCGGGTCGGGCGCGTAGCCCTCCGGCGACGCGACGACGATCTCCATCCCGACCATGGCCGCCGCCGTGAGGAGCGAGTGGCATACGTTGTTCAACCCGTCGCCCACCCACGCAAGCCGGCGGCCCTCCAGGTCGCCGAGGCGCTCGCGCAGCACCATCAGGTCGGCCAGGGCCTGGCACGGGTGGTGCTCGTCGGTGAGGCCGTTCACGACCGGAACGGACGCCGCGGCGGCGAGCTCCTCGACCCGGCCATGGGCGTGCGTGCGGATCATGATCGCGTCCACGTAGCGCGAGAGCACGGCGCCCGTGTCGGCGATCGGCTCGCCGCGCCCGAGCTGGCTCTCCGCGGTTGCGAGATGGACGGCGTGCCCGCCGAGCTGCGCCATCCCAACCTCGAACGAGACCCGGGTGCGGGTCGACGGCTTCTCGAAGATCATCGCCAGCGAGCGGCCCGGCAGGAACGGATGCGGGATCCGCTCGTGCTGGAGCGCCTTCATCCGGTCCGCGAGGTCGAGCAGCGCGAGGAGCTCGTCGGCCGCGAGGTCGTCGATCCGCAGCAGGTCGCGGCCGAGCAGGCCGCCCAGCCCGGGCCGTTCCTCGACGAGGGCGAGCTCAGGCACTGACGGCCCCCGTCTGGATCCCGGTGCAGACGGCGGCGATGTCGGCGCCCGTGTGCGGCTCGCGCGCGACTACGAGGATGACGTCGTCGCCGGCCACCGTGCCGGCGACCTCCGGAAGCTCCGAGACGTCGAACGCGCGCGCCACCGGCATCGCGTTCGCGGGCGCGGTCTTGAGCACCAGCAGGTTGCCCGACGGCTCCATCGACCGCACGAGCACGAGCGCCTCCCGGAGCCGCTCCAGCGGCTCGACGGGCTCGTCCTCGGCCGGCAGTGCGTACACCAGGTGACCGCCCTTGCGCACGCGCACGGCACCGAGGCGCTCCAGGTCCCGCGACACGGTCGCCTGCGTCACGTGGACGCCGTGGCCGGCGAGCAGCTCGACGAGCTGCGGCTGGGACGTCACGGCATGGCGATCGAGCAGGGAGGAGATGAGCTGGCGGCGATCAGGCATGAACGCATGAGAATACCGAAAGATGCATGATCATGCAACGCGGAACTGCCCATCCTCGTAGAGCGCCCGGCCGACGACCACCGCGTCGGCCCCGGCACCCACCGCGGCGGTGACATCGACCGGGGCGTAGACGCCGCCCGCGGCGATCAGCTCGCCGGGGACTTCGGAGCGCAGCCTCCCGATCAGCCCCACGTCCGGCCCGGCGCCCGTGCCGTCGCGATCGATCGCGGTGACCGCGACGTCGCGCACGCCGGCCTCGACGAGCCTGCGGACGAGCTCCCGCGGATCGGCGCCCGAGTCCGCCTCCCACCCGCGGACGCGCACGCTGCCGTCGCGACAGTCGACCGCCGCGACGACGCGCCCCGTCTCGCGCGCCAGCCGGCCCGCGGTCGCGGGGTCCTCGGCAGCGAGCGTGCCGACGATCACCCGCCAGGCACCTGTCTCGAGTGCCGCCGCAACGTCCGCCTCGGTGCGGATGCCGCCGCCCAGCTGGAGGCGCACGCCGGGCAGGGCGGCGATCCGGGCCAGGATCCGACCGTGCTCAGGCGGGCGAAGGCCGTCGCGCGCCGCGTCGAGGTCGACGACGTGGAGCCGCGTCGCGCCCGCCCCGGACAGCCGCTCGGCCACCGCCACAGGGTCGTCCGAGTAGACGGTCGCGCGGTCGTAACGGCCCTGGCGGAGGCGGACAACGCGGCCGCCCAGGAGGTCGATCGCCGGCACAGCCTGCTTGCCCCAACGTTTTAGCATGCTAAAATGCTATCACGATGAGCACCTGGCGCACCCCCGAGGTCGACGACCTCTGCGACGCGATCGTGGCCCTGCGCACCCGCGACGAGGCGGCCGCCTTCCTGCGCGACGTGTGCACGCTCCACGAGCTCGAGGTGCTCGCCCACCGCTGGCATGCCGCGCAGCTCCTCGACCGCGGGATCCCCTATGCCGAGGTCGCGCGCACCGTGCACGGCTCGACGGCGACGGTCACGCGGGTCGCACACTGGCTCCGCCACGGCGAGGGCGGCTACCGGCTCGTGCTCGACCGCCGCGGCCGCTCCACGAGGCGGCCGTGACCCGCCCGTTCCGTCTCGCGCTGCCGTCGAAGGGCCGGCTGCACGCCCCGGCGCTCGAGCTCGCCAGAGCGGCGGGAGTCGAGGTCGACGTCAACGGCCGGGCGCTCCACGCCCACTGTTCGCGGTGGGACATCGAGGTGCTCTTCGCCCGCGCCGACGACATCCCGGCGTGGACCGCCGACGGCGCGGTCGACGCCGCGGTGGCCGGCCAGGACCAGATCGTCGAGTCGGGCGCCGCGGTCGACGAGCTCGTCCCGCTCGGCTTCGGCCGCTGCGCGCTCGAGGTGGCGGTGCCGGCTGACGGCGAGGTCGACCGCGTCGCCGCGCTCGACGGCGGCCGGGTGGCCACGGCGCATCCGCGCACCGCAGCCGCGTTCTTCGCAGCACAGGGCCTTGCTGTCGAGACCGTCCCCATCCGCGGCTCCGTCGAGCTGGCGCCGCGGCTCGACGCGGCCGACGGCATCGTCGATCTCGTCTCGAGCGGCGACACGCTGCGCCAGAACGGCCTGCGCTCGATCGCGACGGTTCTCGAGTCGCAGGCCACGCTGGTCGCGCGCCGCGGCCTCGCGGACCGGGCGCAGGCCGTCGCCGACGAGCTCGCCACCGTCATCGAGAGCGTCGTCGCCGCCCGCGGCAAGCGCTACCTGATGCTGAACGCGCCCGACCGCTCGCTCCAGCAGGTGGTCTCGCTGCTGCCCGGCCTGGAGTCGCCGACGGTGCTGCCGCTGGCCCGCGGCGGTCTGCACGCCGTGCACGCCGTGGTGGACGCCGACGCCGTGGCCGACATGCTCGCCCCGCTCCGGGCGGCCGGAGCGCGTTCGCTGCTCGTGCTCCCGATCCAGAACCTCATCCCATGACTGTCACGTCGCTGCCCATCCGCGCCGACCTGATGGACGCCGAGCCCTACCATTGGGAGGAGGGGCTTCCCGAGGGCCGGCTGCGGCGGTTCGACATGAACCTGTCCGCGATCCCGCCGGCCTGGTACGGCCGGGCGGTGGCAACGCTGGGACGGGTCGCGGTGCAGAACTACCCCGACGCCACCTATGCCGGCTTGAAGCAGGCGATCGGCGAGCACACCGGCTTCGATCCCGAATGCGTCGTCCTGACGGGCGGCGCCGACGAGGCCGCTCAGCTGTGCGCGCTCCTCGCGCTTCGCCCCGGCGACGAAGCGTACGTCCGCCGGCCCTTCTACTCCTGGTACGAGAACGTGACCCGCCTCGCGGGAGCGACGCTCGTCCACGAGCCGTCCTCGCGCGTGCGGCTGTGGTGGGTATGTGCGCCGCACAACCCGACCGGCGCGGACGCGACCGCCGACGACGTGGCGGACCGGGGCGGCCTGGTCGTGATCGACCAGGCCTACGTCGAGTTCGGCGGCCGCGACCTCGCGCGGCTCGCGCAGGAGCGCCCGAACACCGTCGTCCTGCGCACGTTCTCGAAGGCCTTCGCCCTGGCCGGGGCGCGGATCGGCTACATCCTCGCCCCGCCCGCCATCGCCCACCGGCTCGACGCGATCCGCCCGCCTGCCTCGATCTCGTCCTTCTCGGTCGCGCTGGCGGCGCTGGCACTGCGCGACGCCGACGAGATGCGGGCGCGTGCCGCGGCCACGGTCGCCGAGCGCGACCGGATGGCCGCCGCCCTGCGCGCCGCCGGGTACGGCGTCGGCGAGTCGTGCACGAACTTCCTCCTGGTCGACGTCGGCGAGCCGGGGGCGGAGGTGTCGAAGCGGCTGCTTGACCAGGGCCTGGTCGTGCGCACCTTCGCCGACCCCCTGCTTGCGACCCACATCCGCATCAGCCCGGCGACACCGGCCGACGACGACGTCCTCCTGGCCGCGCTCGGAGCCGAGGTCGGGGGTGCAGGCGCGCCGCCCGCGGACGCGGCCAGGACGGGCACGGCCGAGCGGCGCACCGCCGAGACCGACGTCCGCTGCCGGGTGGCGCTCGACGGTTCCGGCCGGGCGGCCGTGGTGACCGGGATCGGCATGCTCGACCACATGCTGACCGCGCTCGCCGCCCACTCGATGATCGACGTCGAGCTCAGCTGCACCGGCGACCTGTGGGTGGACGAGCACCACACCGTCGAGGACGTGGCGATCGTGCTCGGCCAGGCGCTCGACGCGGCGCTCGGCGACAGGGCCGGGATCGCCCGCTTCGGCGACGCCCGCGCGCCGCTCGACGAGGCGCTCGCCCACGCGACCGTCGACCTTGGTGGCCGCGGCGTGTCCACGATCGAGCTGCCGTTCGCCGGCCAGCGGATCGGCGTCCTCCCGGGGAGCCTCGTGCCGCACTTCTTCGACACCCTGGCGCGCAGCGGCCGGCTCGGGATCCACATCTCGGGCGCCGGCTCGGACGACCACCACGTGCTCGAGGCGGCATTCAAGGCGCTCGCGCGGGCGCTGCGGGCCGCCGTCGCGCTGGACGAGCGGCGGGCCGGCGAGATCCCCTCGACCAAGGGCAGCCTGTGATCACCGTCGTCGACTACGGCGCGGGAAACCTCCGCAGCCTGCGCGCGGCGCTTGAGCGCCTCGGTGCGGCGGTCGACGTGACGTCCGATCCCGTCACCGTTGAGCGGTCGCGGGTCATGATCGTCCCGGGAGTCGGCGCCGCCGGGCCGGCGATGGCGCGCCTCCAGGCCGCCGGCCTGGCCGCGGCGATCCGCTCCGCGGCCGGTAACGGAGCGCACGTCCTCGGCATCTGCCTGGGCCTCCAGCTCCTCTTTGACCGAAGCGAGGAGGGCGACACCGAGTGCCTGGGCCTCCTCCCCGGCGCCGTCCGCCGCATCGACTGGGCCGGCACCGTCCCGCACATGGGCTGGAACGACGTCGCTCCGGTCAACGGGGGAACCCTCAACGACGCGCTGCCGGCGGTCTGCTACTTCGCCCACACCTACATCGCCGAGCCGGCGGAGGCGGGCGACGTCGTGGCGACGACCGAGCTCGACGGCCGCCCGTTCGCGTCCGCCGTGGCCCGCGGCCGCGTGGCGGCGGTGCAGTTTCACCCTGAGCGGAGCGGCCCCGCCGGCCGCGCGCTCCTGGCGGCGCTCCTGCGCAGGGCGGACGATGCTGCGTAGGCGGATCATCCCCTGCCTGGACGTCCGCCGCGGCCGGCTCGTGAAGGGCGTCAGGTTCCGCGACCTGCGCGACTGCGGCGACCCCGTAGACGCCGCCGCCCGCTACGCCGATGCCGGCGCCGACGAGATCGTGTGGCTCAACATCTCGGCGGGCGAGGAGGCCTGGGCGGAGCTCCTGCGGGCCGTCGAGCGGGCCGCCCGCCGGGTCGACGTGCCTCTGTGCGTGGGCGGCGGCGTCGACGGGTTCGAACGGGCGCGCGAGCTGCTCCTCGCGGGCGCGGACAAGGTGAGCGTGAACACCGCCGCGCTCAACCGGCCCGAGCTCGTCTCCGAGCTGGCCGAGCGGCTGGGCTCGCAGTGCGTGGTGGTGGCGATCGACGCAGCCCGGGCGAACGGAAGCTGGGAGGCGCACGCCTCCGCCGGGCGGCGGCCCACGGGCCGCGACGCGATCGCCTGGTCACGCGAGGCGGTCGAGCGCGGAGCGGGCGAGCTCCTCGTGACGAGCATCGACGCCGACGGCGGCCACGCCGGCTACGACCTCGACCTGGTGGAGGCCGTGGCCGGGGCGGTGCGGGTGCCGGTGGTCGCCTCGGGCGGCGCCGGCGGCCCGTCCGACATGGCGGCGGCGCTCGCCGCCGGGGCGCAGGCGGCGCTGGCGGCCTCGATCTTCCACGACGGCGACGCCACGATGGCCGAGGTGAAGCAGGAGGTGGCCGCGTGCGGCCTTCCCGTCCGCTCGTGACCATCCCGGACGGAGCGCTCGTCCCGTGCGTCGTCCAGCACGCGGACACCGGGCGCGTGCTCATGCTCGCCCACATGGACGCCGAGGCGCTCGAGGCGACCGTCGCAACCGGGTTCGGTCACTTCCACTCCCGCTCGCGCGGACGGCTCTGGAAGAAGGGCGAGACCTCCGGAAACGTGCTCGCCCTCACGGCCCTCGCGCCGGACTGCGACGGGGACGCGATCCTGATGCTCGCGCTCCCGGCCGGGCCGACGTGCCACACCGGCGCCGAGTCGTGCTTCGACGGCGCCGCCCCGGCGCTCTGCGACCTCGCCGGCACGATCGCAGCGCGGGCGGCGGCCGGCGACGGCGGGTCGTACGTGGCCGGCCTGCTGGCCGAGGCCCGCGAGGCTCGCCAGCGGAAGGTGGGCGAGGAGGCCGTCGAGACCGTGCTCGCCGAACCGGGGAGCGATCACCTCGTGTCGGAGGTCGCGGACCTCTGGTTTCACTCGATGCTCCTCCTCCAGGGTGATGGCCGCGACCCTCTTTCGCCCCTCGAGGAGCTCGGCCGGAGGCGGCGCGAGCCCGCTGTGTGAGCCAGATTGGAATCCGGGCGCCAAGTGTCTGTGCGCACTTGACACGATCTGGATGCGGAGGTATCCCTGGCGAACGGGTACGATTCTGCTCGTCGTTTTGCCTTTTCAGGGAGGAAGGTCGTGATCGACGATATTGGGCGTCCGGGCCGGCCCATGGCCGACTACGTGCGAGTGATCCGACGCGGATGGTGGATCGTCGCCGCGACGCTCATCCTCGTCACCGCCGTGACCTACTTCTACTCGTCGCGGCAGGCGCCGCTCTACCAGGCCTCCGCGGACGACCTGATCAGCGCCCAGGACATCACGAACCCGAATCAGAAGCAGTCCGCGAGCGCGAACTCCCAGTACGTGTCGACGCAGGCGGCGATCGCATCGAGCCCCGAGGTTGCAGCGGCCGCGGTGAGGCTGGCACCGGACATCCACGATATGACGGCTCGCAAGCTTCTGAAGCAGTCCACCGTGACTGCCGACCCGGTTGCGACGATCGTGTCGTTTGCCGTCCAGTACCACACCAAGGCCGGCGCGGTCGCGCTCGCGAACGCCTACGCGAAGGCCTTCGCGACCTACAGCCAGCAACAAACCGCGCTCGACATCCAACACAAGACCCAGGCGTACAAGGACCAGATCAGCGTGCTTCAGGGCCAGCTGAACAGGGTGGTCAATCAGGAGGCGGTTGACAGCGCGAACGGCAACAAGCAGGCGCTGCACGATGACTACATCAGCCAGAACCGCATCCAGAACAGCATCGACAAGCTGAACGGGTCGGTCACCGAGCTCGCCGGCCAGCGCACGGACCAGCTCTTCCGCGTCCAGAGTCCGGCCGCCGGCGCCGCCCAGCTCGCCCCGAACACCAAGCGCAACACCGCGATCGGCATCATCCTCGGCATCGTGCTCGGCGTGGGCCTCGTGTTCGCCCGTGAGGCGTTCGACACCCGCATCCGCTCGGCCGAGCAGGTCGCCGCCGAGCTCGACCTGCCGCTCTTCGGCCGCCTCCCGCGGCCCGACAAGGAGATGCGAAAGCACGACCAGCTGACGCTCCTCGCCGATCCGCACGGCATCCACAGCGAGGCCTACAAGAAGCTCAGGGTCAGCCTCGATTTCGCGAACCTCGATCCGCAGGCCCAGATGATCCTCGTCACGAGCGCCGTGGCGCAGGAGGGCAAGTCCACGACTGCGGCGAACCTGGCGGTGGCGATGGCGGCGGCGGGCAAGAACGTCATCCTGATCGACCTCGACCTGCGCGCGCCATACCTCGACCGCTTCTTCGGCCTCACCGGCCGCCCCGGCGTGACCGATGTCGTGCTCGGAAACACCTCCCTCGACGAGGCGCTCGTGCCCGTCGTCGTGCCGGGCGCGCCTGATCCGGGCTCCCGCCGAAACGGTCACGGCCACGCGCCGTCCGGCTCGCTGCTCCACGTGCTGATTGCCGGCGAGCCGCCGTCGGATCCCTCGTCGCTCCTGTCGTCGAAGGCGCTCGCATCGCTCCTCACCGACGTGCGCGAGCGGGCCGAGGTGATCGTGATCGACACGCCGCCCGTCCTGCCGGTGGCCGACACCATGGCGCTCACGCCCCAGGCGGACGCCTACATGGTCGTCTCGAAGCTCGACCTGGTGCGCCGGCCGATGCTGCACGAGATGCGGCGCGAGCTCAGCACGGCCCGTGCGATCGGCCTCGGCGTGGTCGTGACCGACGCGGAATCGGAGTCGGGCTACGGCTACGGCGGCGGCTACGGCTACGGTGGCTACGGCGCCTCGACGGAGCAGGCGACACGGACGCGCGCCAATCGATGATTGGTGCGATGGCGGGCACCGACCACCGACACGAGACCTGCACCGTGATGGGCGTCGAGCTCTACGCCGGCGAGCTCGACGGCGCCGCCGAGGTCGTGATCAGGCGCGCGCTCTCCAAGGAGGGCGGCTACGCGTCGCTCACCGGCGTCCATGGTCTCACCCTCTCGCAGCGCGACCCCGGGCTGCGCCATGCGCTTCAAGAGGCGTGGGTCAACTTCCCCGACGGCGCGCCCGTTGCTTGGCGAGAGCGGCGAAACGGCGCCCCGCATGCCAAGCGCATCGCCGGGCCCGACCTCATGCCGCGCGTGATCGACCTCGGCCGCGGACACGGCCTTCGCCACTACCTGTTCGGTGCGACCCCGACGGTCCTGGAGCGGCTCGAGGCGAACCTGCTCAAACGGTTTCCCGGCGCCCAGATCGTGGGCACGAGCTCGCCGCCGTTCCGGGCGATGAACGCGCCCGAGGAGCGCGAGGCGGTCTCGACCATCACGGCGGCCGCCCCCCACATCGTGTGGGTCGGCCTGGGGACGCCGAAGCAGGACCTGTGGATGCACCGGCTCTCGCCCGACCTGGGCGGCATCCTCTCGATGGGCGTCGGAGCGGCGTTCGACTTCATCTCCGGCAACCGCCCCCGGGCTCCGATGTGGATGCAGGAGTCGGGCCTCGAGTGGGTGCACCGCATGGTCCATGACCCGCTCAAGCTCGCGCCCAGGTACGCGGCCGCGAACACGCTCTTCATCGCAAGCACGATCGCCGAGGTCACCCGCGACACGGTCGGCGCAGCCCGCCCGTCTCGGTGATGCATGCGCGTCCTCGTCGTCCATAACCGCTACCGCAGCGCACAGCCCAGCGGAGAGAACGCCGTCGTCGAGGAGGAGACGGCACTCCTGCGCGACGCCGGCGCCGTCGTGGAGCTCCTGACCGTCGAGAGCGACGACATCGCCGGCTGGCCGGCGGCCAAGCGGCTGACGCTGCCCGCCCGGGTGGTCTGGTCGCGGGAGGGCGCCCGCATGGTGCGGCGCGCGATCGCCGGGTTCCGCCCCGACGTGGTCCACGCCCACAACACGTTCCCGCTTCTCAGCCCCGCGGCGCTTCGCGCTGCGCACGGGGCGGGTGTGCGGGTCGTGCAGACGCTCCACAACTTCCGGCCCCTGTGCCCCGCCGCCACCTTCCTGCGCGACGGGCGCGTCTGCGAGGACTGCCTGGGGCGCGTGCCGGTGCCGGCCGTCATCCACGGCTGCTACCGCTCGTCGCGCGTCGCCACCCTGCCGATCGCCGTCAAGGACGCCTTCCACAGCGCCATCGGCACGTGGTCGAACGCGGTCGACACGTACATCACGCCGTCGGACTTCGCCCGCAGCCGCTACGTGAAGGCCGGGTGGCCGGCCGACCAGATCGTCGTCAAGCACAACACCGCACCGGATCCGGGCACACCCGCACCCACCTACGACGGCGGCTTCCTGTGCCTCTCACGGCTCTACCCGGAGAAGGGCGTCGACGTCCTGCTCGACGCCTGGGCCCAGGCGTTCCCCGACGGCGGCGAGCGCCTGCGGATCGTCGGCTCCGGCGAGCTCGAGACGGAGATCCGGCGGCGTGCCGCCGGCCTGCCGGGCGTCGAGCTGACCGGCCAGGTGCCGCGCGAGCGCGGCCTCGAGATCCTCGCCGGTGCGCGGGCGCTCGTCGTGCCGTCGCGCTGGTATGAGGTCTTCCCGCGGATCGTCGCCGAGGCGTACGCGCTGGGGGTCCCCGTGATCGCCTCCCGGCTCGGAAGCCTGGGCGAGATCGTCGTCGACGGCGAGACCGGACTGCACGCCCAGCCGGGGGACGCGGCCGACCTCGCCCGGGCGCTGCGGGCGCTCGCGGCCGATCGCGAGCTCGCCGAGCGGCTCGGGGCCGGAGCCCGGCGTCAGTACGAGCGCAACCTCAGCCCAAGGGCAACGACCGACCGCCTCCTTGAGATCTACTCCGGCCGGACCGGCACCGAGCCGGCCGCCACGCCGCTCGCAGCCGAGGGGGCGGGCCGGTGAGCGCGACCCTCGACCGGCGGCCCGCTGCCCCCGCTGTCCCGATCGCGCAGCCGGCCGAGATCGGCCGGTTCGTGTGGTGGTGCTTCGCGACGCTCATCCTGTTCTGCGCGATCTACTTCCACTCGAAGACCGACCCTGGGATCCGCTTCGCGGTGAAGCACAGCGGCCTCACGAATTACGGTCCGTCGTGGTGGACGCAGCAGAAGTTCGGCCAGTTCACGCCGGGCGACGTCGCCGTCATCGCATTCGCCTATGTGGGGCTGATCGAGCGGCTGCGCAGCGGCCGCATGGCCATATCGAGCCGGATGGCCTGGCTCCTCGGCCTGGGCACGACGGCCGTCCTGATGGGCGTCGCCGCCGGCATCTACCACGAGACGCAGAGTCCCTTCGGCGACTGGCGCGACCTGGCGGTGGGCGTCCTCTACGCGTTCGCGCTGTGGTCGACCGTGATTCGCACCGACCGCGACTGCTTCCGGTTCGCGCAGATCTTCGTCGCCATCCTTGTCGTCTACGGCGCCTGGCAGCTCGTGCAGTACGCCTCCGGCGGCGGCGAGATCGCGTTCTACGGCCGCACGACCGTCGGCGACCACGCGACCCTGGAGTTCATGGTGGCCGCCGTCGGCGTGTCGATGGCCATGCTGCGCACCCATCGCAGCCGGTCTCTGTGGATGGCCGGCATCGCCGTCGGGACGGCCGTCGTCGTGCTCGCGTTTCGCCGGTACGCCTGGGTCGAGCTGGCGACGGTGTTCGCGGCGTTCATCCTCTTCTCCGGAGTCAACCGGCGCCGCTATCTGGTCTCGATCGCCGGCCTGGCGGCGGTGTGCCTCATCACCGTGGGCCTCACATGGTCGTCGCTCGACTGGGGCGGGCGCCTGGCGAGCCTCGACCCGACCCAGACCCGGGCCGAGAACGTCTACGCGACGACGAACCAGGGCCACATCAACGACATCCTGGACGGGTTCGACGAGGTGAAGGCGCATCCCATCACCGGCCTCGGCGTCGGCGTCCTCTACCAACCCCGGCGCACCGCCCAGTGGAAGGGCCAGGCCGGCATGGTGCACAACGCCCCGGTCGAGGTGTGGATCAAGTTCGGCCTGCTCGGGTTGGGGGTCTTCCTCGCGGTCTACGTGATCCTCTTCCGCGACATCTGGAGGCGCCGCAACCGCGGGCGCGTGTGCGACCTCCTGGCCTTCGGCGGCGGGGCGTTCCTGCTCGGGAACGCGGTCGTCATCGGCACGGTGTACTCCTGGCCGTTCGGCGCGCCGGAGAAGGCGATCCTCATCTTCACGCTGATCGCGATGGCCTATCCGCCGGGGTGGCGCCAGTCGCCGCCCGCGCGGGCGACCGCCCCCCAGAGCTGAGCATGAACCGAGATCCGGCGGCGACCGAGACCATCGACCTGACCGTGGTGACGCCCTCCTACGGGTACGCGCACTACCTGCGTGACGCGATCGTGAGCGTCGCCGAGCAGGAGGGCATCACCGTGGAGCACATCATCCAGGACGGCGGCTCGACCGACGGCACCGTCGAGCTGCTCCAGGAGCTGGACGACCTGGTCGACTGGGTGTCCGAGCCCGATGACGGCCAGTCCGACGCCCTGAACCGCGGGATCGCGCGGGCCCGCGGCCGCTGGATCGCGTGGCTGAACGCCGACGAGTTCTACCTGCCGGGCGGCCTCGCGGCGCTCGTCCGGGAGGGCGACCGCACAGGCGCCGACGTCGTCTACGGCGACACCCTCTTCTCCGACGGTGACGGCCGCCTGACCCGGCTTCTGCCCCAGCACCGGTTCTCGCCGTTCGTGCTGCGCTCGTACGGCTGCTTCATCAGCACGGTCTCGTGCATCACGCGGACGTCCGCGCTCGGCGAGACGCCGATCGACGCGTCGATGCGGCGGATGATGGACTGGGATCTCTACCTGCGGCTGCTCTCGGAAGATGCGGCGTTCCGGCACGTGTCGGTGCCCGTCGGCGTCTTCCGGGCCCACGACACGCGCGTGACGGCAACCGAGCGGCGTGGCTTCTTCCAGCGGCTGAACCGCGGCGACGGCTTCGGGCGCGAGTACGACATGGTGCGCGATCGCTACGGCGCGATGCGGATGCGCCGGGCCGGCCACGTCGCCCACGGCGTCCTCAAGCTGGCCGACGGGGCATATTCGCGCCAGGCACGGAGCCGAAAGCTGCACGGTGCCGACCTGCGCTGGTGGACCTCGCCCGCCGCGGCGGCCGAGTGGGCCCGCGTACGGGCGGCGTGCTACCCCGCGGCGAACGGGGCGGCCGGGTGAGCGTCCGGCCGCTCTTCATCCTCTCGCTGCCGCGGAGCGGATCGACGCTCCTCCAGCGGATGCTGGCGACGCACCCGGAGGTGGCGACCGCGTCGGAGCCCTGGCTGCTTCTGCCCCAGCCCTATGCGCTCCGCGAACGGGGCGCCGCCGCCGAGTACGGCCATCGCACGGCCGCCCGGGCCATCTCCGACTTCGCGGACTCGCTCCCGGGCGGACGCGACGACTACCTCGCCGAGGTGCGCCGCTCGGCGCTCGCGCTCTACGAGCGGGCGGCGGGCGACGCCGCCTGGTTCCTCGACAAGACGCCTCGCTACCACCTCGTTGTCGACGAGATCATGGCGCTCTTCCCCGATGCCCGGTTCGTCTTCCTGTGGCGCAACCCGCTCGCGGTGGCGGCGTCGATGATCGAGTCGTTCGGGCACGGGCGCTGGAACCTCGATCGCTACGAGGTCGACCTCCACGGCGGCCTCGAGCGCCTGGTCGCCGCCCACGAACGGCGCGATCCGCGGGCCGTCGCGGTGCGCTTCGAGGACGTCGTCGCCGATCCCGCCGGCGGGACGCGGCCCGTCTTCGAGCTGCTCGGGCTCGACCCGGCGGATGCGACGGCTGGGGCGTTTGCCGACACGAGCCTGAACGGCCGGATGGGCGACCGCACGGGGACGGCCGCCTACACCGAGATCTCCGGTGAGCCGGTCGACCGGTGGCGCGCGACGATGGCGAACCCGCTTCGCAAGCGCTGGTGCGCGACGTACCTGCGGGCGGTCGGGCCGGAGGCGCTGGCCGCCATGGGCTACGACTTCGACGAGCTGACCGGCGAGGTCGCCGGCCTGCGCACGCGGCCGGCGGGGCTCGCCTCGGACGTCGCCCGCCGGACCTATGGATACGGCCGCCGGCGCGCCTCGCACCGGCTCCTCGCCCGCGGCTCCCACGGGGCCCCGGCCGCGACCCCGCCGACACCGACTGGATCCGGAGCGCAGCGGTGAACGAGACGGTCATCTTCCTGCACATCGGAAAGACGGCCGGGTCGACGATGCGCCAGATCCTGAAGCGCCAGTTCCCGTCCTCGCAGACGATGACCGTGCGCGCCCGCCGCAGGCCGCGGGAGGAGACGCTCGCCGACTTCGCCCGGCTTCCGGAGGCCGACCGCCTGCGTCCACGCCTGATCATGGGCCACACCGTCTTCGGCCTGCACGAGCACGTGCCGCGGCCGTGCCGGTACGTCACCATGCTGCGCGACCCGGCCAGGCTCGCGATCTCGCAATACCGCTACGTGCTTCGCACGCCGGGCCACCGCCACCACGACCAGGCCCAGGGCATGTCGCTTCAGGAGTACGTCGACAGCGGGCTCGCGCTCGAGATGGACAACAGCCAGACCCGGGCGGTCGCCGGCGACATTGGGACGCCCTACCGAGCCTGTACCCCGGAGATGCTCGAGACGGCGAAGCGGAACCTGGCAGAGCACTTCGCGTGGGTCGGGATCACCGAGCGCTTCGACGAGTCGGTCGTCCTGCTCGGGCGGACATTCGGGTGGCCGGACGTCCGCTACGTGAGCGCGAACGTGGCCCGCGGCGGCACGCCACCGACCGAGGCCGATCTCGACCTCGTGCGGCGGGCGAACCATCTCGACCAGGAGCTCTACGACCACTCGTGCCGGCTGCTCGACGAGCGGATGGCCGCCGAGCCCGGGTTCGCCGGCGCGCTGGAGCAGTTCCGGCAGGCGAACGCACGCTACGCGCGCTGGGGGCGGCTCACCTACACGCTGCCGTCGCGGATCAAGCGCCGCCTCGTGCCCGCGGTGCGGCACAAGACCTCCTGAGCAGACGCTACCTCCGGAAGTACCGCATGAGGCTCGCGGCCCGGTAGGCCGAGGTGGCGGCGGGCGACGACGCCGCCCAGTAGTCGGACGTGTTCGTCCACACGACCATCCGCACCCGCCAGGCCTTGAACGTCGCGGCGGCGTTCGTGATCCACGCCGCCTTCGCCGTGGCGCTGTTCGGATCCTCGGGGGAGCCGACCTCGCCGATCATGAGCCCCTTGTGGTGGCGGCGCGCGAAGCGGTGGGCGTCATGGAAGAGAACCTTGGCCGACGTCCAGTCGTTGGTCTTGTTGTACCCGTCCACCCCGACGACGTCGTAGCGGCGCGGCTGGTAGCGGCGCAGGAGCGCGCGGTCCTGGTGGAAGTTGTGGGCCGTCGCCGTCCACACGTACACGACGTTCGTCACGTGGTCGTGACGGAAGAGCTTGTGGATGCGGTGGTAGCTCGCCACGTAGTCGGCCGGCGTCCCCGTGGTGCAGTTGTTCAGGAATTCGTGGTTCCACGAGAAGAACACCTTCGCGCGCCAGCGCTTGATGTGACGGGCGAGGTGATGGAGGTCGGCGTTGTACTGGCCCCTGGCGACGGCGCGCCAGGGGACGCAGCTGTCCTTGTTCACCTCGGACGAGACGTTCAGGTAGAGCGGCCGGTGGTGGCGGCGCATCAGGTCGAGAACCGGGGAGCGCATCTTGGAGTGGTCGAGCGGGTGGTAGAGGCGGACGCCGTGGAAGCCGCGGCCCATCTGGCTCTGGAGGCTCTGCAGGAGCTGGAGCTGGGACTGGCCGCCCTGCGGCTCGACCCAGGTGGCCCAGAACGCGCCCCGGGCGGCGAGCGCGCTCCCCGGCGCGCCCGCCAGCACGGCCGCCGCGACGGCGACGGCACACGCCGCGCGCCGGACCGTGCTTCGCCTCGTGCCTCCTCCGGCCATGCAAAGACCCTCTCGCCCGCCTGTGAGGGCCTCCTAACCGCGCGGTTAGGATCCTGGAAAGCCGGCCCTCGGACCTCCTAACAATTGCCAGGCTCCGGTGGCGGTCTAGTCGAGCGGATAGCCGAGGCGAGCCATTACGGGCGCGATCTGCGGCAGGATGCTCCGTACCGCCTCCGGGTTCTCGTCGCGCCACTTCTCCGGCCTGGGCGCGGTGACGGCCGTCTGCGTCACGTTGCGGTCGAGCGCGGCGGCATGGGCGAGCACGTCCGGGTCGTCGGCGAGATCGAGGTGGGCGAGCATCGCTGCGGTCGTCTCGACCGGCGAACGCACCAGATCCTCATAGCGCACCTGGTAGAAGCGGTCGTGGCCGATCCGGTCGGCCGCCTCGAGGAGCGCGGTGTTGGACGAGGCCCACTGGAAGGCGCAGACCTCGGCCAGGGTGCGCCCGGACGTGTAGTCCTCCCATCCGGCCGGCAGCACGAACCGCCACACGCTCCCCCCGTAGCCGTCCACGCGCAGCGGCACGGGGAGCACCGTCCCCTGGCCGAACTTTCCGGGCGTGTTCCAGCCGGTGACGAGCGACGAGACCACGCTGCGTCCATCGCGGATGATCCAGATGAACCGGGCATCGGGGTAGAGCGCGGTCAGGTACTCGGCGCGGAGCACCATCCGCGGGAACTTGTCCAGGTACGGCATGTCGCCGGCGACCTGCTCGATCGCCCAGTTCACGACCTTCCGCTCGCGCGCCGTGATGTCGCCGGGCTCCACGGCGTGCGACCGGCCGAGCTGGATCTGGTGGGGTCTGAACATCTCCCAGATGAACTGGCTGCCGTATCCGAGCGAGGCGACAGCCCGCGACCGGTCGAGGAGCTGGAACAGCATCGTCGTCCCCGACCGCGGCGACCCGAGGATGAAGATCGGCCGGCGCGGCGGCGCCGCGGCGGGCAGGGCCGGCGCGGCAGCGCGCAGGACCCTCCCGGCGGCGCGGTGCCGCCTGCGGGTCATGGCGGCCCAGCGCAGCGCCGCGGCCCGGTCGTCCCGCATCATGGGCGCACGCTCGCGGGAGAACGTCGAATACGTGTCATATCTCCACCGTACGGGCGGTCAGCGCCGCCGTCACCCTCCGCGCTGTCAATTCCTCACAGGCGAACGGGCCGCCGGGTTCGCGTCGCGCGAACGGCGGTCTGGCGGAGCCGGTAGGCGAACTGGCCCCACGGCCGGTAGAGCGCGTTCCCGCGCCGGTGGAGCTCCAGGCGGCGGGCGAAGCCGGAATCCCCGTCAATGCGCGCCTGGAGCCGCTCGGCGACGATCCGGTAGAGATCGCAGTCAAACCGGTTTCGCTCCTGGATCATGCGCCGGTCGGCGTCGGAGACCTGAAGGCGCTGGCCCGCGGGAGCGGTGTTCGTGCGCACGTAGTACAGGTTCTGCCAGCCGAACTCGAGCCCGAGCATGAGCAGCGTCTCGTCGAATCGCTCGGTGAGCCCGGCCACGCTCACGTGATCGTCGAGGTTCCGAAGCGCGGCTTCGAGCAGGGCGTCCGAGCACTCCCCGAACGGCGTCGCGGCGTCGCCGGCCAGCGCCCGGGCCTGCCCGTTGTCGACCTCGAGCGCCTCGCCGCCGCAGACGTACCGCTCGAGCGTGAGCCGGCCGGAGACGGCGGCCGCGTGCAGGCGATGGTGCTTCGTCCGCAGCACGTGCGCGTACTGCGAGATCGTGCGCGCGACCGGCTCGCGCAGGAGCGTGATGTATGTGGACGGCCGCGGCACCGACTCGTGGATGCCGAAGATCATGTGGCTCACGATCAGACGCGGCCGGGCGCGCTCGTCCACCGGCAGCGACGCGAAGGCGCGCAGCGGCTCCTCGTTCAAGAAGCCGCGCGGCCGGTCGGCGGGCGGGCGGACCCGCATCACCAGCCCGGGCGGCACGTTGCGGTAGAGGACCTGGCGCAGCGTCCAGCCCGCGGTCTTCCCGATGTGGAGGAAGATCACCGTGGGGTCGCGATCGGCACGGGCGCGGTCAGGCACGCCTCGTCACCGCGACCAGCACGCGGATGGCCCACTGCACAACACGGTCGATGGTATCGACTGCCCGTGCGAACCGCCTCAGGACCAGCCGCCTCACCCGCGCAGGAGCTCGCGCAGCGGCTCGATTGAGAAGCGGGCGTGGGTCCAGATCCCGACGCGCAGGCGTGCGAACGTGAGCTGAAGCGCGTTTTGCAGGATCTGGGCGGCGCAGGTCGCGGCCGCGACGCCGGTGATGCCGTACGACGGCGCGAGCAGGATCTCGGCGGTCAGGCTGACCACCCCCGTGGCGACCGTGATCGTCATCATCGTGCGCTGGTGGCCGGTCATCATGAGCGTGGCGCCGCTCGATCCCGTGCAGACGGCCACGAGCCGGGCGATGCTCAGGATGGCGAGCACCGTCGCGCCCTGGCGGAAGAACGGCCCGTACACCACCTCCATCACGAACGGACCGGCCAGCAGGAAGGTCACGAGCACGATCACGGCCGGGATCCCGGCCAGCGTCGAGACGCTGCGAAGCGCCTGCTCCAGCTCGCGCCGCTGCCCCTTGGCATGCAGCTCGGCGATGATCGGCGGCACCACCTGCGACACGATGATGAACCCGGTCGCGACGAAGAACACGAGCCGGTAGGCCGCGCCGTAGAGGGCGACGTCGCTCTCCGGCCGGAAGTGCCCGACCACCCACAGGTCGACGCCGGTGCCGACGGCGAAGCTCGCCACGCTGGTCGCGAGAAGCGGCAGCGAGATCCCGATCACCTCGCGCGGTTCGACGTCGCCTCCGCCGGACAGCGAGGTCACGCTCCGGCGCAGCATCACCACGCCGGCGACAAGCGCGAGTGCTGTGGCCGCGACCGTGATCCCCACGGCCTCGTCCAGCGTCGGCCGGGCTCCCGCGGCCCACAGCGCTCCGAACGACAGGACGAGCAGCGAGTCGACCGCGAGGCCGTTGTAGAAGGTGGCCGGCCAGAACCGCTTGAATCCCCGGAACGTCTCGGCGGTGAGGGCGAGCAGGGCCTTGACCAGCACCCACAGCGCGGCCAGGCCGATGACCCCCGCCACTGCCTGGGAGTGGTAGATGTGAACGGCGATGAAGTCGCCGAGGCCGAGGACGAGCGCGACGGCCACGAGCGACGACGCCCCCAGCCCCAGGAGAAAGACGAGCCGCACCGTCCGCCGGGCGCGAGCACCGTCTCCGGTCGCACGCGCCGCGGCAACCAGGCGCACGACGGTCCGGTCGAGCCCCATCTGGCCGATCGTCGAAGCGATCATGACCAGGCTGAACACGAGGAAGTAGGCGCCGAGCTGCGAGTGGGCCATGACCCGGGCCAGAATGGCGTTCAGGACGAGCGTGACGATCGTCCCGATCGTCATCGCAACAAACACTGTGAGCGAGCCGCGCACAAGGCGGCGGCGCACGGCCCTTCCCGGCGACGCGGCGGCGACCGCGACGGCGCCCTGCTCGGAGGCCGTCATCGGCTCGCGCGCGAATGCGGTGCTCGCGCCCGGCCGGGCACGCTGAAGCCGCCCATCAACGACATACCCCGAGGGTACATCCGATCCCGGCGGCAGTCACCCGCCAGGGATTACGGGCGCGGGGTGCAGGAGCGGGTGCCGCTGTCCACCGTGACTCCGCTCTCGCTCACGAACTGCCAGTCGACCGACGTGGAGTGGAACGTCAGGAAGATCGCGCCCCACGTGGTGTTGTTGTAGACCGCGGTGTTCGGCGAGATGACCTTCGCCGAGCCGTGGTTGATGCCACCGGTCCCGACGATGACCTCGGTGATGCCGTTCGCCGGATCGACGCTGCCGCTCGGGGTCTGCGGCTTGTAGCGCTCGTAGTAGTGCGCGTGGCCGTTCAGAATCAGCGCCGCATGGGCGGCGTAGAGGTCGTCCCAGAAGGGCTTGTAGGCCGCGTGGCCGTTCAGGCTCGAGCCGCTGAAGAACGGCTGGTGCCACATCGCCATGATGCAGCTCCCGCTGGGGGTGGTGTTGATCGCGCTCTGGAGGAACTGCTCCTGCGGCGATCCGGCGGAGCACGGGGTCGACGTGCAGTTTCCGTTCAGGTCGATGATCCGCCAGTTCACCGAGCCGCCGTCGCTGAGGTCGCGGTAGTAGTACCCGCTCGTCCCGTTGGGCTGCGCCCGGTTGCCGAAATACTGGAAGTAGCCGTTCTGGGGCTTCCCGTCGCACGAGGTCGAGGCGCCGATGTCCTGGTCGCCGATCGTCGGATGGGTCTTGACGATGAACGCGCCCCAGCTGCGGTCGTAATAGTTCTGGAAATCGGAGAGCGCCCCGCACGGGTACTGGTTGTCGCCGAGCGTCCACACGGAGTCGAGCTGCCCGAGGCGGGACGAGATCAGGTTGGCGGTCGCCTGCTGGTGGCACTTCGTCGAGGTCGGAGTGAGCGAGGCGCATGCGATGTCGCCCGCTGCGGCAATCATCAGGCCGCCCCCGCCCCCCTGGGACGGGGTCGTGGCGGACGCCTGGTTCGACGCCGTGGACTCGCTGGTGCCGTCGAACGCCGTCACCATGTACGTGTGGGTCGTCGCCGGCGCCACCGACGTGTCGTCGAAGGAGTGCGCCGGGGCGGTGACGGTCGCGAACGGCTGCGACTGGTCGTCCTTGTAGACGTGATAGC
>DATIDU010000027.1:0-14973 GCA_035456145.1 Gaiellales bacterium | reverse complement strand
GTTCACGCGCGAGAAGATCCGCGCGCTCGTGCGCGACCCGGAGGTCGCCGCGCTCCTCTCGCCACAGCACCACATCGGCACCAAGCGCACGTGCGTCGACACCGGCTACTACGAGGTGTACAACCGCCCGGACGTCCACCTCGTCGACGTCCGGCGCGCGCCGATCCAGGAGATCACGCCGCGCGGGATTAGAACGACGGAGCGTGAGTACGACCTCGATGTGATCGTGTTCGCGATCGGCTTCGACGCCATGACCGGACCGGTCCTCGACATCGACATCCACGGGCGCGGCGGCGTCACGCTGCGCGAGCGGTGGGCGGACGGGCCGCGCACATACCTCGGCCTCACCGTGGCCGGCTTCCCGAACATGTTCCTCGTAACCGGGCCGGGCAGTCCGGGCGTCCTCTCGAACATGGTCGTCTCGATCGAGCAGCACGTGGACTGGCTCGCGGACTGCATCGCTCATCTGCGCGAGCGCGGGCTGGGCGTGATCGAGGCCACGCCCGAGGCTGAGGAGCGCTGGGTGGCGACCGTGAACGAGATCGCGGACGCGACGCTCTACCCGCAGGCCCGCTCGTGGTACGTCGGCGCGAACGTGCCCGGAAAGCCGCGCGTCTTCATGCCCTACGTCGGCGGCTGCGGCCGCTACCGGGCGGAGTGCGACGAGGTCGCGCGCGACGGGTACCGCGGCTTCCGGCTGAGCCAGGCAGCGGATGCAGAGATGAGCGAGGAAAGGATCCGTGCATGACCGATTCGTCCGGCGGGGCGGCGGCCGCTGCCGTCGCGCGCCTCCGCGAGCGGGGCGTCGACACCCTCGTGGTCGCGGGCTGCGACACCTTCGGGATGATGCGAGGGAAGCGCCTGCCAATCGATCAGTCCGCCCGCGCCCTCGACCACGGGATGCTGATGTGCGACGTCTTCTGGGTGATGCACATCGACGAGGCCGAGATCGTGCCGCGCCCCGAAGGCCATATCGGGTACTTCCCGACCGAGAAGGAGGGCTATCCCGACATCCTCGCGGTGCCGGACATCGACACCCTGCGGGCCGTCCCCTGGCACGAGCGCACGGCGCTCGTCCTGGCGGACTTCACCCACCAGGACGGCCACCCGATCCCGATCGCGCCGCGCAGCGTCCTGCGCCGCGTCGTCGAGCGGGCCCGCGAGATGGGCCTCGATCCCCGCTGCGGCGTCGAGCTCGAGTTCTACCTCCTGCGCGAGACCTACGCGTCGCTGCTCGAGCGGCGCGCCCGCGACCTGGCCTTCTACCACGACCGCCCCGCCACCTACGGGCTCGTGACGGCGGCGGCGCAGGAGCCGGTCGCGCGCCAGATCCGACAGGGGATGCTCGATTACGGCCTCACGATCGAGGCCTGCAACATGGAGAACGGGCCGGGCCAGTTCGAGATGAACCTGCGCTACGCCGATCCCGTCGCCGCCGCGGACGCCGCCTTCCTCTTCAAGGCCGGCGTGAAGGAGATCGCAGTCCAGAACGACATGGTCGCGACGTTCATGGCGAAGCCGCACCCGGTCTGGTCGGGGAACTCCTGCCACTTCCATCTGAGCCTCGCCGGCGAGGACGGCCGGAACCTCTTCTTCGACGAGAACCGGCCGAAGGGCATCTCGCAGACGATGCGCCACTTCATCGGCGGCATCTAGGCGACGATGCGCGAGCTCACCGCCCTCCACGCGCCGACCGTGAACTCCTATCGCCGCTTCGTGCCCTACTCGTGGGCCGGGACGACGGCGACCTGGGGCGTCGACAACCGCACCGCCGGCATCCGGGCCGTCCTGGAGGGCGATCACGGCACGCGCGTCGAGCACCGCCAGGCGGGCGGCGACGTAAACCCGTACCTGGGCGCCGCCGCGGCGCTCGCCGCCGGCCTGCACGGCATCGAGCACGAGATCGAGCCGGACGACGCGGTCGAGACCGACGTCTATGCCCTCCCGCCCGGCGCCGTGACGGTCCTTCCGCGCAGCCTTGAGGAGGCGGTGCCGCTGCTCGAAGGGTCGGCCGTGGCGCGCGAGTGGCTGGGCGACGACCTGGTCTCGTATTACGCCGAGATCAAGCGCGCCGAGATCGAGGCCTTCGCGCGGACGGTGACGGACTGGGAGATCGCGCGGTACGCCGAGGCGCTGTGACGGCGGTCGCTCCCGCGGCGAACACGGAGCAGCGGGGAGGGTCATGCCGTTAAGCGGATACGGCGTCCTGAAAGGTAAGGCGGTCGACCGGCGCCGGGAGGGGTCGTCGAGCACGCCCCACTTCCAGATCCGCGCCGTGGACGGCGCCGGCACCGACTGGCGGATCGCCGTGAACGTGAGGTCGCAAGCCTCGCCGTCGGAGCTGCTCTACCTCGTCGAGGAGGAGGCGCCGGCCTCAAGGTGTCCGGCGTCGCCTACACGGAAACGGACGCACGTCCGGAGGGCTGGACGCGCACATTCTGAGTGGGACCCAACAGTTCATCGGGCGCTGAACTGTCGCCGCGCTAGGGTCCCGGCCTCCCGTGATCGCAGAGGCCGACATCGCCGCCGTCGGAGCCCTGATCGGCGACCGTGCCAGGGCGTCCATGCTGAACGCCCTCATGGGCGGAGAGCCGATCTCGGCGGGCGAGCTCGCCCGCATCGGCGGCGTCTCGCCGTCCGGCGGGCTGCGGGCCACCAGGGAGGCGAGTGCCCTGAAGCGCGCCCGCACCTGCTACGACCACCTCGCCGGGGAACTCGGCGTGGCCGCCACCGACATGCTCGTCGAGCGCACGATCCTGGCCCGCGGCGACGGCGGCTTCTCGGTGACGCGCACGGGCCGGCCGTGGCTCGAGGAGCTCGGGCTCGATCTCACTGCCCTGGCGCGGGCGCGGCGCAGCTTCGCGCGCGGCTGCGTCGACTGGACCGAACGCCGGCCGCACGTGGCCGGCTCGCTCGGCGCCGGGATCGCGGCGATCTTCTTCGCCCGCGGCTGGGTGCGCCGCCGCCCCGGCGGCCGTGCCGTCGTGGTCACGAGCGCCGGGGCGGAGTGGCTTGAGCGCAGCCTCGGCCTGACGGGCTACCGCTAACCCGTTCAGATCCGCGCAGCGGCGCGGGCCGGGGGTGCGGCGAGCCCCAGCTGGAAGAGCGCGCCCAGGCGATCGGGCACGCCCCAGTGCTCGACGATCCGGGCGCCGTCCACGCGCAGGACGTCGAACACCGGCGTCCGCATCGGACGGCCCGTGGGCTCGTGGCCCATGTAGGAGCCGTCGTTCGTTCCCGTCCCCGTCATGCGCAGCCATACGAGGTCGTCGCGGACGGCGACATCATCAATGGCGAGGTGGAAGTCGGGGAACGCCCGGCGAAGCGACGCGATCACCGCCTTCACGCCCTCCGGCCCGGGCGCGTGATCCGGCCCGAAGTCCTGGTGCTCCACCATGTCGGGAGCGATCAGCTCGTCCACCACGTCGAGGCTGCCCCGGTTGAACCCCTCCTCAATCAGCCTGCGAACGACTGTCTCATGTGCACTGGCCATTTGTGACCTCCTGTTTCGACCATGTAATACAGTAGTGAATACTGTGATACTGTGACAGACGTGGCTGGCGATGTCAAACGGCGACGGCCGTACCGATCGGAGCGGCGCCGTGAGCAGGCCGAGCAGACCCGCACCCGTGTGCTCGACGCCGCCGCCGCCATGTTCCAGGAGCGCGGGTACGAGGGCGCGAGCATCGCCGCGATCGCAGGCCGCGCCGGCGTCTCGCCGGAGACGGTGTATGCCGGCTTCAGCACCAAGCGCGCGCTGCTCGGAGAGCTCGTCGAGCGCGCGGTCCGCGGAGACGACCCGAAGCCTGTGCCTGAGCAGGCCGGCCCGCGGGCACTCGCAGCGGCGGCTGACCAACGCGAGCAGCTGCGGCTCTTCGCCGCCGACATCACGGCACGGCTCGAGCGCGCCGCCCCGCTGGTGACCGTCGTCTCGGGCGCTGCACGGGCCGAGCCGGAGCTCGCGGAGCTCCTGCGCCGGCTCCACGCGCAGCGCCTGCGGAACCTGCGGATCCTGGTCGACGCCCTCGCAGCGAACGGCCCGCTCAGGCTTCCCGCCACCGAGGCGGTCGAAACCGTCTGGGCACTGACGAGCCCGGAGCTCCACCAGCTGCTTGTCCGCGCCCGCGGCTGGAAGGGCCGCCGCTACGCCGGCTGGCTCGCCGACAGCCTCGCGGCGCTGCTCCTTCCGAGCGCTTGACATGTGACCATATGGTCACCTATACTCGCTGTGTGGATGACGACCGGGTGTTCAGGGCGCTGGCGGATCCGACCCGCAGGCATCTGCTCGACCGGCTCTTCGAGCGCGACGGGCGCACCCTGACCGAGCTCGAGTCCGAGCTCGACATGACGCGCTTCGGTGTGATGAAGCACCTGCGCCTCCTCGAGGAGGCCGGGCTCGTCGTGGCCCGCCGGCAGGGCAGGGAGAAGCTGCACTTCCTGAACCCGGTTCCGATCCGGCTGATCCACGACCGCTGGATCGACAAGTTCACCGAGCATCGCGTCGCGGCGCTCGCCGGCCTCAAGACCGAACTGGAGGACACCGCATGACGAGCACGGCCACCGCACAGACGACCCAGGTCTACCAGATCTTCATCAAGGCAACCCAGGACCAGATCTGGGAGGCGATCACAACGCCGGAGTTCACGGCCCGCTACTTCCACGGGGCCCGGATTCGGGTAACGGCGGACCACTACCAGTCGAACGGGCCCAACGGCGAGACATGGGGCGACGAGCCGGTGTTCGAGTTCGACCCGCCGCGGCGGCTCGTGCACCAGTGGCGCTCGCTCTACGACCCCGAGCTCGCGGCGGAGGAGGCGAGCCGCGTCACGTGGGAGATCGCGGACCAGGACGACGGCACGTGCCTGCTCACGGTGACCCACGACCGCCTGGAGGGCGCGCTGAAGACGGCCGCCAGCGTCTCCGGCCCCGGCTGGATGGGCGTGCTGAGCAGCCTGAAGACGCTGCTCGAGACCGGACAGCCGCTCTAGGCGCGGGGAACCCTCGGCTCCCCGCGGGGCCCTCCTCCTTAATGGCCGGCGTGGTGTCCCGTCGGCGGCGGCGAAGAGCGCCGTCTTCGCCGTCGCCGGCGACGTTTGGGACGTGTGATGGTTGAGGCGGCTGGCTACCCTGCGCGGCGTGCCCGCCAATCGGCTGACGGAGCGGGATTTGCGGGACCTGTTGGGCAAACACGTCGCGGCCCACGAGGTCCCGGGAGCGATCGCCGGCGTCCTCCACGACGGCGTCGCCACCGTGGTCTGCCACGGTACCGCGGACAGCCGCACGGGTGAGCCCATCACGGGGGCGAGCCGCTTCGGCGTCGGCTCGCTCACGAAGTCGATGTGCGCGACGGTGATCGTGCGCCTGGCGGCAAGCGGGCGCCTGGCGCTGGACGATGCGGTGTCGGCGCATGTTCCAGAGCTGCGGGGCGTCGCGTGGGCCGAGCGCGCGACCGTCCGCGACCTGCTGGCAAACCGCTCCGGGCTACCCCTGCGGGCCGGCCTCGAATTCGGCTTCGACGACCACGAGACCGGTGACGACGACGTGCTCGCGGCGTTCGCCGCCACGGTCGCCGTCACGACGCCCACGCCTGTCGCATGGTCGTACACGAACGCCGGCTGGTGCCTGGTCGGGCGCATCATCGAGACGGTGACGGGGGTGGTGTGGGAGGAGGCGATGCGCGAGCACCTCCTCGGTCCGGCAGGGATGACCGAGACCGAGCTCGCGCCGGATCCGCCGTCGGCGCACCGCGTGGCGGGCCACGAGCCGCGGGACAGCGCCGTGGTGCCGGTCGAACCGCTCGAGGCACGCGCCTTCGGGCCCGCGGGGACGAGCCTCGCGTCGACGGCGGAGGACATGCTGCGCTTCGCCGGCCTGCACCTCGACGACCCGGCGCTCGCGGTGATGCGCCGGCCGCAGCCGTCGCCGACGATCCACGGCTGGTTCGACGGCTGGTGCCTCGGCTGGGCGCGGTTCGACGCGGAGGGTGAGCCGGTGTGGGGCTGGGACAGCGTGCTGCCCGGTGAGCGGGCCATGCTGCGGCTCCTTCCCGACCGCAACGCGGCCGTCGTCGTCATGGCCAACAGCGACTCGGGGCGCGCGCTGTGCAGGCCGCTGCTCCAGGAGATCATGACGTCAAGCTTCGGCATCGCTCTTCCGCCGCTCCGGCTGGAGCCGGCGCCCGGTTCGGCAGCCGACCTCTCGCGCTTCGCCGGCGTCTACGCGTGGCCGGACCGGCGGGTGGAGGTGAGCGCCGCCGAAGCGCACCTCGTCGTCTCGAGCGAGGACGGGGACGCCGAGGCTCTGCCGCTCGACGGACGCGCCTTCCTCGTCGACCCGGCGGATCCCGACAACCCGGCGATCACGTTCGGTGAGTTCGATCCCGCAGGGCGGCCTGGGGTCGTCTACCTCATGCTCTGGGGGCTCCCGCGCATCGAGGGCTGACGCCACCGTTTCGCCGAGCGAGCACCCGGGGAACGAACCACAGCATGGAGATCGATGCGCTCAGCGTGGGCCCGGTCATACCCGTCTCCGACATGGCGGCGTCGCGCTCGTTCTACGAGGGCAAGCTCGGCCTCCAGGGCATGCCCGCGCCGGGAGGCTACGCCCTTCGGACCGGCGCCGGGAGCCGGATCTTCCTCCTTGACGGTACCGACTACGCCGGGCGGGCCGACTGGCCGCTGGCGTCGCTTCAGACCGACGACCTGGCTGCGACGGTCGCTGACCTCGGCGAGCGCGGGTCAAGATGGAGATCATGGGGGACGGCGATCCGTACCGGACCGACGAACGCGGCATCGCCGACCTCGGGGACATCCTGATCGCCTGGTTCCGTGACCCCGACAACCAGGTCATCTCGGTGTTCCAGCTGAAATAGGGCTCAGTACTCCTGCGACTGCGGCAGGTCGTCGGTGATCTCGAACCACGGCGCCTTCGAGCCGACGAAGATGTGGTCGCTCGGCCGGATGGTCGGCTCGTCGACGAGCGAGCCCATCGCAACGTGGACGTAGGCCCCGTCCCGGACGACCGAGTAGAGGAGGGAGCCACAGATGCCGCACCGGGTGTGGTTTCCGTCGTCGTCGCCCCAGATCAGCAACGTGTCGGCGCCCTCCACCACCTCGAGCTTCTCGCGCTCGATGCCGGCGAACGGCTTGAATGCCGAGCCGGTCGCCGCGCGGCAGTTCGAGCAGTGGCAGTTGCCGGCGTAGCGAAACTCGTCCGCAACGACGTAGCGGACCGCGCGGCACTCGCACCTCCCGGCCAGCATGCGTGCGGTCGGGCTCGGCTCACTCGACATGGCGTTTCCTCCTCAGTCGGACGCTTGCATGGTCACCGCCGCGGACGGGTACCCGACCTGTGTGCCCAAGTTTGTCACCATCGGATACGGCGATCAGGCGGGCTACGACCGCACCGACCCGGACGTGCGCGACGCCGCCCATGAGCACGACGCGCAGCTGCGCAAGGACGGCGCCCTCATGGGGATCGCGGGTGCGCCCGTCCTCGTCCAGAACCACGGCGCCGCGGCCCTGCACACACACGCGGGGCCGTTCATGCGGTCGGATCTTCCCGTCGCAGGCTTCGCCATCATCGAGGCGGCGAGCATGGAGGACGCCATCGCGCTCGTCTCGAACACGCCGTGCGCCGTCGCGCACGGTGTTGTCGAGGTGTGGCCGCTCGAGTGATCGCCTAGTCCGCGCGGTCCCAGCCCTCCTCCCCGTATGACCAGGGGACGGCGGTGTCGCGCCGGAAGACCAGGTCGTCCGCCTCGTTGCCTGCCCAGACCCCGATCGTGTTGCTGTCGGGGTAGACGGAGACGGCCGGCACCCGGGACGACGAGAAGAGGAGCGTCCGTGCCGGCGAGTCGCTGCGGTTCATCACCCGGTGCGCTCCGGCCTCACCGGGCGGGAAGCAGACGAGGGCTCCGCGATCCAGGGTACGTTCGCCGGCCGGCTCGCGGAGCGTGATCGTGCCGTCGACGACCAGGAGCCACTCCTCCTCATACTCGTAGTGGTATGGGCTCGATGCCTGCCCGGGTGCCAGGTCGTAGATGTACATGGCGGTTCCCGTCGAGCCCACAGCGCGGGCCACGTCGATGCGGCCCTCGGCGTTCGCGGCATCGAAGACGTTGATCACAGACCCTCCCCTCGTCGCAGTGTCCAACCGTTTGACTGGGACGCGGCCGACATCTCATCGCGGCGAGATCCTCATCCCCGGCCGGTCGCGCGCCGCTCCTGACCGAGGCGCGCCAGGATGAACGAGCGCGCGACGAGGTTCACGGCCTGGCCACGCACCATCCGCCTCCCGGGGCGGGCGGTGTTCACGAGCTCCTCCCACATGCCCGGCAGGTCGGGCTGCGGGATGACGAAGCGCCGGGACGTGTCGCCGCCGTTGAAGAGGAGGAGAACGGTCTGGCCGGACACGGGCCGGCCGCGCTCATCGACCTCGTCGGTCGCCTCCCCGTCGATCAGCATGCCGACCACCCGCTGGGTGCGGTCCGCCCAGTCCTCGTCGCGCATCTCCCGCCCGAGCGGGTGCAGCCAGGTGACGTCCTTGATGCCGGCCCGGACCGGCCGGCCGGCGAAGAACCCCCGCCGGCGGAAGACCGGGTTCGCGCGGAAGATCGCAAGCACCTCGCGGGTGAACACGAGGAGCTCACGGTCGCCGGGGTCGATGTCCCAGTCGACCCAGGAGATCTCGTTGTCCTGGCAGTAGGCGTTGTTGTTCCCCTGCTGCGTGCGGCCCAGCTCGTCACCTCCCAGGAGCATCCTCACGCCCTGCGAGAAAACCAGGGTGGCGATGAAGTTCCGCCGCATCCGCGCGCGCAGCTCCGCGATCGACTGGTTGTCGGTCGGCCCCTCGACCCCCCAGTTCGCGCTCAGGTTCTCGTCGCTGCCGTCGCCGTTTGAGTCGCCGTTTCCCTCGTTGTGCTTGCGCTCGTACGAGACGAGGTCGGTGAGGCAGAAGCCGTCGTGGGCGGTGACGAAGTTGACGCTCGCGTATGTGCGCCTGCCGCCGGCCTGATACAGGTCGCTCGATCCCGAGACCCGTGATGCGAGCTCCGGCAGGCGCCCCTCGTCCCCGCGCCAGAAGGCGCGCACGCAGTCGCGGTACTCGCCGTTCCATTCCGCCCAGCCGACCGGGAAGTTGCCGACCTGGTAGCCGCCCTCGCCGAGGTCCCACGGCTCGGCGATCAGCTTCACCTGGGAGAGGGTCGGGTCCTGCTGCATGATGTCGAAGAACGCCGCCAGCCGGTCGACCTCGAAGAGCTCGCGCGCCAGCACCGGCGCCAGGTCGAACCGGAAGCCGTCGACGTGCATGTCCACCACCCAGTAGCGGAGGCTGTCGAAGATGAGCTGCACCGTCCGGGGATGGCGCATGTTGAGGCTGTTCCCGGTGCCGGTGAAGTCGAAGTAGTAGCGGGGGTCGTCCGGGTGGAGCCGGTAGTACGAGGCGTTGTCGACACCGCGCAGCGAGAGGGTTGGGCCGAGGTGGTTGCCCTCGCCGGTGTGGTTGTAGACGACGTCGAGGATCACCTCGATCCCGGCGCGGTGAAACGCCTTCACCATCGATTTGAACTCGGTCACCTGGCTTCCGGGCCGCTCTCCGGTCGCGTACCGCGCCTCCGGTGCCAGAAACGCGATCGAGTTGTAGCCCCAGTAGTTCGCGAGCCCGCGCTCGACCAGAACCCGGTCGTTCACGAACTGGTGCACCGGCAGGAGCTCGACCGCCGTCACGCCGAGCGACAGCAGATGGTCGATGATCGGGTCGCTCGCCATCCCGAGGTAGGTACCGCGGAGCTCCGGCGGGACGCCGGGGTGGCGCATCGTCATGCCGCGGACGTGGCACTCGTAGATCACGGACCGGTTCCAGGGGACGGCCGGCCGGCGGTCGTCGCCCCAGGTGAACGAGGGGTCGATGACGACGCACTTCGGCACGTGGGCGGCGCTCGAGCGGTCGTCCCGCGAGACATCCGCGTCCGGATGGCCGACGGTGTAGCCGAAGACGCTGTCGTCCCAGCGAAGCTGGCCGCTCACCGCCTTGGCGTAGGGGTCGAGCACGAGCTTCGCGGGGTTGAAGCGGTGGCCCTCCTCCGGGGAGTACGGGCCGTGCACGCGGTAGCCGTAGAGCTGGCCGGCGCGCACGTCGGGCAGGTAGGCGTGCCAGATCAGGTCGGTGCGCTCGACGAGCTCGATGCGGTCGCTCTCCTCCCCGTCGGCGGCGTCCGCGTAGAGGCAGAGCTCGACGCCGGTGGCGTGCTCGGAGAAGATGGCGAAGTTCGTGCCCTCTCCGTCCCAGGTCGCGCCGAGCGGGTACGGCGCCCCCGGCCAGACGCGCAGGTTAGGCATCGTCCCCGCCCTCCATGAGGACGAACGAGGTCGCCCGCGCGTGCAGGCGGCGCCCGTCGAGCGCCCCGGCGCCCGGGCCCGCGAAGCGGGTGTCGGCCGAGTCGAGCGCAACGCGCAGGCCGGGCGCCGCAAACGGGCTCTCGAGCTCACGGTCTGAGTCGCCGAAGTGCAGGCACGCGATCGCCTCCCGCGTCCCGGCGGCGCGCCGCACCCACACGACCGGCGGGTTGTCGCTTTGCGCCGTCTCGACGGAGCCGGGATCGCCGCGGTCGAGCGCCGGAAGCTCGCGGCGCCGGCGCAGAAGCTCGCGGTACCAGGCGAGCACGCCCGCGTGCGGCCCGTCCGACCGCGCATCCCAGCGCAGCCGGGCGCTCGTGAACGTCTCCTCGGCCTGAGGGTCGGGCGGCTCGCCCTGCCACCGGAAGGCGGCGAACTCCTCCGACCGCCCGCGGCGCACGGCCTCGGCGAGATCCGGGTCCTCGTGGCTCGTGAAGTACGGAAACGGCGCCGTCTCGCCGTGCTCCTCGCCCATGAAGAGGAGCGGCAGATACGGCGACACGAGCACCGCTCCGGCCGCGAGCTTGGCCCGCTCCATGCCGGCCTGTGCGACCAGCCGGTCGCCGCGGGCGCGGTTTCCCACCTGGTCGTGGTTCTGCGAGCAGACGACAAAGCGCCGGGCGGGGAGCCCGCGGGCCGAGGCGCCGTGCGTGCGTCCCCGGTAGGACGACTCGACGCCGTCCAGCACGAACGGCTCCCGGAAGGCCTTCGCCAGCGGCGCCGTCCCATCGAAGTCGGCGTAGTACCCGTGATGGTCGCCGGTGAGGAGCGCGTGCAGCGCGTGGTGGAGGTCGTCCGCCCACTGCGCGTCCATCCCGAGCCCGCCGGCGGCGGTGGGCGTCACCATGCGCGGGTCGTTCAGGTCGCTCTCCGCGATGAGGTGGAGCGGCCGTCCCAGCCGCTCGGCCAGCGCGGCCGCTCGGATCGCGAGCTCGGCCAGGAAGTGGAGCGCCGACCGGTCGCGGATCTGGTCGGCCGCGTCGAGCCGCAGCGCGTCGAGGTGGAACTCCTCGAACCAGCGCAGAACGGCGCCCGTGAAGAAGGCGCGGACGCCGTCCGACCCCTGCCCATCGACGTTGACGGCAGGGCCCCACGGCGTGCGGTGGTGGTCGCTCAGGAACGGCCCGTAGCGCGGCAGGACGGTTCCCTCCGGGCCGAGGTGGTTCAGGACGACGTCGAGGCAGACCGCCAGGCCGGCGGCGTGCGCCGCATTGACCACCCGTTTCAGGCCGTCGGGCCCGCCGTAGGAGTCCTGTACGGCGTACGGGAAGACGCCGTCGTAGCCCCAGTTGCGCCCGCCGGAGAACTGGGAGACCGGCATGAGCTCGATCGCGGTGATGCCGAGCTCCGCCAGCTCCGCCAGCCGGGGGACGATCGCGTCGAATGTGCCCTCGGGCGTGAACGTCCCCACGTGGAGCTCGTAGAGGACGAAGCGGTCAAGCGGCAGACCGCGCCATCCGCCGTCGGTCCAGGGAAAGGCCGGATCCACGACGGCGGACGGCCCGTGCACGCCGTCCGGCTGGAGCGCGGATGCGGGGTCGGGCAGCGGCTCGCCGCCGTCGAGGCGGTAGCGGTACCGGCGGCCCGGCTGGACGCCGCCGACCACCGCCCCGAAGTAGCCGTCTCCGGACGGCTCGAGATCCGCGTCCGCGTCGGGATCGAGCAGCTCCACGGCGACGCGCCCGGCCCCGGGCGCCCACACGTCGAAGCGGCAGCCGCCGCCGGGGAGCGGGCGCGCTCCCAGCGCCGGAATCGGGGCGGTCACTCCCGGGCCTCGTGCGCCAGGATCAGACAGCCGAGCGGCGGGAGCGTGAGCAGGAGCGAGTCGTCGCGGCCGTGGGCGGGCTCCGCGGCGGTCCGCACGCCGCCCAGGTTGCCCGCGCCGCTTCCGCCATACTCGAGCGCGTCGCTGTTTGCGATCTCACGCCAGAAGCCGGGCCTGGGCGCGCCGAGGCGGTAGTTCGCGCGCACGACCGGCGTGAGGTTGAGGACCGCCATCGCAATGTCGCCGCCGTCGCTCGACCGGCGCAGGAAGGCGAGGACGCTCGATTCGCTGTCGGACGTGTGCACCCACTCAAAGCCGTGCGGGTCGCAGTCCAGCTCGTGGAGTGCAGGCCGGTCGCGATAGACGCGGTTCAGATCGGCCACCCATCGCCGGATTCCGTCATGGGCGGGATCGTCGAGCAGGTGCCAGGCAAGGCTCGCGTCGTGGTTCCACTCGTCCCACTGGCCGAGCTCCGCCCCCATGAAGAGGAGCTTCTTCCCCGGCAGCGAGTACATGTAGCCGTAAAGCGCCCGCAGGTTCGCGCGCTGCTGCCAGTCGTTCCCGGGCATCTTCGAGAGCAGCGAGCGCTTGCCGTGCACGACCTCGTCGTGGGAGAGCGGCAGAACGTAGTTCTCGGTGAAGGCGTAGAGGCCGCGGAAGGTGAGCTCATGGTGATGATGCCGGCGGTGGATGGGATCGTGCTGGAAGTACACGAGCGTGTCGTGCATCCAGCCCATATCCCACTTGAGGCCGAACCCGAGCCCGCCGAGATACGTGGGCCGCGACACCATCGGCCACGCGGTCGACTCCTCCGCGTATGTCTGGATCTCGGGATGTGCGGCGTAGGCACCCGCGTTCAATGCGCGTAGGAGGTCGATCGCCTCGAGGTTCTCGCGGCCGCCGTACCTGTTGGGGATCCACTCCCCCTCGCCGCGCGAGTAATCGAGGTACAGCATCGACGCCACCGCGTCCACCCGCAGGCCGTCGCCGTGGAAGGCGTCGAGCCAGTGCATCGCGCTCGAAAGCAGGAAGCTCCGGACCTCGTTTCGGCCGTAGTTGAAGATGTAGCTCCCCCAGTCCGGGTGGAATCCCTGGCGCGGATCGGCATGCTCGTAGAGATGCGTGCCGTCGAAGACCGCGAGGCCGTGCGGGTCGGTGGCGAAGTGCGACGGCACCCAGTCGAAGATCACGCCGATCCCCTCCTGGTGCAGGGCGTCGATGAGCGCCATCAGATCCTCCGGCCGGCCGTAGCGGCTCGTGGGTGCGAAGTAGCCGGTGGTCTGGTAGCCCCATGAGCCGGTGAACGGGTGCTCCATGACGGGCAGGAGCTCGACGTGGGTAAAGCCGTTCTCGCGGACGTGCCGCGGGAGCTCCTCGGCCAGCTCCAGGTACGTGAGCGGACGGTCCTCCTCGACCCGGCGCCGCCACGAGCCGAGATGGAGCTCGTAGATCGCGATGGGAGCGGCGAGCGCGTTCCGGCGCGCACGGGAGCTCATCCAGTCCCCATCCTCCCAGCGGTGCTCGCCGTCCCAGATGACCGAGGCGGTGCGGGGAGGCACCTCGGCGAGCCGCGCGAACGGGTCCGCCTTCAGATGCCGCCCGTGCCCGGTGGCGATCGAATACTTGTAGGTCGCGCCCGCGCCGGCGCCGGCGACGAAGCCTTCCCAGATCCCGGAGCCGGCCCGGGGCCGCAGCCCGTCACGGGCGTCGTCCCAGTCGTTGAAGTCGCCGACCACCGCCACGCCGGTCGCGCTCGGAGCCCACACGGCGAAGTACGTGCCGGCGACGTCCCCGGCGCGCATGGGGTGGGCGCCCAGCTTGGCCGCGAGGCCGGAGTGGGTGCCCTCGTTGAAGAAGTGGAGGTCGTCGTCCGTGAGGAGCGACACGCCGGCGGGGGAGGCGGCGCGGGTCATGCCGCATCCTTTCGCAGCTCGGCGATCCGCCGCAGCCGCTCCGGGAGGCCGGGCACGCCGTCGAGCTCCTCGACGCCGTAGCGGGCGCTGCGGCGCCAGTTCGCGCCGCCCGCCGTTCCGGGCACGTTCTGGGGCTCGGGCTCGGCCCACAGGTCCTCGAGATTGATCATGAGGCAGCGGGCATCGGAGCGCGCCAGCTCATCGAGGCACGCCGTGAGCACCTGGCGAGCGTCCCCCGCGGCGTAACCCCGGCGCGCGGCCGCAGCCCTGAGGCGCTCGCGAGGCGCCCCCTCCTCGGCCCAGAATCCGGCGAACGTCGGCATGTCGTGGGTATTCATGCCCACCAGCGCCAGGTGTGGCACATGGGCGAGCGGATCGCCGTCCCGGCCGGCCGCCGACTGGAGCACGAACGTCCGCAGGAGTCCGCGCGCGGACATCGCCCTTCTGACCGTCCGCGGCACGGTGCCGAGGTCCTCGCCGACGATCGTCGCGGCGGCCCGGTGCGACTCGATGCAGAGGACGGCGTAGAGCTCGGCCGCCGGGTAGCGGACGTACACCCCGTCGGCGGCCGGGAACCCGTCCGGGACCCAGAAGACGCGGTGCATGCCCATGACGTGGTCGATCCGCGCGGCCGCCGCGTGCCGGAGGAGCGCGCGGACGCAGGCGATCGGGTAGGCGAGGCCCCGGTCGCGGATCCGGCCGGGATGAAGCGGCGGGATCCCCCAGCTCTGGCCGGCGGTGAAGAAGTCGTCGGGAGGCGCGCCGATCGACGCTCCGCCGGCGAACGCGTCCCGGAACCGCCACGTGTCGTAGCCGGACGGGTGCACGCCGAGCGGCATGTCGAGGTAGGGGGCCGCGCCGGCGTCCGCGATGCCCGCCAGCTGTGTCTCCGAGATCC
>DATIDU010000026.1:0-2422 GCA_035456145.1 Gaiellales bacterium | reverse complement strand
ATCCCGTCGCCGCGCGGGCCGTGCTGAGAAGCGGCGTGCCGGTCACGCTGGTCCCGCTCGACGCGACCGACCAGGTCCCGGTCACCACGTTCGTGGCGCGGGCGCTCGCACGCTACCAGTACGCCACGCCGGAGGCGACAGTGGCCGCGGAGATCGTTGCGGCGACGAACATGGCACGCGGCGGCTTCTACTTCTGGGATCCGCTCGCGGCGGTGGCGATGACCGAGCCCGGCCTCGTACGGAGCTCGACGCGCAGGCTCGACGTGGTCACGAGCGGCGAGGCGGCCGGGCGCACCCTCACCGCCAACGGCGGCGCCGCGATCGAGGTCGTGACCTCGGTCGACCGGCCGGGCTTCGAGCGCGAGCTCATGCGCACGCTGCTCGACGGCGCTCCGTTCGCGATCCCCGCGCATCGCCCGCAGGCGACCGTGACGTTCGACGGTCGCGGCTGCTCCTATCACGGGGCGAGCCTCACGGCGGGCCAAGTCGTGCTTGACACCGACAACCACACGGACACGCCCTTCCTCTACGTAGCGGGGCGGCTGGACAGCCGCCACACGGTGGCGGACCTGAAGCGGTATGCAAGGACCCTGAAGGGGACCCCCGAGCCGCCGAACTGGTTCACGGTGGACGCGGAGGGGATGACGCCGCAGCGCAGCCGCATGACCTGGCTGCCGAACCTGCCCACCGGCACGACGGGCCAGACCGTCTTCCTCTGCGTCACCACGGACCCGACACGCGTGGCGCTCGCCGCCAGCGTGCCGGTCTTCGCTTCGCACTGATCGGCCAGGGCCAGCTGCCTAGTGCCTGCCGGCGTGATGCGACATCGCGCCCAGGACCAGCAGGAAGGGCGCGGCGCACGCGACGATCAGCAAGAGCACCAGGAGCGTCGGCCCGAGGGCGACGCCGATGAGAAGCAGCACGGGCAGCGCCAAGACGACGCCGACTGCCACCGACAATGCGGTCTTCATGATCCACCTCCCTCCTAGACCGCGCGGGCCGACCGTAGGCCGCGTGTGAGCGCTTGTCATCCGTGGATTCGCGTAGCGCCGCTGCCGCCGACTACGGTCGTGCTCATCAGCCATTCCGGCGGCGGAATCGGGGTTGCGCTCCCATGAGACCATCATCGTCATGACCGGCGAGCGGAAGCTTCAGATCGAAGGCCGACTTCGCGTCATCGAGATGACCGGCGCGTGGAGCGTCTACACCGGCGAGCGGATCGTGATCGGTCCGGGCGAGAGCTTTCGCGACGACCTCGGCATCAAGATCCGCGAGATGTTCGAGGACGGAGCCGCGGAGGCGCTTCGCGACGGCCGCTCGCCGTCGGAGCGCTTCGAGTTGCCGCGCGTTCGCGTGACGATCGAAGTCGTCGAGCCCGATCCCGTCCACTGAAGCTCGCGTGGAGCACCCGGTCGCATGGGCTCCAGCAGGGCTACTGGCCGCGCGACCGCGGGTCGACTCCCGCGAAGGTCAGGAAGTCGGTCATCCGGAACTTGCCGGTCTTCGACGCCAACGTGGGCCGCCAGCGAGGTTGCGTCGCCAGGTAGGAGCCTTCGTCGGTCTGCAGCAGGCCGATGAGCACTTCGGCGACGATGCGCCCGCCGACCGGCCCGAGCCGCAGGCCGTCGGCGGCGATTTCGGCCTCTTTGAGGACGTAGTACCAGAGCGGCGTGCTGCGCTCGAATCCGACGCCCAGGTAACGGAGCTCCTGCAGGTCGGCGCCGGCGATCGGGGTGACGCCGATCGCGCGGGCGACGCTCTGGCCGGAGGGCAGCTGCCAGGTGAGGTGGCGCAGCAGGTTGCGCTGCGGCAGCGCCGTGGGCGCGTCGTGGCTGGCTATCGCGCCCAATGGCAGGTGGAACAGCGCGGTGGAGACCTTCGTGTCGATGCGCTTGTTGGGCTTGACCTGGCCGTCGCCGAAGTCGAAGAAGGTCTGCCAGCCGATGAACCGGCGCGGCGCGCGGGCGCCGCCTCGGAGGTCGTCGGGGTCGGGCCTGCCCTCCTGGGAGGGGTCGAAGATGAAGGCGAAGAACGGCTGCCCGTTGTCGCCGGCCAGGTTGGCCCGGTAGGAGGGGCGGACCATGCTGTGCCCCATCCGGTAGGCGCCGGTCTGGAACTCCACGGGCATGTACGCGTTGCCGCGGGCGGGCGTGTAGAAGCGCCGGCCGCGGCGGAGCACGCGATCTACCATGTCTTGGCCGACGATCTGGGGCAGGAACTCGGTGAGGATGAGCCAGTGGTAGTGCCAGGTCGTCAGGCGTCGCGCGGCGTCGAAGACGGCGGCCGCGTCGCGGAGCCCCTCGCCGCGTACGTGGTCGACGGCGCGGTTGTGGAAGGCCGCGAAGGCGCAATGCAGCCCCGCGATGATGAGGTTCTCGTCGTTGCGCGGGTCGCCGACGATCGCCGTGCCGTCCGCGCGGCG
>DATIDU010000025.1:0-3020 GCA_035456145.1 Gaiellales bacterium | reverse complement strand
CCGTCGGTGCCCTTGATCCGCACCTCCTCGATGGCGGCGGCCGAGAGCGAGTGGATCGAGACACGGCCCGACTCGAACGGGATGCGCGAGCGGCCCTTGGCCATGTCGAGAGCGTCGGCCACACGCACGACGCCGGCCTCGATCGAGAGCGGCACCCCGTCGGAGCGGTGGGAGATGATCGTCTGGAGCACCTCGGCCTGGACGATTGTGAGCTCCGGCTCCTCGTAGAGGCCGCGGAGCAGGCGGGGGAGGCGGTCGGCGGCGAGGAAGAGGCTCATGTCCTCGTGGCCGGTGCGGTGGATCGCCATCCCCAGGCAGTGGGTGAGGCAGCCGAGGACGACGACCACCTCAGCGTCCTCCTTCGTCATGCCGTAGTCGGCCACCATGCCGGGCTCGACACCCGCTCGGCGTAGCTCGCGCAGGAGCTTCAGCCCGATGTTCGTCACGATCTGGATGTGCACCCAGGAGTGGTCGTTGATCTGAAGCCGCGTGACGGCGTTCACGTTCGCGGCATGCCAGAGCGCCTTCAGCTCGGTGTCGCGGTTCACCCGCTCGATCAGGTCGCGCAGCGTGCGGTTGCCGCGTGCCGGCAGCGTGATCCGCATGTCGCGCACCGCCTCGGCGGGCGTCATGCGCGCGCCGCGCTCGGCCCGGACGCTGACGGCGTTTCCGAGCTCGGGCTCGGCGCCGGCCGGGACCCCCTCCGGCTCCGGCGTTTCCGGCTCGGCATCCATGCGGGCAGCCTATTACGATCGGGGCGTGACGGTGGAGATGATCCGGCCGGCGGGATCCCACGACCTCGAGCCGGTGGAGGGGCTCGTCGAGGCCGCCTACGGCGTCTACGTCGAGCGGATCGGCAAACGGCCCGCGCCGATGGACGCCGACTACCGGGCCCTCATCGACGCCCGCCGCGTCACGGTCGCCGAGTGGGATGGACAGGTCGTTGGCATCCTCGTCCTGGTGCCGATGGACGATCACCTGCTGGTCGAGAACGTGGCGGTCGATCCCTCGGCCCAGGGCACGGGCGTCGGGAGCCGGCTCATGGCGACCGCGGAGAAGCACGCCCGCATCCTCGGATTTCGGGAGCTCCGCCTCTACACGAACGAGAAGATGGTCGAAAACCTCTCCTGGTACCCGCGGCTCGGCTACCGGGAGACGGAACGCCGCGCCGAGAGCGGGTTCGCGCGCGTCTTCTTCGCGAAGACGATTTAGCGAGCGCGCGGCATGACGCGCCAGCCGAACGCGAACGCGTCGTGGAACCAGCCCGCGCCCTTGCCCATGTAGTCGAGCGTCACGCCGTCGCCGGAGCCGTGGCTGTTGATCGTCCAGCCGTTCCCGAGGTAGATGCCGGCGTGGTAGACCGTCGCCGACTTCGTATGGACGCCGTTCGGGGCCGAGCTCCAGAAGAGGATGTCGCCGGGACGCAGGTCGCGGCGGTGGATCCGCTTTCGAACGGGAAGCTGGGCGGCCATGTCGTAGGTCGACCGGGCCTGGATCGCGGCGTTCCCCGACCACACGTGGCTGGAGACGGAGTAGGAGTGGAGCTTCATCACCCACCACACGAAGCCGGAGCAGTCAAAGCCACCGGCGACCGGCGACCCGAGCGGCGACTGCGCGTCGGGGGAGGTGCCGCCCCAGACATACGGCGAGCCCGCGTAGCGCAGCGCCAGCCCGAGCACCTTGCGCTTGAGCGGCGACCACGTCGGGAGCGCCTTCGCGACATCGACCTTGGCCTGCCCGTAGGAGATCGCCCATGAGGAGAGGTGCATCACCTGGTAGGTCTCCGCGGCGAAGTTGGCGCGGCGAAGCACGTCGGTCGTCGAGAGCTCCCACGAGTCCCAGCCGTCGGGGACGTTGATGCGGGCGCCGATCGCGCGCACCTCCTGCTCGACCCCGAACCCGTCGGAGAGCCGCGGCGCCCAGCCGTCGGCCGTCCGAAGGTGGTTGAGCGCCTTGGCCGCGTGCGCGAGGCCGAGGATCCGAACGAGCGCCCGGTCGAACTCGAGCTGGGTGATCGTGCCCGTCGGGCCGGCGCCCTCGGGGATCCAGCCGGCGGCGACGGCCTGCGCGAACGGGTCGGGCCCCTCCGGGACGCCCTTGAGCTCGAAGGCGATACGGACGAGGACGCGGCTTGCGTTCACGCGGCTCACGGTGTGGTGCGGCGAGAACGTGGTCGGCGTGCGCGGCGGGATCCAGGCGTTCGCCGTCGCCCACTTGATCTGCCGCTTCGCCCAGAACCCCTTCGGGACGTCGGTGAAGCCCCCCGACGCAAGCGCGGGCGACGCGAACACGAGCAGGAGCAGCGCCGGGACGGCAGCCGCAAGGAAGGTGGAGCGACCCCTCACAATCCTGTCATCGTCCGTTTGCGCTCCCTGCTTGAGTAAGGGAACTGTGTTGCGCCTATGTCCGATCTGTGACGGCGCTCACGCCACCGCCTCGACCCAGTCGTCGTAGAGCGAGAAGTAGCGGCCCTGGCGCTCGATGAGCTCGGCGTGCGTCCCCGCCTCGATCACCCGTCCGTGCTCCAGGACGACGATCATGTCAGCTCGGCGGATGGTCGAGAGCCGGTGGGCGACCACGAACGCTGTCCGGTCGCGGAGCAGCGTCTCGAGCGCCTCCTCGATCCGGGCCTCCGTCGGGATGTCGACCGACGACGTCGCCTCGTCGAGGATCAGGATGCGCGGATCGGCCAGGAGCGCACGGGCGAACGCGACGAGCTGGCGCTGGCCGATCGAGAGCCGGGCGCCGCGCTCCTGCACGTTGGTCTCGTATCCCTCCGGAAGCGCCTGGATGAAGTCGTCGGCGCCCACCGCGGCGGCCGCGGCCTGCACGTCCTCGTCAGTCGCGCCGGGCCGGCCGAACGCGATGTTGTCGCGCACGGAGCCCGAGAAGAGGAAGCCCTCCTGCGGCACGATCCCGAGCTGCCGGCGCAGCGTCGACACCGTCACGTCGCGCAGGTCGTGGCCGTCGACGGTGATCCGCCCGCCGGTCGGGTCGTAGAACCGCGCGAGCAGCTTCAC
>DATIDU010000024.1:0-2936 GCA_035456145.1 Gaiellales bacterium | reverse complement strand
CACACTCGCCCTGGTCGGCGCGCTGGCGCTCGTCGTCCAGCTCGCCCGGGTGGGCGTCATCGCACTTCTCACCCGCGCGCTCAGCCTCGACGTGCCGGACTCCGTCATCCTGCTCACCGGCCCGGTCGTGTTCGCGTCGCTGGCGCTGCCCGTCTCGCTGAACGGGATCGGCGTGCGCGAGGGCGTCTTCGTCTACTTCCTGCACGGCTACGCCGCGCGGCCGCAGGCGGTCGCGCTTGGCCTGGCCTTCTATGCGGTCGGGACGATCACCGCACTCGGCGGCGCGGTCGTCCTGGCGGCGCGCGCGGTGCGCCACGGGATCGGGGCGGTGAGGCTGCGTACCCGGATCGAGAGAGGCGAGCCGGAGTCCGAGCGTTCCGCGGAGCCGGCCACGATCCCCCAACCTGGGGATGGCGCAGGGGCACCTGCCGGGCGATCTACCGGGGCATGACCCTCCCTCGCACCCGCGTCCGCACCGTCGCCCAGGACGAGTCGCTCACCATCGTGAACCGGCTCCTGGCGCTCGGCGCGCTCCTCTGCCTCGCCGCCGCCCTCGCCGGCGCGCTGGTTCACTAGGCGCATCCCGCTAGCAGCAGCCGGCGGCACAGCCGCGGCCGCGCCAGGATTCGACGCCTTCCCGCGCCGCCACCGCGGCGATCACCAGACCCGCGAGCGGGTCCGCCCACCACCAGCCCAGGAGCTGGTTCGCCCCGAGGCCGACGAGCAGGGCGACCGACAGGTAGGCGCAGAGCAGGTTCTGCGTCCCCTCCGCCACGGTCGCGGCGGAGCCGAGCCGATGGCCGACGCGATGCTTGGCGCGGGCGAGGAGCGGCATCGTCGGCGCGGTGACGGCCGCGAGGCCGATGCCGACCCAGCTGGGATCGGGATGGCCGGAGCCGGCGAGCGTTCTGAGCGACTCCACGGCGACGTAGCCGGCGAGCAGGAGGAACGAGAGCGCGATCACCTGCTGGGCGCGGCGCTCGGCCGTCTCCGAGTGCAGACGGCGGCCGGTGAAGAGCCACACCACGACCGAGCCGGCGAGCACCTCGATCAGGCTGTCGATCCCGAACCCGATCAGGGCGATGGACGAGGCTGAGATCCCGGCGGCGACCGCGATCGCGAACTCGGCAACGTGCCACAGGTTCCCGCCCCAGGCCAGACGCCGCGCGCGGCGCTGGAGCCGCGCCCGCTCGGGCTGGTCGGGCGCGCGCCCGCGGATCACGATCGGGAGGGTGCTCACGCCGGCCCCTAGCCCTCGGGCAGGCCTTCGCTGTAGGGGCCCCGCGTCGTCTCAGGCGCATCCGCGTAGGCCACCTTGCCGCTCGTCGCCTCCTCCTTGACGCCGGCGCTGTGCTTGAGCGCCACGTCCGAGACGGGGTATCTCAGCCCCTCACCCGCATTGCGAGCGCCCGCGCCGACGATGACGCACGGCCCGTCCCCGGCACCCACGAACACATGCTCCGTCCACGGCGGGCAGTGCACGAAGTCCCAGGCCTTGAGCGGACGCTCCTCACCCTCGACCAGGAGGAGGCACTCCCCGCTCACGACCAGGAAGTCCTCCTGGCCCTCCTCGGCGTGGTAGTAGCAGTTGGGCTGCCCCGGCCACATGACCTGGATGTTGATCCCGTAGTGGGCGAACTGGGCCGCTTCGCTCTCGAAGACGACGCCCGCGCCGAACTTCTCGTTGTGGATCCACTCCGCCTCGCGCGCGTTCAGGACGAACCAGCCCTCGCCGCCCGGCTTCTTGCCGCCCGGCCCACCGTCCATGGGAGCTTCCTGCACCATTCTGACCCTCCCCGATCGCTCGAATCGTTCGAGGCGAATGGTACCGAGGTGGCTAGGTGTGGCAGGCCTGGTTGGCGGGGCCGGCCGTGGCCGGAGCCCAGGCCGACGTGTTGCCGACCCGGTCGACCGAGCGGAACTGGACGATGTACTGGCCGGCGCTTCGGATCGTGATGCTCGACCCGGTGAACGTCGCGCTCCAGGTCGTACCGGCGTTCGTGGTGTACCGGTACTGGTAGATCGAGAAGCCCGAGAGCGTGTCGGTCGACCCGGACGCGCGGATCGTGATCCGGCTGCTCGTGCAGGTGAGCGAGCCGCCGCTCACGGTCGGGAGGCTCGGCGCCGTGTGGTCGAGCTTCACCGTGTTGCTCGACCCCGCCGTCGTCGGCAGCCACGGGGAGACGTTGCCGGCGTTGTCGACCGAGCGGAACTGGACGATGGTTGTGCCCTCGGCCGAGATGACCGCCGATGCGCCCGCGGTCGTGGCCGACCAGGTCGAGCCGTTGTTGGCCGACGTGCGGTACTCGTAACGGGCGAGGCCCGAGAGGGCGTCCGTCGCACCGCTCGCGGAGATCGTCCTCGAGGCGGCCGCCGACCAGCTCGTGGAGCCGCCCGAGACGGTCGGGTTGGCCGGAACGGTGCGATCGAGCTTCACGGTGCCCTGAACCCAGCCCGAGCGGTTGCCTGCGGCGTCGATCGACCGGAACTGGACGACGGTCGTGCCCTGCGCGCTCACCGTCACCGAGCTGCCGGCGGTCGACGACGAGAACGCGCCGCCGTTCAAGGACGTCTGGTACTCGTAGCCGGTCACCGCGCTCCCGCCGTCGGTCGAGCCCGACGCGGTGACGACCACCGAGGCGGCGTTCGACCAGGCACCCGTGGCGCCGGAGACGGTCGGGTTGGTCGGCGCGCCGCGGTCGAGCTTCACCGTGTTTCCGGCGACCGCCGGCGACGGCACCCACGCGGAGGCGTTGCCGGCGCCGTCGACCGCCCGGAACTGGACGAGCGTCGTCCCCTCGGCCGAGACGACCGCGGAGGCACCCGACGCCGTCGCCGACCAGGTCGTGCCGCCGTCCGTCGAGGTGCGGTACTCGTAGTGGTTCACGCCGTCCGCGGCAGGCGTGTCGGTCGAGCCGGAGCCGGTGACCGTCACC
>DATIDU010000023.1:0-2276 GCA_035456145.1 Gaiellales bacterium | reverse complement strand
CACTCGAGACGGGCGTCAGGGAGTCGTAGAAGTTGAAGCTCTGGAGCTGCCCGGCCACGAGCAGGTTGGCGACGGCGTTCGGGTTCTTGACTCCCGGGATCGAGATGTCGATCGTGCTGTCGCTCTGCGACGTGCGGATCTCGGGCTGGAGGATGCCCTGGGGGTCGATGCGGCGGCGCATGACGTCGGCGGCCGAGTTGAGCGTGTCGGCGGAGATCGTGTTGCCGCTCGTCGGCCGCGCCTTCAGGACGACCTCGAGCCCTCCGCGCAGGTCGAGGCCGAGGGTGAACCCCTTGACAGCCACGGCCGCGCCCGCCGCGATTACGAGCGCCACGACCAGGCCCATGATCGACAGGTTGCGACGCGTCTCGCTCACGGGGACAAAAGTCTACTCGAGCGGTATTTGGTGAAGGTTCCGGCCCGGATCGCCTGCCGCGCCCCGCGGACGAGCTCGAAGAGCACGTGCAGGTTGTGCAGCGTGAGCAGGCGCAGGCCCACGATCTCTTCCTGCGTGACCAGATGGCGGATGTAGGCCCGGGAGAACGTCGTGCAGGCGGGGCAGGTGCACCCTTCCTGGAGCGGCCGCTCGTCGTCGGCATGGACGGCGTTTCGCAGGTTGAGCCGGCCGCCGTCGACGAGCGCGGAGCCGGTGCGGCCCAGGCGCGTGGGCAGCACGCAGTCGAACATGTCGACGCCGGCCGCGATCGCCTCGAGCACACCCTCCGGGTCGCCGATCCCCATGAAGTAGCGCGGGCGCTCGGCGGGCAGCATGTGCGCCGTCGCGCGGGTCGTCTCGAACATCGCCTCGCGGCTCTCTCCGACGGTGAGACCGCCGATGGCGTGGCCGTCGAAGCCGAGCGACACGATGTGCTCGGCGCTGCGCCTGCGGAGGGCGAGGTCGATCCCGCCCTGGACGATCCCGAACACGAGCTGGCCCGGCGCCGGCTCGGCCGCCCGGCAGCGCTCCGCCCAGATCGACGTTCGGTGCACCGCGGCCTCGAGCTTCGGCTTCTCGACGCCCGCGGGCGGGCATTCGTCGAAGGCCATGGCGATGTCGGAGCCCAGGAGGCGCTGGATCTCCATGGCGAGCTCGGGGGTGAAGCGGTGGCGCGAGCCGTCGTAGACGGAGCGGAACTCGACACCCTCGTCCTCGATCGTGGCGGTGTCGCGAAGCGAGAAGACCTGGTATCCGCCGGAGTCGGTCAGGATGGCGCTGTCCCAGCCCATGAACTGATGCAGGCCGCCGAGCCGCGCGATGCGGTCGGCGCCCGGACGGAAGTAGAGGTGGTAGGAGTTGCCGAGCACGATCTGGGCGCCGAGGTCGCGCAGCTCGCCCGGCAGGACGGCCTTGACCGACGCCTTGGTGCCGACCGGCATGAAGACGGGGGTCTCGACCGGGCCATGGGCAGTGTGGAGGACTCCCGCGCGGGCGGCGCCGTCAGTCGCCTCGATGTCGAAGCGCCCGGTCACAGGATCAGCATCGCGTCGCCGAAGGAGTAGAAGCGGTAGCGCTCCTCGACGGCGGTGCGGTAGAGGCGGCGCACCTCCTCGACCCCTGCGAAGGCCATCACCATGGCGAGGAGCGTCGAGCGGGGCAGGTGGAAGTTCGTCACCATCGCGCCGGTGGCGGCGAACGCGTGGCCGGGCGTGATGAAGAGCGAGGCCCGCCCCGAGAGCGGTGCGGCCGGGACGGCGCCCCAGACGGTCTCGAGCACCCGCACCGACGTCGTGCCGACGGCGACGATGCGGCGGCCGGCGCCGCGCGCGGCGTCGATCGCGGTTGCCGCCGCCTCCCCCACGTCGTACGCCTCGGTGTGAAGCGCGTGGTCGGCGAGGTCGTCCGCCGTCACCGGCCGGAACGTGTCGAGCCCAACCGCGAGCGTCACGGCCACGACCTCGAAGCGGCGCCGCAGCTCCTCCCACATCTCGGCGGTGAAGTGCAGCCCCGCGGTGGGCGCCGCCGCGGACGCCGGCTCGCGCGCGTAGACGGTCTGGTAGTCCTCGGGCCGCTCAAGCCGCCGGTGGATGTACGGCGGCACGGGCATCTCGCCGATCCGCTCGAGGAGATGGGGACCAGGTATCGCACCCTCCAGCGTGACGGTGACGTGACCCTCTCGCAGGACCTCCTCGACGTGGACCGGCGTGCCCGAGGCGTCCAGGGTCTCGCCGGCTCGGAGGCGGCGGGCCGGGCGGGCGAGCGAATCCCACGAACCGTCGTCATTCCGCTCCAGGAGGAGCAATTCGACAGCTCCCCCGGTCGCACGCCGAGCGTGGAT
>DATIDU010000022.1:0-31361 GCA_035456145.1 Gaiellales bacterium | reverse complement strand
GTCCCGTCGCGGCGCCGGTCCTGCGCCTGTAGGCGACGGAATAGGCCGGCCGGACGGCGCGTTGGAGGTTGTTGACGGCACAAGCATCACCTGCCAGGAAGGACTCGGATGAAGCTCGAAGGGATCCATCACGTCACGGCGATCACCGGCGACGCGCCGGGCAACGTCGACTTCTACGCGCGCGTGCTCGGGTTGCGCCTCGTGAAGAAGACCGTGAACCAGGACGACCCGACCGTGTACCACCTGTTCTACGCCGACGAGGCCGGAAGCGCCGGCTCCGACATCACCTTCTTCGAGTATCCGGGCGCCCGCCGCGGCCGCGCCGGGCGGGGGATGGTGCACACGGTCGTCTGGCGGGTCGGGTCGGCCGAGGCAGTCGGCTTCTGGCAGGAGCGGCTGACTCGGGAGGGCGTCGACGTGACCCGCGACGGCGAGCGGCTCACGTTCGCCGACCCGGAGGGCCTGGGCCTCGAGATCCGGCTCGTCGAGACGGCCGACGAGCCGCTCGTCGCCGTGCATCCCGACATCCCGGCCGAGCTCGCCATCCAGGGCTTCGACGGCGTGCGCGCCTACACGGGCGATGCCGAGGCGAGTCGCGCGTTTCTCGCCGACACGCTCGGCTTCGCCGCAGACGGCGAGACGGCCTTCGAGGTCCGCGGCGACCGGCGCGGCTCGTTCTACGCCTACGACGAGATCGCCGGCACGGGCTGGCCTGGGGCCGGCACCGTCCACCACGTCGCGTGGTCGTCCCTTCCCGAGGAGCACGAGGCGTGGCGAAGGCAGGTCGCCGAGGGCGGCGGCCGGCCGACCGACGTGATCGACCGCTACTACTTCAAGTCGATCTACTTCCGTGAGCCGAGCGGCGTGCTGTTCGAGATCGCGACGATCGGCCCCGGCTTCACGACCGACGAGGACATCGAGCACCTCGGCGAGCGGCTGGCGCTGCCGCCGGCCTACGAGCACCTGCGCGATCAGGTCGAGCAGCTCGTGACGCCGCTTCCGAACCCGCGCGCCGATTGGGCCGTCAGGTGAGCGCCGCAGCGCTGCTCGAGCACCTCGTCCGCCCGGCGGCCGGCCGGGCGGACGGGGCGCTCGTGCTCTTCCACGGGCGCGGGACGAGCGAGCACGACCTCTTCCCGCTCCTCGACATGCTTGACCCGGAGCGCCGGCTGGTCGGCGTGACGCCGCGCGGGCCGCTCGCGCTCCCGCCCGGCGGTGCGCACTGGTACGTCGTCCGGCAGGTCGGCTTTCCCGACCCGGACACGTTCGGGCCGACGTACGACCTCGCGTCGCGCTGGCTTGACCGGCTCGCCGATGAGGTCGGCGTGCCTCCGGAGCGAACCGTGCTCGGCGGCTTCTCGCAGGGCGCCGTGATGGCCCACGCGCTCGGCCTGGGCACGGGGCGGCCGCGGCCGGCAGGCATCCTCGCACTCTCCGGCTTCATCCCGGTCGTGGAGGGGTTCGAGCCCGACCTCAGCCCGCCGCTTCCGCCCGTCGCGATTGGCCACGGCACGCTTGACCCGGTGATCTCGGTCGAGTTCGGCCGCCGGGCGCGGGCGATCCTGGAGGAGGCGGGAGCCGACCTGCTCTACCGCGAGTACCCGCTCCCACACACGATCGACCCGCCCTTCCTGGACGAGCTTCAGGGCTGGGTCCGCGGCGCCGTCGAGCGGGCGGCGGTGGGGAGGACGTCGTGAACGATGCGGACTTCTGCCTTGAGTTCCAGCAGGCGGTCGAGCTGATCGGCCGCCGCTGGTGCGGCACCATCGCGAGGGCGCTCCTGCCCGGGCCGCGTCGCTTCACCGAGCTCCGCCGGGCGATCCCGGAGATCTCCGACCGCGCGCTGTCACAGCGGCTGCGCGAGCTCGAGGCGGAGGGCGTGGTCATCCGGCGGGTGAGCGTCGGCCCGCCCGTCGAGGTCGCCTACGAGCTGTCGGCGAAAGGCCGCGACCTCGAGCAGGTCATCGACGGCGTCGAGCGCTGGGCGCACGAGTGGCTCGGGGGCTCATCCCCGCACCACGCGTACGACCGAGCGCACCCATGACCGGGCGCGGGTGAACCCATCGAGCAGCCGGCGCAGGCGCTCGAGCGAGCGGTTGAGCCGGTCGAGCGCCGCCTGCATCTCGGCCGTCTTGCCGTTGAGCTCCTCCGTCTTGCGAAGGAGGGTCGCGATGCCGCCCTCCTCGAGCGCGCGGACGCGCTCCTCGACCTGTGTCTGGGCGCTCCGCCCGCGCTTGAACGTGCGGGCTCCCCTGACGCCCACGACGACCGACGTCCCGCCGACGATGACGAGCCAGGCGATGATGACGACGAGGACCACGGAGGCCAGTCTATGGTAGAATCCAGCGTTCCGACGCGGGGTGGAGCAGTCCGGTAGCTCGTCGGGCTCATAACCCGAAGGTCGCAGGTTCGAATCCTGCCCCCGCTACTAGCAGAAGACGATCCGATTTTCCGCGAAACCACCTGATTTGCAGGGGAATCAGGTTCGAAGCGGAACACAGAGCTGCGAACCGCTGCGAACGCGATTTGCGGGGCCTTTGCGATCCTGCTACCCGGCGTGCGGTAGCGGCTCGACGCAGCCGCGGTAGCAACTGCATCGCATTGCCGCAGTTTGCGATGGTCCCAAGCAGCCGATGGGCGCCTGGCAGCGGCCTCCCATGCCAAGGCTCCGCGAACCCGATCTTTCCGGCTGCAGCCTACCCGCATCCCGGTATATGTCCGGAGCGTGAGTACAACGGGAGTATGGCAACCATCATCCCGTTCCCCGCTCGAACAGGGTTCGAGCCGTGGGTCACCAAGAAGCAGTTGGCGCGCCACCTCGGCGTTTCGACCCGATGGATCGAGCTTCGCCAGCGCGAAGGGCTGCCGTCTGAGCTTCTCGCCGGCCGCCGCCGTTACCGCATCTCACATGTGGAAGCCTGGCTGAAGGAGGCCGCGCGATGGTCCTGAAACGAAACGGCAAGTTCTGCGTGCTCGTGTACGACCCGCGCGTCAAGCGCAAGGTATGGGTCGGCACGTTCGCGACCGAGGACGACGCAAGGGGGCCGAGGAGCCGGCAGTTGCCGCGTCCCACATCCCCGGATATGGCGAGGACACGTGCGGCTCGTTCGCACGACGGTGGGTCGACGAACGCTTCGCCATGGATTATGCAGACATTGGACAAACACTTGACAGGAGCGTGGAAGGCGGCTACGGTAGCGGTTGAAACCTTGTACAAACTCGATACAGGGATGCAAGGGAAAGAGCGAAAGGGGTCGCATCATGAATGTCCGAATGAGTCGCATCGTCACCGTCGCCGCAGCGGCGCTGGCGCTGTTCGCGATCGGGGGCACGGCCGCAGCGAGCGCCGGTACGAGCACCACCGTGCGGCTGGACGGCGTCAGCACGTCGCTGACGACGGACACCGCCACCACCGGGGTGCTCGTCAGCCACGGCATCATCCCGCTGCCCGTCGGCCCGGCGACCGTCACCCCGGTCGTCAACCACGGCATCGCGCTGCGCTACGGGTTCCCGATCACCGGCGGCCGGGTCGACGCGACCACGCTGGCCGGCTACATCAACCACTCCGGCGGCCTGCGGTTCCTCAACCTGGCAAACGGCAAGACGCTGACGCTGACCAAGTTCAAGATCCGGATCACCGCACACCCCGGCCTGTCGGCCATCGTGAACGGCAACCCGGACGTGCGCGTCCGCATCCTCAACCTCGACCTCAGCAAGGCGAGCATCGACAAGCACGTCCCCCGCGTGACCGTCTCGAACGTCAAGGCCACGCTCACCAAGACGGCCGCCGACGCGCTGAACGGCTCCCTCGGAGTCGGGTTCTTCGCGCCCGGTATCACGCTGGGCACGGCACAGGTGAACGCCCACATCGCCTGACGCCCGTCTGCGGGCCCCGGAGCGGCATCGCCCCGGGGCCCGCACACCCCCTTCTCGACCAAGGAGCCGACCCAGTGGAAGCCATCGACACCAGCCGCGTAGAGCGTGGCGTGCAGGAGCTCTTGACCGCAGGTGGCGCGGACACGACGTCGGAATCCTTGCGCGACACGCCGGCGCGGGTGGCTCGGATGTACGCCGAGCTGCTCGCGCGGATAGACCAGTCGCGGATTCGGCTTCCGGAGACCGATGGTCTACGAGGACGGTATGGGCGAGAGCCGTGGGTCAGTTCGGGAAATCCGCAGCTCGGTTCCGCAGCGGCGCCGACGTCGCCTCGGGAGCGGCGCGGCAACTTTAGATACCGATGAACCACGAAGGAGCGACAGGCAGAGCTGCAATCGGTGGGCCCGTGGTCGAATCGGATTCGACGGCGTCGCGCGCCGAATGGCGTCACCTACGCAGATGGAACGCGGCGCTTGCGGCCCTTCACGGCGGCCAGGCGGTGCTGATCGCTGCGCTGTCGAACGGATTTTCACTTCCGATCACGATCAGCTTCATGACCGGCCCACCGGGAACGGCGAGCGTGACGAACTCGATCTATGACCTCCCGATCGGCCCGATGGTGAGCGTGTTCCTGCTGCTTGCGGCGATCGACCATGGATTGATGGCCGCGCCGCGCATCCATCGCTGGTATGAGCGCAACCTCGCCCGGGAACGCAATCCGGCGCGGTGGTGGGAATACAGCCTGAGCGCGTCGCTGATGATCGTGCTGATCGCGATGTATACGGGGATCGCCGATCTCGCCGCCTTGATCGCTATCTTCGGCGTCAACGTCGCGATGATCCTGTTCGGGCTCGCCATGGAGTATGCGAACCGGCCGGGCGCGCCGGTCGTCTGGCGTCCGTACGTCTACGGCTGTCTTGCCGGCGCCGTGCCGTGGATCGCGATCGCCGTCCAGATCACGTACGCCCAGGCCCAGACGGGCAGCGTGCCCGGGTTCGTGTTCGGGATCTTCGCGTCGCTGTTCGTGCTGTTCATGAGCTTCGCCGCCAACATGGCGCTGCAGTACCGGCGCCGCGGCCCGTGGCGCGACTACCTCTTCGGCGAGCGGATCTACCTGCTGCTGAGCCTCGCTGCGAAGAGCCTCCTCGCCTGGCAGATCTTCTTCCCGACCCTGACGTAGTGCGCGTGGCGGCGTCAATCCGAGCGCACCGTATGGACGACCAAGAGCCCACACTCCAGCGGCGAAGAACGCCGGACATCTCGGCGTCGACTATCCCCCGAAGCGGCTCCAGGGCGGCGGCCCATCGCGCAGCACATGAGACCTCCAGCGGAAACGTCTGACGGACACCCGGTCACGCGGATCCTCGCGCTGATCCTGAAGAACCCCGGCGACGCGATCTACGGCGCCATCGCCGTGGGCGCTCTGCTCGCAGCCGAGACTCCGCGCCGCGAAACCTACGCTAGGACAGTTGCGGCCGTCGCCATCACGCTGGTGCTGTACTGGCTGGCGCACTCGTACGCCGACCTCGCCGGAGAACGGCTGCGATCGGGCGTCGAGCTCACCGCGCGTGGGCTGCTGGCGACGATGCTGCATGAGCTGCCAATCCTCGTCGGTGCGGCCATTCCGCTGGCCACGCTGCTGGGCTGCTGGATCGCCGGAGCAAGTCTCTCGCGTGCCGTCGTTGGCGCGGTGTGGACATCCGCCGCAATCGTCGTGGCGGTCGAGCTTGCCGCCGGCATACGAGGCCGCCTCAAAGGGCGACAACTGCTGTTCCAGGCGCTCGTCGGCGCCGTTCTAGGATCTTTGATCATCCTTCTCAGACACCTGCTTCACTGAGTCCGGAGTGCAGAGCTGCGCGTTACGAATGACGGTTCCCGGCTGCAGATCCAGACGAGCGCGCGAACGCGGGGCAGCCGAGAACGAGAGGGGACTCCACGCGGGTGAGGTCGACGCGGCGTGTTGGGCGAGATCTCCTCCACCTCGCAAGTCTGCTGCAGCTCGCGGACAGCTGCGCGAGCGGCAGGCACACTGACCCCGTCTGAGCCGGCCTCTCTACCGCCCACCACGGCGGTGATCCCGGATCGCCGCTGCGGTATCGACGCTTCGGAGGGCGACGGGGCGGGCGAGGGCCCGTCAGCGGTGTGCCTAGTCGGCGGCTCAAGATCGTCACGGTCACCTGCTCGCTGCAGCATGGGCCGCCGCACGGTCGTGCGAGTTGTCAGCGTCGTATGCGTGGTTGGTTCCGGCGACGCGTCCAGCGTCTGTGAGCAGCGTCTGAGTACCGAGAGACCGATTCGGGCTGCTGGAGTTGGCAGACCGGTCTCCCGTTGTTCCCATTGCCGTCCAGCAACCCGAGCTCACACACGGAGTGGCGATCAACTATGATCGGTTGCGGTTCAAGGCAGACGTGCCGCATCCGCCTGGGTAGCAGGATGGGTAGCACGGCGGGCCCGTTTTAGGCTCAACCAAGCCAGTTTTCGCAGGAGCTGAACCAATCCCCGCTATAGGCGAAGGCCCGCTTCTCAAGCGGGTTTTCGCGTTTCTTGGGGGGCCGAGCGCTTAGTCAGCCCACCAGTCGCGCCGGCCCTCGACGTCGTCGCGCGGATCCTCGCCGAGATTCGGCGCGCCGATGACGAGGATCTCGAGGCCTTCCGGCCCGGCCTCGTAGCCTCGCCATGCACCGGGTGGGACGCGCACCGCGTCCCATTCCTTGAGCTCGACGATCTCGTCGTCGACCTTCATCCGCCCGCTTCCGCGCACGACCACGTACACCTCCTCCTGCCGCTTGTGCGTGTGGCCGTACGGAAAGCGATAGCCGGGCGGGATGCGCTGGTAGGTCAGGCCGGAGTTCTCAAGCTCGAGCGCCGTGGTCGCCGCGCGGAACTCCAGGTCGGGCGCGCCGTCGAAGTTGGCCCCGACGTCCTCCAGGTCATCTTTGAGGTTCCTGAGCGTGAACGGCACGCCGCAATCCTATGGCGTCGCCGTGACGAGTCGGGCGAACACAACCCACCGCCGCAGCGCGGTGAACTTGGGCGTGCAGCTTGTGAGGACGAGCCGCTCGCGTCCCGTGTAGCGCTCGAACCAGGTCGCGTGGGCAGGGACGATCACGTGTCGGGTGACCCGGTAGACGAAGGTCGCATACGGCATGCGGAGAACGATCGGATCGCCGCGGCGGAGGCGGTCGATGAAGAAGAACGGCCCGTACGGCCTGCCTCCGACCGGCGTGACGCGGTGGCCGGCGATCGCGACCGTCCCGCCGAGCCCGGGGACGGTGGTCGATGGGTAGTGGCCCGGCCCGCGGACGAGGTCACGCGGATTGTCGATCCCCTCGTACACCTTCCACCCGTGGAGACCGAGCTGGGTGCTCGTGATGCGGCCGAACACGTGGTGGGGTTGGACGGCGTGGGCGTACGCGAGCGCCCGCTCATGGGCCCGTTCGGCCGGAGTCGGGTGCAGTCCCAGGGCGGTGACGAGGAGGAGGATGAGGCGGGGAAGGATGCTCATGGGGGTTGGGTGGGGCGCCCGCATGGACGGGCGCCCCTTCTGATCGCTAGAGGGTGAATGCCGTCTCGGGAAGCGGCGAGCCTGTCACCGGCGGTGGGGAGTGGTGGGGATGGTGGGGCGTCCCGCCGCACGTGATGGTCAGGTGGCCGGCCAGGCTGACCGTGAAGGTCGCCTGCTGCGACCCTTCGGCCATCTGCCAGCCGTCCGCCGCTTGGAGCACGTATCCGGCCTGCGCGGTCGCCGTGATAACGACGGTGCTCGGCCCGATCAGCGCTCCGGTTTCGGTGTAGACGATGTCGTCGGTGTCCGCGGGCATCGCCAGCACCTCGCCGCTCGTGCAGGTGGCCTGCGCGATCACCGGAGCGACCGGCGCGCCTGCGTCCTTGGTGCATCCGGTGAGCGGCCCGGCCAGGGTGACCGTGAACGTCGCCGAGAGGGCGTCCTCGGCGACCTGCCAGCCGTCCGCCGGCGCGAGCACGAACCCGCCGTTGGCGGTTGCGGTGATGACGACGCTGCCCGGACCGGTGAGCGCGCCGGTCTCGGTGTGGGTGATGCTGCTGGTGTCGGCCGGCATCACCAGCACTTCGCCGCTCTCGCAGGTGGCGGCGGTGATGGCCGGTTGCGCGGGTATGACCCGAACGGGCTGACAGGCGAACGCCGTCGCCGCCGCCAGCGCGACCGCCGCCGTGGCCACGGCGGCGATGGTGAGGATGAGAGCTTTGTGCCTCATCACAACCTCCCTGGTACAGGGCGCGGCGAGCTTCGTGTCGCGCCTCCGTGAGGCCGTTGATCCCGCGCGGGAGGTGATCTCGGCGGAGCGGCCGGCTGGGCGTCCTTCCCAGCTACTTCAAGAATACGATCGGAATGTGGGGCCGCAACCCCGTGCGGGTGTCGAACGTTGTCCCGCGATCACCGCATCGGTCGCCCGGTCCTCATCCCATCGGGACATGGCGAGACCGGGTCTCCTGGCCGATCGTCGTGAGTCGCTGTGGACAGCTGGAGCCTCATGATCGTCTCGGGCCTCGTCCTCGGGTACGCGGCGCTCTCCCGCAGGCTCGAACATACGGTGCTCACGGCCCCGCTCCTGTTCGTGAGCGCGGGGCTGCTCGTGGGCAACGAGGGCCTCGGCTGGCTCGACCTCAGGATCGACGGCGGGGTCGTGCGCGTGCTGGCTGAGGCCACGCTGACGCTCGTGCTCTTCGCCGACGCGTCGCGGATCGACATCGTCGCCCTGCGCCGGGAGGTCGCATTGCCGGCGCGTCTGCTCGGGGTCGGGTTGCCGCTGACGATCGGCCTGGGCACCCTCGTTGCGGCGGGGCTCCTCGATCAGCTGACCTGGCCGGAGGCGCTGGTGCTCGCCGTCGCGCTTGCGCCCACCGACGCGGCGCTCGGGCAGGCGGTGGTGACCGATCCGCGCCTTCCCATGCGGATCCGCCAGGGGCTCAACGTCGAGAGCGGCCTGAACGACGGCCTGTGCGTGCCGCTGCTCTTCATCGCGCTGGCGCTCGCCGAGGCGAACGAGAACGCGATCACGGCGCATCACGCCGTCGCCCTCGTGCTCGAGGAGATCGGGTGGGGCCTGGCCGGCGGTATCGCCGCAGGTGCCATCGGCGCCGTCGTTCTCGGGTACGCCGAGCGGCGGGCGCTCGGCGCGGGCGAGTGGTTGCAGGTCATCCCGCCGGCCACGGCCGCGCTGTCGTACGGCATCGCGGCGCCGCTCGGCGGCAGCGGGTTCATCGCGGCGTTCGTCGCCGGCCTCGTGTTCGGCGTGCTCCGCCAGCAGTACCGGGATGAGGTGACCTACCTTGTCGACGAGGCCGGGCAGGTGCTGAACGCGGTCACGTTCATCGTCTTCGGCGCGGTCGTGCTCGGGCCCGCACTCCGGGTGCTCGACTGGCGGATCGCGCTCTACGCCGTGCTGAGCCTGACGATCGCGCGCATGCTGCCGGTCGCGATCGCGCTCCTCGGCCTGGACGCGCAGCGCGAGACCGTGGGGTTCGTCGGCTGGTTCGGCCCGCGCGGGCTGGCATCGATCGTCTTCGCCGTGATCGTGCTGGAGGGCTCGGCGCTCACGCACGTCGGCGTTGTGATCACCACGATCGTGGTCACGGTGGGCGTCTCCGTGTACGCGCACGGCCTGACGGCCCTTCCGCTCACCGAGGCGTATGCGCGCTGGTACGGCGCGCGCACCGAGCCGCCCGCGATGGAGAGCCTGGCCGTGCACGAGCATCGGTGGCGGCGGCCGGCCCGGCACGCCTGACACCGGTCCGGATAACCCGACCTCGAAGACGCCCGCTGCCGTCATTGTGGGCCGCTCGCGCCGCCACGACCATGAGGCATCGACGGCAAGAGGCGGAGGTGCAGGGATGGGACGGCGAGGGATCGCAGAGCGGATCGGAGGATGGAGCGCGCGGCACGCGCGGGCAGCGGCCCTGATCTGGGTCGCGTTCGTGGCCGCGGCGATCGGCGGCGGGTCGCTCGTCGCCGAGCGCACCCTCACCGACAGCCAGTCGGCCGACGGCCAGAGCGCACGGGCCGAGCAGATCATCGACAACGCCGGCTTCCCGAAGACCGCGTCCGAGAGCGTGCTCGTGCAGAGCCGCCGGTGGACGATCTCCGACCCGGCCTTCCGCTCGACGGTCGCCGCCGTCGTCGCCACGCTCGACGGAAACGCCGACGTCCACCGTCTGCGCTCGCCGCTTGGGTCGCCCGCCGGCCGCGTGTCGCGTGACGGGCATTCGGCGCTCGTGGAGTTCGACCTGCGCGGTGACGCGGCCGCCACCGAGGACCAGGTGCCGCCGATCCTGGCGGCCGTCGACCGGCTCCAGCGGGCCCACCCGGGGTTCACGATCGGCGAGCTCGGCGACGCGAGTGCCGCCTACCAGCTCGACAACACGATCGGCAAGGACTTCAAGCGCGCCGAGATCCTGACGCTGCCGGTGACGCTCGTGGTGCTCCTGTTCGCGTTCGGCGCACTGGTCGCGGCCGGCGTGCCCGTGCTGCTGGCGTTCTCCGCCGTCCTGGCGAGCATCGGCCTCGCGCGGGTCGTGAGCCACGTCGTCCCGGCGAGCGACAGCACCTCCTCGATCATCCTTCTGATCGGGATGGCGGTCGGCGTCGACTACTCCCTCTTCTACCTGCGCCGGGAGCGCGAGGAGGCCGCGGCGCTCCGGGCCGCGCTGCCCGAGGGCGTGCGCCCGACGCGCCGGCAGCGCGCCGAGGTGCTGCGGATCGCCGCGGCGACATCCGGCAGGGCGGTGCTGGTCTCGGGCGTGACGGTGATGGTTGCGATGGCGGGGATGCTCCTCGTCGGCGACCACACGTTCACGTCGATCGGCGTGGCCGCGATGCTGGTCGTGTTCGCCGCGATGGTCGGCTCGGTGACGGTGCTCCCGGCCGTGCTCGCGATGCTGGGCGAGCGGGTGGAGCGGGGGAGGATCCCGTTCCTTCACCGGCTGGGCCGCCGCGGCGCCGGGCCGGGCGCGTGGACCCGCCTGGTCGGCGCCGTCAACCGCCGGCCGCTGGCGGCGCTCGTCGTCTCGGGCGGCACGCTCGTGGCGCTCGCCGTCCCGGCGATTGGCCTTCGGACGCAGCTTCCCGGCTTCGACAGCCTGCCCGCCTCGATCCCCGTCGTTGCCACCTACGACCGCATCCAGGCCGCCTTCCCCGGCGCGCCCGCCCCCGCGGTCGTCGTCGTCAAGGCGCCGTCCGTGCGATCGGCGGCCGTCCGCTCGGGCATCGCGCGGCTGGAGCGCGCCGCCACCGCGAGCGGTGAGATGAGCGGCCCGTTCTCGGTCCAGGTGAACCCGCGCGGGACGGTCGCTCTCGTCACAGTTCCGCTTCAGGGCGACGGTGAGGACGCGGCCTCGACGGCGGCGCTTCACACCCTGCGCGACAGGGTGATTCCGGGGACGATCGGCGCGGTGCCGGGCACCGAGGTCGCGGTCACGGGCGAGACGGCCGGCAGCGCGGACTTCAACGCCGCCCTGTCGCGGACCGTGCCGATGGTGTTCGCGCTCGTGCTCGGCCTGGCGTTCCTGCTGCTCGTGATCACGTTCCGGTCGCTCGTCATGCCGGCCACGGCCATCGTGCTCAACCTGCTCTCGGTGGCGGCTGCGTACGGCATCCTCGTGCTCGTGTTCCAGCACGGCGTTGGCGGGGGTCTCGTCGGCCTCACGCACACGACGGCGATCACGTCGTGGCTTCCGCTCTTCCTGTTCGTGATCCTGTTCGGGCTCTCGATGGACTACCACGTCTTCATCGTGAGCCGGATCAAGGAGCTCCACGATCGCGGGCTGCCGACGACCGAGGCCGTGGCGACCGGCATCACGGCGACATCCGGCACCGTCACCAGCGCCGCGGCGGTCATGGTGGGCGTGTTCGCGATCTTCGCGTCGCTGTCCGCCATCGACCTGAAGCAGGTCGGCGTCGGCCTCGCAGCCGCCATCCTGCTCGACGCTACCGTCGTCCGCGGCGTCCTTCTGCCGGCCACGATGACGCTCCTCGGCGAGCGCAACTGGTACCTGCCGAGCTGCCTGCGCTGGCTGCCGCGGGCGCACGTCCACGAGGCGGCACGGGCGCCGGCTCCCTCGATGACGACAATACGGCCCTAGATGAACGCGACCGACCGGTTCGACCGCGGCATCCTCCGGGGCCTCATCGCCACGGCGCTCTCACCGGCGCCGTGGCGGGCGGCGCTCTTCATGCTGCTCTCCTTCGGCCTCGGGCTCGCCGCCTTCATCGGGCTGGTGGTCGCGATCACGCTCGGTATCGGGACGCTGATCATCTGGGTCGGCATCCCGATCCTCCTCGCGACGATGGTTGTCTGGCGCTGGGCGGCGCAGCTCGAGCGGTGGCGGATTCGCATCCTGCTCGGGGTCGACATTCCGGCGCCGTACCGCGTCGCCGCGGAGGGGAGCCTCGTTCGCCGGCTGCGCACGCGGATCTCCGACCCTGCGTCGTGGCGCGACCTGCTCTACCTGTTCCTGCTCTTCCCTGTCGGCATTGCCGAGTTCGTCGTCTTGACCGCCGGCCTCGGCCTCGCCGTCGGCCTGCTGGCGACGCCGTTTCCCGGCCAGCGCGGGAACGGAGGGATCGGCATCCTCGGCGTGCACTCGGCCCACTCGACTGCCGCCGCGATCGTGCTCGGCCTGCTCGGCATCCCGGTGCTCGTGCTCGTGGCGAACGTCCTCGTCGGTACCGTCTGGCTCCACGCCCGCGGCGCGCGGCTCCTGCTCGGCGCGAGCCGGAGCGCCGAGCTGAGCGAGCGGGTGACGGTGCTCGCCGACAGCCGATCCCGGGCGGTTGCGAGCGCGCTCGACGAGCGGCGCCAGTTCGAACGCGACGTGCACGACGGCGCGCAGCAGCGGCTGGTGGCGCTGGCGCTCGACCTCGGAATGGCGCGCGAGAAGCTGGAGGACGATCCGGAGGCCGCCCGGGCGCTCGTCGAGGAAGCGCACGAGCAGGCCAAGGAGGCGCTGGCCGAGCTGCGCGACCTCGTGCGCGGCGTGCATCCGTCGGTGCTCACCGACCGCGGCCTCGACGCCGCCGTGTCGGCGCTCGCGGCCCGCTCGCCGGTGCCGGTGACGGTCCACGTGGACGTCCCCGAGCGGCCGCCGCCCGCGGTCGAGTCGGCCGCCTACTTCGTGGTCGCCGAGGCGCTCACGAACGTCGCCAAGCACAGCGGGGCCCGGACGGCCGCGGTGACGATCCAGCGCCGCGGCGACCTGATCACGGTCGAGGTCGCCGACGACGGCGGCGGCGGGGCCGACGGCACCGGAAGCGGCCTGCGCGGCCTGGCCGACCGGGTCGCCGCGCTCGACGGCCGCTTCGAGGTGCGCGACGGCGAGGGGACGACGATCCGAGCGGAGCTCCCGTGCGCGTCGTGATCGCCGAGGACTCGGTGCTCCTGCGGCGCGGGCTCGTGCGGCTGCTCCAGGACGCCCGACACGAGATCGTCGCCGAGGTCGGCGACGGCCCGGCGCTCGTCGCCGCGATTACCCAGCACCGGCCCGACGTGTCGATCGTCGACGTGCGCATGCCGCCCAGCCACACCGACGAGGGGCTGCGCGCCTCGGTCGAGGCGCGCTCGCTCGTGCCCGGCGCCCCCATCCTGATCCTGTCCCAGTACGTGGAGGAGCGCTACGCCGGCGAGCTGCTCGCTACCGGCAGCGCAGGCGTGGGCTACCTCCTGAAGGATCGCGTCGCGGACGTGCGCGACTTCCTGGCGGCGGTCGAGCAGGTCGCCGCGGGCGGCACCGTGCTGGATCCGGACGTCGTCTCGCAGCTTCTCGTGCGCCGCCGCCCGACGCCGCTCGACGAGCTGACCGCCCGCGAGCGCGAGGTGCTGAGCCTGATGGCGCAGGGGCGAACAAACAGCGCCATCGCGGCGACGCTCGTGATCACCGAGGGCGCTGTCGAGAAGCACATCCGCAACATCTTCGCCAAGCTCGGGCTGCCGCATACCGATGCCGACCATCGCCGCGTCCTCGCGGTGCTCACGCATCTGGCCGAGAGCTGACCCCCGGCTTCCGCGCCCGCACCGTCGTCCCGCGCGCGCCGAACTTCTCGGCCTTGCGCCGGGTGTCCTCGAACGCCGAGCGCGAGTAGACGTCGATCAGGCCGCCGGTCGCGATCTCGGTGAAACCGTGGCCGATCAGCCGGCTCTCGTACTCTGCCTCCAGCAGAGCCCCGGCAATTCACCCGGTCCAGAGGTCGATGTTGCGGCGGCCCTCTTCCGAGACCGGCCGCTGGATCGTGACGTCCGCGAGCTGGAGACGTCCGCCCGGGCGAAGGACGCGGGTGATCTCGGAGAAGACCGCGTCCTTGTCGGGAATGAGGTCGATGACGCCGTTTGAGATCACGATGTCGAAGCTCGCGTCGGCGAACGGCAGCCGCTCGGCGCTCCCGTCGACGATCGTCACGTTGGCGACGCCCATTGCGGTCGCCGACAGGCGCGCCTTGGCCGCCATGTCGCCGGTCATGTCGATCCCGGTGACGGTGCCGGTGTCGCCCACCATCTGCGCGGCGACGAGCGTGTCCATGCCGGCACCGCAGCCGATGTCGAGCACGTCCTCGCCGGTATGGAGCTCGCCAAGGGAGAAGGGGTTCGCGACGCCTGCGAACGACTCCCACGACGTGTCCGGAACCCGCGCGAGGAGCTCCGCCGGATAGCCCAGGTCCTCGGCCCAGGCCCTGCCGGTGGGGAACATGAACTCGCGGTCGGGATGGTTCGAGACCTCGGCGTATGTTCGCTGGATCTCCGAGCGCAAGAGGTCGACGTCGAGGCCCTGCACTTCGACGGCCATGGGTCCTCCTCTGGACGGATGGAGCGGGGATGCTCTCAGCCGGACGCTCGGCGAGATGTGCGCGCCGCCACGGCCTGACCGCGGCGAACCCGCTACCCGGGGTCCGTCACGCCTCGTCGGCCGCGGCCTGCTCGGCCGCCGCCCGGTCGCGCTCGCGCCGCAGCTCGCCGCGGTAGGCGGCGACGGCCCGGCCCAAGTAGTCCAGGTCGGGGTTGATCCGCACCATCGAGATGTCGTGGACATGGTGGGCCAGCCGCCCAACCGCGCGCTCGGGCGTGTCGACGCGGGCGAGGATCTCCACCTCGGCCGTGGCGGGGAGCACCAGGTCGAAGGAGAGCCCTCGGACGGTGGGCCAGACGCTCAGCGCCGGCACATCGGCGGTCGACTCGACGTATGCGACCCACGCGAAGAGCCACCCCTTGGTGTTGCACGACACGCCGCCGATCGCCGCGCGAGCGGGCGGCTGGCCGAGCGTGCCGCGCCGCGCTGCATTCAGCTTGAGGGGCGCGGTGACATAGAGATGCGTCAGCTCGAGCCGGCGGGCGTCCTCGCCCGTGGGCAGCGGGGTCGCGCTCACTCGCGGACCGGCCGCGTCGCGGTGCGCCGGACAAGCCCCGCCAGCCCGCGGCCGGTGCGGGCGACAAGGTCAAGTCCCTGCACGAGGCCGATGAACGCGAGCGCGGCGATCAGCCCCCCGCCGTCGACGTAGGGCAGGAGGGCGAGGCTCGTCAGCACGACGGCGCTCGCGACCGCCCCGTCGATCAGGGTCTGGCGGGCGTCCTCGTAGGCCTCGTCGAGCCAGTCGAGCATCGCCGCGAGCGACTCAAGCGAGCGCTCGACCTGGGCGATCACAGCCCCCACCGCCACCTCCTGCGGTGCACGCGGGGGTGCTGGAGCTCTGCGATCCGCGTCTCGAGCACGCGGATCTTCTCGGACGCGTCGCTCACCTGCGAGCGCATCTGGTCGGCCGTCTCGGTCAGGCCCTGCTCCGTCCGGGCCACCGCCTCGGAGGCCTGCCGCAGGTCGCCCGCCGCGCTCGACGCCAGGTCGACCGCCTGTCCGAGCGCCTGGATCTTGGCCGGGAGCGCTCCCTCCAGCACCAGGTAGCCGACGTAGAAGTTGACGAGCGACGCGACGGCCAGTGTCGCCAGCCCGAGCACGGCGCGCGCCATCCACTCCGAGCCGAACGCTGAGTCGACGAGCTCCTGCGGCACCGGTGCGAGGAGCGCCACGGCCGGCACCGCCGCCAGTCCGAGGATCGCGACGGCGTGAACGACCCTGTTCGTCCAGGAGCCCACTAGGCCCTCGATCATAGTCGGGATGCCGGAGGAATCCCTGGAAGTGCGCAGATTGGCAAGCCGGGTCCGCGGTCAGTGAAGCGCGTGCAAACAGGGTATCCTCCTCGAACACCTGTTCGGCACTTCAGGAGGGTGTGTCCGTGGCACGGCGATCGAGAACGGTCGGAATCGAGGAGGCCCGCCGGATTGCCGTGCGCTCGCAGCTCCTGGACGGCTCGGCGGGTGGGGTCCTCGAGACGGTCCGGCGGGTCGGCTACCTCCAGCTCGACCCGATCGCCACCGTCGCGGTCCCGCAGCACCTCGTGCTCTGGAGCCGGCTGGGCGCGTTCGATACCGCAGAGCTCGACCGGCTGCTCTGGACCGACCGCAAGCTTGTCGAGTGGAACGCCTTCATCTGGCCCATCGAGACGCTGCCGCTCCTCCAGGCGCGGATGCGGCGGCGCAAGGACGTGAACGCCTGGCACCGGCGCAACTCGACCTTCCTGGCCGCCAACCGGCCGTTTCGCCGCTACGTCCTGCGCGAGCTCGAGCGGCGTGGGCCGCTGCTCTCGCGCGACCTCGATGACCGGTCGGGCATGGCGCCGCGCGACCCTCGCTGGCACGGCGCCCGCCGTACCGGCGAGATGCTGCACGTGCTGCACGAGCGGGGCGAGATCGCGATCGTCGGCCGCCGCGGCGGCCAGCGGCTCTGGGACCTCGCGGAGCGCTGGTATCCCGAGACCGAGCGCGTCCCGCGGCGCGATGCCGAGCGGCGCCTGGCCGACCTCCGCTTCCGGGCGCGCGGCGTGCGCCTGGAGCGCGGCGGCTGGCACGCGCATCCGGACGCCGACCCCGGCGACGGGACCGTCCCCGACCGCGTCACGCTGCTCTCGCCGTTCGACCAGCTCGTCGCCGACCGCGACCGCGCCGAGGCCCTCTTCGGCTTCCGCTACCGCCTGGAGATGTACGTGCCCCCGGCGAAGCGCGAGTACGGCTACTACGTCCTTCCGATCCTTGCCGGCGACCGGCTTGTGGGACGGGTCGAGCCGCGCTTTGACCGCGCCGCCGGGACGCTCGAGGTGCTGGGCGCCTGGGGCGACACCACCCGCCTCGACGAGGCGCTCGACCGGCTCGCCGCCTGGCTCGGGGCGCGCCGTGTGTGACACCATCCGGTGATGGCGCATGCCGGGATCTCGGGGAACGTCGTGCGGCTCCAGCGGCCGCACGCAGCGGGCGACGTGGCCGCCGCGCTCGCCGCGGCGACGGGCGACCGGAGCATCCGCCTCCTCCACCGCATCGACGAGGACCCCGCGTCGTGGGTCGACGCAGGCGGGAGCCGCTGCGAGCCGGCGGAGCCGTCGGAGGGCCGCGCCGTGACGCACGTCCAGCTCGACGGTGCCGAGATCGCGGCCGTCGAGCACTCAGCGGACACGCCGCCCGAGGCCATCGCCACCGCGTGCGCCGCGCTGGCGGCGGAGATCGAATGGGAGCACCGCATCGCCGGGCTCGGTGCCCGGGTGCGCCAGCTTCAGACGACCGAGCAGCGGCTGCGCGAAGTCTTCGAGGCCCTCGAGCTGATGGTCATCGCGATGGATCTCGACGCGACCATGACGTATGTGAACCCCTTCACCGTGCGCCTGTCGGGATGGACCCGGAACGAGCTGATCGGCGGCAACTGGTTCGAGATGTTCCGAAGCGGCCGCGAGTCCTTCCTCGACCGCGTCCGCGCGGGGGAGTTCCCGCCCCGCGACGAGAGCACGATCATCGTGAAGAACGACGAGCGCCGCCAGATCGACTGGTACAACGTTGCGCTCCGAGACGAGCACGGCCGGATCGAGGGCGTGCTGGGAATCGGACGCGACACCACCGACGAGCTCCGTACCAGGCGCTCGCTCGAGGCGGCCCACCGGCGGATGCACGACGTCCTCGAGACCGTCGAGCTCGTGGCCGTCCAGCTCGACCTCGACGGTCTCATCACCTACGTCAACGAGTACCTGATCCGCCTCAGCGGGTGGACGCGTGAGGAGCTGATGGGCCGCAGATGGCTGGAGGTCTTCCGGACGGGCGACCGGGACTTCATGGAGCTGGTCCGCGAGGGCGACTTCCCCGCGCACGACACGAGCAGCATCCTGCTTCGCTCCGGCGACCGGCGCGACATCGAATGGGCCAACGTGGGCCTCTACGACGACCACGGGCGGCTGACCGGGCTCGTGGGGATCGGACGCGACATGACGGACCAGCTTCGGATCGAGCGCGAGCTGCGTGACCTTGCGGCCGAGCACGGGGCGCTGGAGCGGGTGGCGACCGAGGTTGCACGCGGCCTCGACGAGGCGGCGGTCTTCGCGCTGGTCGCCGAGCAGGCCGGCAGGCTCGTCGGCGCCGACGGCTGTACGCTCGTCAGAGTCGAGCCGGGCGATCAGGTGCGCATCCTCTCCAACTGGAGCGAGATCGCCGCAGACCAGGTCACGGCCGAGGGCATGGTGGTGCCCATGGAGGCCGGGCCGTCCATGGCGGCCGCATTCCGGACAGGGCGGCCGGCCCGCTCCGACCAGGCGCCCGATGAACCGGGACGCCCGAACCCGATCGGCCGGGACGACCCGATCCGCTCGGCGGTGGCGGCGCCCATCACGGTGACCGGGGAGACGTGGGGTGCGCTCGTCGCGTGGCGGGTGATCGAGGAGCCGCTCTCCTCCGACACCGAGCGCCGCCTCGGCGCGTTCGCCTCGCTCGCCGGAACGGCGATCGCAAACGCCGACGCCGGGACGGCACTCGCCGCCTCGCGGAAGCGCATCGTGAGCGCGGCCGACCAGGCCCGGCGGCGGCTGGAGCGAAACCTGCACGACGGCGCCCAGCAGCGGTTCGTGTCGCTCTCGCTTGCCCTCCGGCTCACCCTGTCGCTGATCGACACCGATCCCGCGAAGGCCGCCGAGCATCTGCGCGGTGCGCAGCGCGAGCTCGCCCAGGGTCTGGACGAGCTGCGCGAGCTGGCCCGCGGTATCCACCCGGCGATCCTCACCGAGCGCGGGCTGCGTGCAGCGGTCGATAGCCTCGTCCTGCGCGCGCAGACGCCGGTGGACGTCACCGACATGCCGGAGGGCCGGCTGCCGGCGGAGGTCGAAGCCGCGGCGTACTACGTCGTCTCGGAGTCGCTGACCAACGTCACCCGCTACGCCGGGGCCGAACGGGCCACGGTGGCCGTCACGGCCTCCGACGGCACCGTCACCGTCGAGGTGGCCGACGACGGCGCCGGCGGCGCCGACCCGGCGCACGGCTCGGGCCTGCGCGGCCTCGCCGACCGGGTCGAGGCGATCGGCGGGCGGCTCGAGATCGTGAGCCCGCCCGGCGCGGGAACGCGGATCCGGGCCGTGCTGCCCTTCGTCGCGCCGGCGGCTCCGTAGAAACTACGGATCAACGCGGCGGCTCGGCCGTTCCCAACTTCCGCACCGTCCCCGATGGCACGGCGCGCCTCCGGGTCGATGATTCGGGAGTCGATCTGGAGGACCGTCATGGCCACGCGTACAACCGACGCGACCCGCAATCTGGCGCTTGCAACCATCGCATTCACGATCTGCTTCACGAGCTGGGGGCTCGTGGCGCCGCTGGCCAAGCACCTCCAGGACTCGAAGGGCTGGTCCGACACGCAGGTGCTCCTGCTCGCCGCCGTGCCGGTCCTGTGCGGGTCGCTCCTTCGCATCCCGGCCGGCTGGCTGGCCGACCGCTACGGCGGGCGCAGGATGTTCACGCTCATCATGCTCGCGTCGATCATCCCGGCCATCCTGCTGGGGTACACGACCGGGTACAACGCGCTCCTCGTCGTCGGCTTCTTCATGGGCGCGGCGGGCTCGGCCTTCGCGGTCGGCGTCCCGTTCGTGGTCGGCTGGTATGACCGGTCAAGGCAGGGGTTCGCGGTCGGCGTCTACGCCATCGGCACCATCGGCCCCGCAATCGCGCTCCTCGTCGTCCCGCGCACGCTCGACAACTACGGGCAGGCGTACCTGGGCTGGGGCATGGCGGCCGCGCTCGTCGCATGCACCGCCCTCATGTGGCTCCTCGGCGCCGACGCGCCCAACCCGCCGAAGCCGACCCGCTACCGCGAGGTCCTCGGCGCCGGCTGGCGCCTGCACCGGCTGTCGCTCCTCTACTTCGTCACCTTCGGCGGGTTCGTCGCCATGTTCACGTTCCTCCAGAAGCTGCTCACGAAGTGGTTTGAGCTCTCAAACGTCGACGCCGGTGCGCGCGCCGCGGGCTTCGCCGCCCTGGCCGTGGCGGCCCGGCCGGTCGGCGGCTGGCTGGCCGACCGCTACGGTGGCGCGGCCGTCCTCACCGCGGCGTTCGCGGGCATCGCGGTCGACGGGGCCGCGCTCGCGGCCGTCGCCGCGCACCCGACCATGCTCACCGTCTCGATCGCCTGCCTCTCGATGGCCGTCTTCCTCGGCCTCGGAAACGGCGCCGTCTTCAAGCTCGTGCCCCACGAGTTCCCGGAGAACCCGGGCGCTGCGACCGGCATCGTCGGGGCGGTCGGCGGCCTCGGCGGGTTCTTCCCGCCGGTCGTGATGGGACTGATCAAGGGCTGGACGGGCAGCTTCGCGCTCGGGTTCGTCGGTCTCCTGGCCTTCTGCGTCGTCTGCTTCGCGGTCGTGCTGAGCCTGCTGATCGCCGAGGGCAGCGGCGGGGCGCCGGCGACGGACAGTGGGCTGCGCAGCGCCTGACACAAACTTTCGCTCGTGATAGGCACGGACTAGCATCTCGCGCGTGGCGCGCCACACGACCGCCGGACGGTCTGGAGGAACGCTCCTTCGCGCGCACGAGTTCTTCCGCCGTGGGCCGGCCAGCCCCGAGGGCTGGAGCCAGCTCACGGCGAAGAATCGCGACTGGGAGACGTTCTACCGCGAGCGCTGGCAGCACGACAAGGTGGTGCGCTCGACCCACGGCGTGAACTGCACGGGCTCGTGCTCGTGGAACGTCTACGTGAAGGACGGCCTCGTCACGTGGGAGACGCAGGCCGTCGACTACCCGTCGACCGGCCCCGGGATGCCGGAGTACGAGCCGCGCGGCTGCCCGCGGGGGGCGTCGTTCTCGTGGTACGTCTACTCGCCGATCCGGCTCCGCTACCCGTATGTCCGCGGCAGCCTGATCGAGATGTACCGCGCCGAGCGTGCGCGCACCGGCGACCCGGTCGAGGCCTGGGCCGCGATCGTCGATGACCCCGAGCGGCGGCGGATGTACACGCGCCAGCGCGGCCGCGGCGGCTTCGTCCGGGCGGGCTGGGACGAGACCGTCGAGCTGATCGCCGCCGCCCACGTCCACACCATCAAGCGCTACGGCCCCGACCGCGTCGCCGGGTTCACGCCCATCCCGGCCATGTCGATGGCGAGCTACGCCTCGGGCACGCGGTTCCTGTCGCTGATCGGGGGCGTCGTGCTCTCCTTCTACGACTGGTACTGCGATCTGCCCCCAGCATCGCCGCAGACCTTCGGCGACCAGACCGACGTGCCCGAGTCGGGCGACTGGTGGAACGCCGGCTATCTGCTGATTTGGGGGACGAACCTCCCGACGACGCGGACGCCCGACGCACACTTCATGACCGAGGCCCGCTACCGCGGCCAGAAGGTGGTCGTCGTCAGCCCCGACTACGCCGAGCACACCAAGTTCGCGGACCGCTGGCTGGCGGCCCACCCCGGCACCGACGGGGCGCTGGCGATGGCGATGGGCCACGTCATCCTGCGCGAGTTCTGGGCCGACCGCGAGGTGCCGTACTTCCGCGACTACGGCCGCCGCTTCACCGACATGCCGCTCTTGGTCACGCTGCGGGAGCGTGACGGCGCCTACGTGGCCGACCGCTTCCTGACCGCCTCCGACCTCGGGGACGGCGGCGAGAACGCCGACTGGAAGACGGTCGTGCTCGACGAGGCGACGGGCGAGCCGGCAGTCCCGAACGGCTCATCCGGGTTCCGCTGGGGCGAGGAGCAGGGCCGCTGGAACCTCCAGCTGGGCGAGGTGCGCCCGGCGCTCTCGCTGCACGGCCGGCCCGAGGCCGAGGCCGTCAGGATCGACATGCCCCGGTTCGACGTGGGCGAGACCGACGGCGGCTCGGCGGTGCGCCGCGGCGTTCCGGCCATGCGGGTCGGCGGCCAGGTCGTCACCACGGTGCTCGACCTCATGCTGGCCCAGTACGGCGTCGGCCGCGAGGGCCTCCCGGGCGAGTGGCCGTCCGGCTACGACGACGCCGGCGCGCCGGGCACGCCGGCCTGGCAGGAGGCCCTCACATCGGTGTCGGCTGCCGACTGCATCCGCACCGCGCGCGAGTTCGCCCGGAACGCCGAGCAGACCGAGGGCCGGTCGATGATCGCCATGGGCGCCGGGACGAACCACTGGTATCACTCCGACGAGATCTACCGCACCTTCCTGGCGCTCGTCCTCATGTGCGGCTGCCAGGGGCGAAACGGCGGCGGCTGGGCCCACTATGTCGGCCAGGAGAAGGTGCGTCCGCTGACCGGCTTCCAGACCGTGGCGTTCGCCCTCGACTGGGTGCGGCCGCCGCGCCACATGGTCTCGACGCCGTTCTTCTCGCTCCTCTCCGGCCAGTGGCGCTACACCGACGTGCCGCCGTCGCAGATCGCCTCGCCGCTCGGGAAAGGCGCCTTCGGCGACCGCCACATCGCCGACATGGTCGCGCTCGCCGCCCGGCTCGGCTGGATGCCGTCGTTCCCGAGCTTCGACCGCTCCAGCCTCGACCTGGTCGACGAGGCCGAGAAGGCCGGGGTCGATCCGGCCGCCCACGTCGTTTCGCAGCTCCGCGACGGCAAGCTGCGGTTCGCGTGCGAGGACCCGGACGCGCCGGAGAACCACCCCCGCGTCCTCACCGTCTGGCGGGCGAACCTGCTCGGCTCGTCGGGGAAGGGCCACGAGTACTTCCTGAAGCACATGCTGGGGACGGCCGAGCCCGGCGTCCGTGCCCAGGAGGCCGCGCCGGAGCACCGGCCGCGCGACGTCACATGGCGCGACGCGCCGGAGGCCAAGCTCGACCTCTTCACCACGATTGACTTCCGGATGACGTCGAACGCGCTCTTCTCGGACGTCGTCCTGCCCGCGGCCACCTGGTACGAGAAGCACGACCTCTCCTCGACCGACCTGCACCCGTTCGTGCACACCTTCAACCCGGCAATCCCGCCGCCGTGGGAGGCACGCACCGACTGGGACGCGTTCCGCGCGATCACGGAGCGCTTCTCTGAGCTGGCCGAGACCCACCTCGGCGTGCGCCGCGACATCGTCGCCGCGCCGCTCGCGCACGACTCGCCCGACGAGCTGGCCCAGCCGCACGGCCGCGTGCGCGACTGGCGGGCCGGGGAGTGCGAGCCGGTGCCCGGCAAGACGATGCCGAAGCTGATCGTGGTCGAGCGCGACTACCCCAACGTCGCCGCCCGCCACGCCGCCATCGGGCCGCTCCTGGAGACGCTCGGCTCGACCACCAAGGGCATCACCTGGAAGCCGCTCGAGGAGGTCGAGTGGCTCGGGCGCCAGAACGGGCTCGTGCGCGGCGGGCCGGCCGACGGCCGTCCGCGGCTCGACCGGGTCGAGCACGCGTGCGAGGCGATCCTCGCGCTGTCGGGCACCACGAACGGCCGGATCGCGGTCGAGGGCTTCCGCGCGCTTGAGAAGCGGGCCGGTGTGCCGCTGGCGTCCCTGGCCGAGGCCCGCGGCGATGAGCGGATCACGTTCGCGGACGCCCAGGTGCAGCCGCGCACGGTCATGACCTCGCCGGAGTGGTCGGGGATCGACGAGCACGGCCGCCGCTACAGCCCGTTCACGATCAACGTCGAGCGCGAGAAGCCGTGGCACACGCTTTCGGGCCGCCAGCACCTCTACGTCGACCATGAGTGGATGCTGGAGCTGGGGGAGGGCCTTCCCAACTACCGCCCGCCGCTCGTGCGCGGGGCGCCGACCGAGGTCGACACGAGCGGCGGCGACCGCCCGGAGCTGGCGCTGCGCTACCTGACGCCGCACTCGAAGTGGTCGATCCACTCCGAGTACCAGGACAACCTCCACATGCTGACCCTTTTCCGCGGCGGGGCCGTGCTGTGGCTGGCCCGCGAGGACGCCGAGGCGCTCGGAGTCGCCGACAACGACTGGGTCGAGGCCTACAACCGAAACGGCGTCATGGCCTGCCGGGCGACCGTCTCGCACCGCATCCCCAAGGGCGTCTGCCTCATGTACCACGCCAAGGACCGGCACCTCCAGACACCGCGTACGGAGCTCCTCGGAAACCGCGGCGGCACCGACAACTCGGTGACCCGGATCATCATGAAGCCGACGCACATGATCGGCGGATACGCCCAGTTCTCCGCCGGGTTCAACTACTACGGGCCGACCGGCTCGCAGCGCGACGAGGTCGTGATCGTGCGCAGGCGCGAGGGGGAGGTGATCTTCCCGTGAGGATCAAGGCCCAGGTCGCGATGGTGATGAATCTCGACAAGTGCATCGGCTGCCACACGTGCAGCGTCACGTGCAAGCAGGTGTGGACGAACCGGCCGGGGGCCGAGTACGCGTGGTTCAACAACGTCGAGACGCGCCCCGGGTTGGGGTATCCAAAGCGCTGGTCGGATCAGGGCAAGTGGCGCGGCGGCTGGGAGCTCGACCGCCGCGGACGGCTGCGGCTGCGCTCCGGCGGGCCGCTCATGAAGCTGGCGTCGATCTTCTGGAACCCCGACCTGCCCGAGATCGACGACTACTACGAGCCGTGGACGTACGACTACCAGACCCTGATCGACGCCCCGCTTCAGGAGCACGATCCTGTCGCGACGTCGCATTCGCAGCTCACCGGCGCCGGGATGACCGTCGACTGGGGGCCGAACTGGGACGACAACCTGGCCGGCGGCCCCGCGACCGCGATGGCCGACCCGCTGATCCGCGACGGGCTCGCCGAGCGCGTCCGCATGGAGTACGAGCAGGCGTTCATGTTCTACCTCCCGCGGATCTGCGAGCACTGCCTGAACCCATCGTGCGTGGCGTCGTGCCCGTCCGGGGCGATGTACAAGCGCGAGGAGGACGGAATCGTCCTCGTCGACCAGGACAAGTGCCGCGGTTGGCGCTTCTGCGTGAGCGGCTGCCCGTACAAGAAGGTCTACTTCAACCACCGCACCGGGAAGGCCGAGAAGTGCACCCTCTGCTACCCGCGGATCGAGGCCGGGCAGCCGACCATCTGCTCGGAGACGTGCGTCGGCCGGATCCGCTACCTCGGCCTCGTGCTCTACGACGCCGACCGCGTGGCGGCCGCCGCCTCGGTCGCCGACGAGACCGACCTCCTCGCCTCGCAGCGCGACCTCTTCCTGGACCCGGCCGACCCGTCGGTGCGAAAGCGCGCCCTGGCCGACGGCATCCCGGCGGACTGGGTCGAGCACGCGCAGCGCTCGCCGGTGCACGCGCTGATCGCGCGCTACAAGGTCGCGCTGCCGCTGCACCCCGAGTACCGCACGATGCCGATGGTCTGGTACGTGCCGCCGCTCTCGCCGATCGTGAATGCGCTCGAGGACGACGGATACGAGGCCGATCCCGACGCGCTCTTCCCGGCGGTTGAGCACCTGCGGATCCCGCTCGAGTACCTCGCCAACCTGCTCTCGGCCGGCGACACCGAGGTCATCCGCGGCGTGCTGCGGCGGCTCGCGGCGATGCGCGGCTACATGCGAAAGCAGCAGGTGCTCGGCGAGCACGACGAGCGCCTGCCCCAGGCGGTCGGGATGGACGGCGCCGAGCTCGAGGACATGTTCCGCCTGCTCGCGATCGCCGACTACAACGACCGCTACGTGATCCCGCAGGCCCATGCCGAGCTGGCCGGGCGGCTGGCCGAGCAGGGGGCGGGCGCCGGGTGCAGCCTCGACTTCGAGGGCGGCCCCGGAAACTGCGGCGCCGTGCCGGCGGGGGACGAGAGCTTCATGCTGACCGAGGAGGGCGGCGGGCGCGGATCGTCGTCGACGATCGACCTGATCGGCATGCTGCGCCGGCGCGGCGACGGCGATCCGGAGGCGGCGGGATGAGCCGGGCGGCGCCGGAGGCCTTCGAGATCGCCTCGCTCCTCCTGCGCTACCCGGCGCAGGCTGAGCTCGACCGCGACCCGGAGGTGGCCGCCGCGGCGGGCCGCCTGCCGAAGCGGCTGCGCGGGCCGATCGAGCGGTTCCTCGCCCACCGGAGCGAGACGCCGGCGATCGACCTCGAGCAGGAGTACGTCGAGACGTTCGACACCCGCCGGCGCTGCACGCTGAACGTCAGCTATTACCTCTACGGTGACACCCGCCGCCGGGGCGTCGCGCTGCTTCGCCTGAAGCGGATGTACGCCGCCGCCGGCCTCGTGCTGGACTCCGACGAGCTCCCCGACCACCTGCCCGTGATGCTGGAGTTCGCGGCGCTCGCGCCGCCGGGATACGGCGAGCACGTGCTCCAGGAGCACCGCATCGGGATCGAGCTCTTGCTGCTCTCGCTGCGCGACGCCGGCCGGCCGCACGCCGACGTGCTCGAGGCGGTGTCGGCGGCGCTGCCGCGGCTCGGGCTGTCGCAAACCAGAGCCGTCCGCCGGCTGGCGGCCGAGGGGCCGCCCGACGAGCAGGTCGGCCTGGAGCCGTTCGCGCCGCCCGAGGTCATGCCGCTCGAGGTGCGCCAGTGAGGGCCGTGCACCTGCTCCTGTGGGTCGCCCTGCCGTACGCGGCGATCGCGATCTTCTTGGCGGGCCACGTGTGGCGCTACCGCACCGACCAGTACGGCTGGACGACGCGCTCGACGCAGCTCCTCGAGAGCCGTTGGCTCAAGTGGGGCAGCCCGCTCTTCCACCTCGGCGCGCTGGCGGCGATCGGCGGGCACGTGCTCGGCATCCTCGTGCCGGAGAGCTGGACGAGCAAGGTCGGCATCAGCGAGGACGCTTACCACGCGCTCTCGGCGACCGCCGGGACGATCGCCGGAGTCGCCTGCGCGGCGGGCCTCCTCATCCTCGTCTACCGGCGTCTGGCTTCGCCGCGCGTCCGTGTCACGACGACGCGGATGGACATCGCCGCGTACATTCTCCTGATCGTCGTGATCGGGCTCGGGCTCGGCGAGACGATCGGCAAGAACGTCTTCGGCGGCGGCTACGACTACCGCTCGACCGTCGGCGTGTGGTTCCGCAGCATCGTGTTCTTCCACCCGGAGCCGGATGCGATGGTCGGCGCGCCGGTCCTCTATCAGCTCCACGCGGCCGCCGCCTGGCTGATCCTCGCCGTGTGGCCGTTCTCGCGGCTCGTCCACGCGTGGAGCATCCCGCTCCAGTACGTCGGGCGGCCGTACATCCTCTACCGGCGCCGGTGGGCGCCGGCCCCGCGGCGGCACTGATCCGGACCGCGCAGTGTTCCTGAACATCCTGGTCGCGATCGACGATTCGGCTCACGCCGCCCGCGCGCTCGACGAGGCCCTCGACCTGGCCCGCGCGCAGCGGTCGCGGCTCACGATCATGTGCGTCGCGGCGCGCGGAGCGTGGAGGCTCATGGCCGGGCCGTATGCCGGCATGATGCCGACGCAGGAGGACGTCGACGAGGCGGCCGAGCGGACGATCGCCGAGGCCCGGCGGCGGGCCGGCGATGAGATCCCGGTCACGACCGTCGTCAGCCGCGGCTCGCCGGGCGACGCCATCCTCGCGCGGGCGCGGGAGGGCAATCACGACCTGATCGTGATGGGCTCCCGCGGCCGTGGCGCGGCCGCGTCGGCGCTCCTCGGAAGCGTGAGCCACCACGTGCTCCACCACGGCCGCATCCCCGTCCTGATCGTGCACGCCCAGCCGGACGTGTAGGCTCCTCGGCCGTGGCCGCGCCCGCGTACGACCTCATCACCATGGGCCGGATCGGGGTGGACATCTACCCGCAGAGCGACGGCCCGCTCGAGAGCGTGACGTCGTTCGCGCGCTCGCTGGGGGGGACGGCGACGAACGTCGCGGTCGCCGCGGCACGGCTCGGGCGCGGGACCGCCGTGATCACCAAGGTCGGCGACGACCCGTTTGGGCGCTACGCGGTCGCCGCGCTTCACGGGTTCGGCGTCGATACGGCGCTTGTGAGCTCGACGCCGCACCTGCCGACGCCGGTTGTCTTCGCCGAGCTCGACCCGCCCGAGGAGCCGCGGATCTGGTTCTACCGGTACCCGAAGGCCCCCGACATGATGCTCACCGTCGAGGACCTCGACCTCGAGGCCCTCCGCGACGCGGCGATCTTCTGGGCGACCGGCACCGGGCTCTCCGACGAGCCCAGTCTGACCGCCACGATGGAGGCGCTCTCGCTGCGCGACCCGGACGGAACGACGGTCCTTGACCTCGACTGGCGGCCGATGCTGTGGCCGGCTCCCGAGGGCGCGCCGGAGCGCTACCGGGCGGCCCTCGCACGTGCGTCGGTGGTCGTGGGGAACCGCTCCGAGGTCGCGGTCGCCGTCGGCGAGCTGGAGCCCGAGGAGGCCGCCGCGGCGCTTCTTCGGCTCGGGCCGCGGCTGGCGATTGTGAAGCTCGGCGGCGGGGGCGTTCTCGTCGCCACCGAGGCGGGGAGCGAGGTCGTGCCGCCGATCCGGGTCGAGGTCGTGAACGGGCTCGGAGCCGGCGACGCGTTCGGCGGCGCGCTCTGCCACCGGCTTCTGGCGGGCGCCGACCCGGCGACCGCGGTGCGCTTCGCCAACGCGGCCGGAGCGCACGTCGTCGCCCGGCTGGCGTGCGCCGACGCGATGCCGACCGAGGCCGAGGTCCTGGAGCTCCTGGAGGCGTCTCATGCCGGTTGACCCGACCACGCTTCACATCCCGGCGGGCACGGGCGGCGACGGCGCCGACCCGCTCGTCCTCACCCCGGAGCGGTGCGGGTGGAGCTTCGCCGGCCTGCGCGTCGCGCGCCTCGCCGGCGGCGAACGGCGCGCGATCGAGACCGGCCACGACGAGCTGGCGGTCGTGCCGCTCGCCGGCGGCTGCGCCGTCGAGGTGGAGGGGCGGCGGATCGAGCTTCAGGGCCGCACGTCGGTCTTCGACCGCGTCACCGACGTCGTCTACCTGCCGTCCGGGACGGAGGCGGCGATCGTGGCCGACGCGGCGTGCGAGCTGGCGCTGCCGTCGGCCCCCGCCCGGCGGCGGCGGGAGGTGGCCTACATCGACGCCCGGGAGGTCGCCGTCGAGGTTCGCGGCGCGGGCCGCTCGACCCGCCAGATCACGAACTTCCTGACGCCCGAGGTGGACGTGCCCGACCGGCTCTCGTGCTGCGAGGTGCTGACGCCGCCGGGCAACTGGTCCAGCTACCCACCGCACAAGCACGATGACGCCTCGAACGGCGTCGAGGCCGAGCTGGAGGAGATCTACTACTTCCGCGTGGAGGGTCCGCACGGGCTGGCCGCCCACCGCACCTACGACCTCGTGGAGGGCTGGGACGTCACCGTCACCATTGGGGACGGTGACGTCTTCCTCGTTCCGCGCGGGTTTCACGGGCCGTGCATGGCGTCGCCCGACCATGCGCTCTGGTACCTGAACGTGCTCGCCGGCCCGGGGGACGTGCGCTCGATGGCGATCTCAGACGATCCGGCGCACGCCTGGATCCGGGGTGCCTGGGCGGATCAGGCCGGCGACCCGCGCGTGCCGATGGCAACCGCGGACGGGAGGCGGTCGTGAGCGGCACCGTCCGCCTCACCGTCGGCCAGGCGGTCGTCCGCTTCCTCGCCGCCCAGCGCTCGGTGCGAGACGGCGCCGAGCGGCCCTTCTTCGCCGGCGTCCTCGGCATCTTCGGCCACGGCAACGTCGCCGGCCTGGGTCAGGCGCTGCTCGCCGACGAGGATCTGCTGCGCTACGTCCCGGCCCGAAACGAGCAGGCGATGGTGCACATCGCGGCCGGCTACGCCAAGGCGACCAACCGGCTCTCGACATGGGCCTGCACGTCGTCGATCGGGCCGGGTGCGACGAACATGGTGACCGGCGCGGCGCTGGCGACGGTGAACCGCCTGCCGGTCCTGCTCCTGCCGGGGGACATTTTCGCCACCCGCCGGCCTGGGACGGTGCTCCAGCAGCTCGAGGTGCCGGGCGCGCCGGAGATGTCCGTCAACGACGCGTTCCGGCCGGTGTGCCGGTTCTGGGACCGGGTGTGGCGGCCGGAGCAGCTTCCGGCCGCGCTCCTCGGCGCGATGCGCGTCCTCACCGACCCGGCCGAGACGGGCGCCGTCTGCATCGCGCTTCCCCAGGACGTCCAGGCCGAGGCGTGGGACTTCCCGGAGGAGCTCTTCGCCGAGCGGCGCTGGCTGATCGCTCGGCCGCTGCCCGACGAGGCCCTCATGCGGCGGGCCGCCGGCCTGATCCGTGCGGCGCAGCGGCCGCTGATCGTCGCGGGCGGCGGGGTTCGCTACTCGGAGTCGGCGGCCGCCCTGCGGGCGTTCGCCGACGCGGCCGGGATTCCCGTCGCCGAGACCCAGGCCGGCAAGGGCGCGCTGCCCTACGACCATCCGCTCTCGCTGGGGGCGATGGGCGCGACCGGGACGTTTGCGGCCAACCGGGTCGCCGCCGGGGCCGACCTCGTGCTGGGGGTCGGCACGCGCTTCTCCGACTTCGCGACCGCCAGCCGGACGGCGTTCCAGGATCCCGGCGTCCGGTTCGTGAACGTGAACGTGGCGGCGATGGATGCGCAGAAGCACGCCGGCCTGGCCCTGGTCGGCGATGCGCGCGCGACGCTGGAGGGGCTGGGCGGGCTGCTCGCAGGTTGGTCGGCGCCGGCTGCCGTGCGCGAGCAGGCGGCTGAGCTCAACCGCGAATGGGACGCAGAGGTGGAGCGCCTCTACGCCCGCGACCAGGCTCCGGTCTTCGCGCAGAGCGCCGTGATCGGCGCGGTGAACGCCGCGGCCGCGCCGGGCGACGTCGTGGTCTGCGCCGCCGGGAGCATGCCGGGCGACCTGCACAAGCTGTGGCGGGCGCGGGAGCCGGCCGAGTACCACCTGGAGTACGGCTACTCGTGCATGGGCTACGAGCTCCCCGGCGGGATCGGTGTGCGCATGGCCGACCCTGACTGCGAGGTCTTCGTGATGGTCGGCGACGGCTCCTGGCTCATGATGTCGGGCGAGCTGGCGACGGCGATCCAGGAGGGTGTGAAGGTCGTCGTCGTCCTGGTCGACAGCGGCGGCTACGCGTCGATCGGGGCGCTCTCGGATTCGGTCGGCGGCGGCCGCTTCGGCACGCAGCTTCGCAGGCGCGGCCCCGACGGCCGGATCGCGCTCGACGGCGAGCCGCTCGGGGTCGACCTGGCCGCGAACGCCGCCAGCTTCGGCGTCCCGGTGCTGCGGCCGCAGACTGTGGCGGAGCTCGGCGAGGCGCTGGCGACGGCCCGGTCGGCGGCCGAGACGACGGTCGTCTACGTCCGCACCGATCCGCTCGTCGGCGTGCCC
>DATIDU010000021.1:0-3542 GCA_035456145.1 Gaiellales bacterium | reverse complement strand
AAGCCGGCAATCCGATCCCGGCGGCGGCGGTGCGGCCGGACGAGTTCGTGACAGCCTTCCCCGAGGGTGCCGACCCCGAGGAGATCGGCTCGCCGGTCATCCTGATCAGGCTCGACCCGGCGCGCCTCAGGCTCCCCGCCTCGCGCCAGGGGTGGGCCCCGGAGGGCATCCTGGGCTACTCGAAGATCTGCACGCACGCCGGCTGCGCGGTCGCGCTCTACCGCGCACCGCTCTTCGAGCCGGTCGAGCAGCCACCCGGACTCGTCTGCCCGTGCCACTACTCGACGTTCGACCCGGCGACCGGCGGCACGGTCGTCTTCGGCCCGGCCGGCCGCGCGCTGCCACAGCTTCCGCTGCGGATCGACCGCCGGGGCAACCTGCGGGCGGGCGGCACCTTCTCGGGGCCGGTCGGGCCGTCGTGGTGGGGCGTGCGCCGCGGGAGGGCGACGTCGTGATCAGGACGACGGCGAAGGCGCTTGACGAGCGGACACACGCGGCGCCGTTCGGCGTGAAAGCGCTGCGCTACCTGTTCCCGGACCACTGGTCGTTCCTCCTCGGGGAGGTCGCGCTCTACACGTTCATCGTGCTGGTCGCGACGGGGACATACCTCGCCCTCTTCTTCCATCCCTCAACGGCCGATGTTGTGTATCACGGAAGCTACGCCCCGCTCGACGGTACGCACATGACCGAGGCGTACCGTTCGACGGTTCACCTCTCGCTCGACGTGAGGGCCGGGTTGCTGATGCGTCAGACGCATCACTGGGCCGCCGATGTCTTCATCGCGGCGATCGCTATTCATCTTATGCGTATCGTCTTCACCGGAGCGTTTCGTAAGCCGCGCGAATTGACGTATTACGTCGGCCTCACGATCCTGACGCTGGCCCTGCTCGAAGGTTATCTCGGCTATTCGCTGGTCGACGATCTGCTGTCGGGCATGGGTCTTGCGATCGGCTACGCGGTCGCGCTCTCGATCCCGTTCGTGGGCGCCAACGTCGCCCAGCTGATCTGGGGCGGCCCGTTCCCGGGCACGCCCGACTTCTGGTCGCGGATGTACATCGCGCACGTCTTCCTCCTGCCGCTCGCCATCGCCACGTTGATCGCGATCCACCTCGCGCTCGTGGCGTCGCTTCACCACACGCAGTTCGGCGGCGGCCGGCGCTCGGAGCGGCGGCTCGTCGGGCTGCCGGCACTCCCCGGCTACGCCCCCCGCTCGCTCGCGCTCATGTTCGGCGTGTTCGCGGCGCTCTTCCTGCTGGGCGGGCTGGTGCAGATCAACCCGATCTGGCTCTGGGGGCCCTACCACGTCGCCGACGGCACGAACGGCGCCCAGCCGGACTGGTACCTGGGCTGGCTGATCGGGGCGCTCCGGCTCATGCCGGCCTTCGACGTCACCGTGCTCGACTACACCGTCATCCCGAACCCGTTCTGGGGCGGCGTCCTCTTCCCGAGCATCGTGTTCGGAACCCTCTACGCCTGGCCTTCGATCGAGCGCCGGTTCTCTGGCGACCGCGCGCGCCACAACCTCCTCGACCGCCCCCGCGACGTGCGCTGGCGAACGGCGACGGGAGCGGCCTTCCTGAGCTGGGTGTTCCTGATCTTCCTCGCCGGGTCGGCAGACCGGGCGTACGTCCTCTTCGGATGGAGCTATGCGGCCCAGATCGAGATCTACCGGGTGCTGGTGTTCGTCCTGCCGCCGGTCGTGTTCTGGCTGACGCTCAAGGTGTGCGACGAGCTCCGGCGAAACGAGGAGGTGAGGCGGCATCGCCACGAGGCCGAAGCCGAGGCCCGCGCCGCTCAACACCGGGCCTGAGCTCGCCGCGCTCGCCGCGCTGACGGCCGTCCTCGTGCCGTTCGGCCCGGGCGCGCTCCTGAACGCGGCCGTGCCGGGCGCGGCGTACGTCGCCGGGGTCGAGCACGCCCGGCGGACGGGCCGGGCGTGGCCGGCGCGCCGCACGGCCGCCCTCTTCGCGGCGCTCTTCGTGCTCGGGGCGGCGGCGAGCGGCGCGGCCGACGACCGGGCGCAGGGCTCGCTCGCGTGGCACATGACGCAGCAGATGGCGCTGCTCTTCGTCGTGCCGCTGGGGCTTGTCGCAGCGCGGCCCGGCGAGCTCGCGGGGCGCCGGCGCCGCTGGACGCCGCCGGCGGCCGTGCTCGGAGGCGCGTGGCTGGCGATTGCAGGCGTCCAGTGGATCGTGCACGTCCCGGCGGTGCTCGATGCGCTCACCCGCCGGCAGGCCGCTCTGGCCGCCGTCCACTGGGCGCTCGTGGCGGCCGGGCTCGCGTTCTTCGGCTGCGCACTCGCGGCGCTCTCGTCAGGCCGGTTTCACCCGCTGGCCGTCGGCCTCTACGTCGTCAGCATCATGGCCGGCACGGACGCGATCGGCCTCTGGCTCCTCTTCGATCCGCACGTCGTCTACGACCGCTACGCCGGCGCGGGCGCGCTTGCCGGCCAGCACCGGGCCGGCGCCGTCATGTTCGCGGCCGGGATGGTGCCGCTGCTCGTGGGTGCGGGCATCGCGTACCGGTGGCTCTCGCCCAGCACACACGGCGAGGCGTGGTCCGGGCGACGAGGGCAGACGAACGCGTTTGAATTCCTCGATGAGCACAACGCTCGATAAGCAGCGGCGTCACGAGTTGGCACACGAGCACCTGGCCCTGCGGCTCGCCCTCACGGCCGGCGGCGCGGTGCTTGCCTTCGCGGGTTCGGCAATGCAGTGGACGCACGGCCTGGTCAGCGCGGGCGGCCCGGTGACTCAGGGCCGCCTCGCTGGTGACGGCAGGTACACGGCGGTGCTCGCATTCACCGTGCTTGGCTGCGCGGGGTGGTACTACTCTCGCCCGGAGAATCGAGCCGCGCGAGTGGGCGCCGCGATGGCGGGCCTGCTCCTGCTGCTTGCGATCATCTACTGGAACATCGCTTCCGACGATGTCGAGTCGGCAAACCACGACGCGGGTCTCTTCGCACAGGCAGGAGTGAGCCCCGGCGTATGGGTGCTCCTGGCGGGCGCCGCCGTCGCAGCGTTCGGAGCAGTGTGGACGCTGCGCGTCGATCGCTGAGTTGTACATGGAAGCAGGGAGACCGCGTGGGTTGGCGGAAAACCGCGCATCGGCCCGGCTTGTCGCCCCATGTCGCCCCCATGGGAGAGCCGGGAGCGGGACTCGAACCCGCGACCGTCCGATTACAAATCGGAGGCTCTACCAGCTGAGCTATCCCGGCGGGTCTCCCGAGCGTACCTTGAAAGTGACCGGCCGACGCGGAGGGGGAGGCATGCGCCGGCCGGTCACAGGTGGGCGGCGCTCAGGAATGGGGGTACGCCGCCGTCAGTCGGTACGCCCGGAATGCTATAGCACGACGCGGGCAGGATCGAATGGCCGCTACGCTGGCTGCCTGCGGGAGTGCAGGTGGGCGAGCACCTTCCGCTTCACACGCTGGAGGGCGTTGTCCACCGTCTTCGGGTCGCAGCCGATCAGATCGCCGATCGCCTCGTAGCTACGCCCTTCCAGGTAATAGGTGAGGACCTGGGCCTCAAGCGGCGAAAGCG
>DATIDU010000020.1:0-4262 GCA_035456145.1 Gaiellales bacterium | reverse complement strand
AGCCGGCTCCGGAGCCATCCGACGACGGGGCCGCGAAGCCCAAGCCGCGCCGGCGGCGGACGCCCGCAAAGGCCCGCACCGCCGAGCCCGCGGCCGAGGAGCCCGCGCCCGCGGCCGAGGAGCCCGCGCCGGCGCCGGCGGAGCCGCCCGCACCGGTCCCGGCGGAGCCGCCCGCACCGGCTCCGGCCGACGACGGGAAGAAGGGCGGCGGCATCCTGGGCAGGCTGCTCGGCAGCTGAAAACAGGCCCTTTGGTACCATTCCGCGGCTCATGTACGCGGTCATCAAGGTCGGCGGAAAGCAGTACAAGGTCGAGCAGGGGCAGACGCTCCTGGTCGACCGGCAGCCGCATGAGCCGGGCAAGGCGTTCACGCCCTCGGTCCTCATGACCGGCGGCGACGACGTCGTCACCGACGGCAAGAAGCTCGAGGGCGCGGTCACCGCCCAGGTGGTCGAGCACCTGCGCGGCGAGAAGCTCAAGGTCTTCACCTTCAAGCCCAAGCGCGGCTTCAAGAAGACCCGGGGCCATCGCTCGGAGCTGAGCCGGATCCAGATCGACTCGATCGGCCCGTCGAAGCCGAAGCGGGCGCCGGCCAAGAAGGCGGCCGACGAGAAGCCGGCCGAGAAGGCCGCGGCCGCACCGGCCAAGAAGCCGGCCACGAAGAAGCCTGCCGCCAAGAAGCCGCCAGCGGCGAAGAAGCCCGCGACCCGAAAGACGCCCGCGGCGAGCGCCGACGACAAGCCGAAGCCGGTGCGCAGGACGCGCGCGGCGAAGCCGAAGGAGGACAGCGGAGATGGCGCATAAGAAGGGCCTCGGCTCCTCGAAGAACGGCCGCGACTCGCATGCCCAGCGGCTCGGCGTGAAGGTGTTCGCCGGTCAGACCGTCACGGCCGGCTCGATCATCGTGCGCCAGCGCGGCACCCGCTTCTATCCCGGCAACGGCACGGGGCTCGGCGGCGACGACACCGTGTTCGCGACGGTCGACGGCACGGTCGCGTTCACGCGCAGGAACGGCCGCCGCTACATCAGCGTGCTGGCCGAGCAGCCGGCCTAGCGCCGGCAGCCACCCGTGTTCGCCGACCGCGCGACGATCCAGGTCGAGGGCGGCCGCGGGGGCGACGGCTGCATCAGCTTCCGGCGCGAGAAGTTCGTGCCCAAGGGTGGACCCGACGGCGGCGACGGCGGGGACGGCGGCGACGTCGTGCTGGTCGCGCGGGGCGATCTGCGCGACCTCCACCGGTTCCGTACCGCCTCGCACTTCCGCGCGCAGCGCGGCGTCCACGGGCAGGGCTCGGGCAAGCACGGAAAGCGCGGCGAGGATCGCGAGATCGAGGTTCCCGTCGGGACGCAGGTCGAGCTGCGCGAGACAGGCGAGCTCCTGGCCGACCTGGCCCATCCCGGAGCGCGCGTCACCGTCGCCCGTGGGGGCCTCGGTGGCCACGGCAACCGTCGCTACGCGACGGCCCGCCGCCGTGCGCCCGAGACGGCCCAGGTCGGTGAGCCCGGCGAGGAGCGCTGGCTCGAGCTGCACCTGAAGCTGGTCGCCGACGCTGCGCTCCTCGGCTTCCCGAACGCTGGTAAGTCGTCGCTGCTGCGCCGGATCTCGAACGCCACGCCCAAGGTCGCCGATTACCCGTTCACGACCGTGGAGCCGGTGCTGGGCACGGTCGAGGCCGCCGACGGAAGCCAGCTCACGGTCGCCGACGTGCCGGGTCTCCTGGAGGGAGCAAGCCGGGGAGTGGGGCTGGGGCACGAGTTCCTGGCCCACCTCGAGCGGGCGCGCCTGCTCCTGCACCTCATCGACGCCTCCGCCGGAGCCGAGGACATCGGACAGCGGCGCGAGGCGATCGACCGCGAGCTCCATCTCCACGGCGGCGGGCTCGCCGAGCGGCCCCAGCTCCTGGTGCTCTCAAAGATCGACCTCGTCCCACCGGAGGAGCGCGAGGCGCTGCTCGCCGCCACGGGCGCCGCGCTCGGCTGCTCGGCTGCGACCGGCGAGGGCATCGCCGAGGTGAAGCACGCGCTCTTCCGCGAGGTGCCGGAGGAGGACGAGCCGGTGCGGACGACCGAGCCGGAGCTGGCGGACTTCCTCGTCTATCGCCCCCAGCCTCCGGCCCGGCGCGAGTTTCGCATCCTCCGCGACGGCGGCTTCCTGCGCGTCTCAGGCCGCGGCCTCGAACGCCGCTTCGCCGACCTGGACCCCGACGACGATCGGGCTGTCGGCGTGCTCGCGGCCGAGCTGGAGCGGCTGGGGGTCGACCGGGCGCTCCACGCCGCGGGTGCCCGGCCGGGGGACGACGTCCTGGTGGGCGCCCACCGGTTCACCTACCGGCCCCGGCGGTGACGGGCCGCCCGCGGATCGGCGTCTTCGGCGGGCGGTTCGATCCGCCGCACGCCGGCCACGTCGCCGTCGCCGGGGCGGCGATGCGCCAGCTCCGGCTTGACCGGCTCCTGATCGTCCCCTCGCGGCAGCCGCCGCATCGCGACGCGGGGACGACGCCGCCTGAGGTCCGCTACGCGATGGCGAGGGCGGCGTTCCCCGGCCCCGGCCGGGTCGAGGTGAGCCGGATCGAGCTCGACCGCGAGGGGCCCGACTACACCGACGAGACGCTGGAGGAGCTCGCGCCGGAGGGCAGGCTCTTCCTGATCGTCGGCGCCGATCACGCCGAGCTTCGCGGCTGGCACAGGCCGGAGCGGGTGCACGCGCTGGCGACGCTGGTCGTCGCGCCCAGGCCCGGGTCGCGTCCGCCCGGGCCTGACGTCGTCGCCCTCCAGATGGAGCCGCTCGACCTGGCGTCCACGGCGATCCGCGAGGCGGTCTCTCGCGGTGAGGATCTCGCCGATCTTGTGCCCGCCGGCGTCGCCGAGGTCATCGCGGCCGAAGGCCTGTACCGGGAGGGCGCGTGCTAGGCTGGTTTGCGTCGCCATGGGGATGACCGCCTGAGCAGCACCACCCAGCTCGCGAACCGGATCGCGGCCCTCGCAGCCGAGAAGCTCGCCACCGACATCGTGATCCTCGACATGCGCGAGGTGGTTTCCTACACGGACCACTTCGTCATCGCGTCGGGGCGAAACCCTCGCCAGACACAGGCGATCGCCGAGGAGATCCAGCAGCAGCTCAAGCGTGAGGGCCTGGCGGCGCGCCGGATCGAGGGCATGCGGCAGGGCGACTGGATCCTGCTCGACTACCTCGACGTCGTCGTGCACGTGTTCACGCCCGAGGCGCGGGCCTACTACCGGCTCGAGGCGCTATGGGGCCAGGTGCCCAGCGAGTCGTACGCCGCCGGGTAGCCCATGGCCGCCGAGCGGCTCTTCACGCTGGAGGAGGCGCAGGCGCTGCTCGACACGCAGCTCCGGGCCGAGGCCGAGCGGATGGTCGACGCGCGCGCCAGGGGGCGCGATCTTGAGACCCGGTGGCGGCGGCTCGTCATCGCCATCGGCTCGAACGGCGGCAACTTTGAGAAGCCCGAGGTGCGCAAGCTGCGCGCGGATCTGAAGGCGGCGGCCGAGGAGCTGGCCGAGATCCTGAGCCGGTTCGCGGAGCACGGCGTCCAGGTGAAGGACGCGGACACGGGCCTCATCGACTTCCCGACCGAGATCGGCGGCGAGCCGGCGCTCCTATGCTGGCGGGTGGGGGAGGAGCGGATCGAGTTCTGGCACACCCTCGACGGCGGCTTCGCCGGCCGCAGGCCGATCGAGTGAGCGCCGGGCAGCACCTCGATGCGGCGCTTGAGGCCGAGGCGGAGGCCTACCGGGCCCTGCTTGCGGGCGGCGATGCCGCGCAGGAGCTCATGGCGGCGCGCGACGCCTACCTCGCATCCCACGCCGAGACCGGGCCGCAGAGCTGGGGGCGGCTCCTCGGCGCCCTCAAGATGGCGATCCTCGCCGGCGACGGCTCCGAGGCGATCGCCCGCCGGGCGGTCGCCGAGACCGGGGCGGCCGCCTCCGCCGCCTCCGCCTACCTCCGCGCGCTGGCGTTCGTGTGCCTCGGCGAGACGCCGGACGTGGGGCCGATGATTGCCGCCGGCGACGCGTTCGCCCGCACCGGCCGGGCCCTGGCCGCGCTGGCCGCTGCGGACGCCGCCGCCTACGCCGACGCCCTGGCCGAGATCGTCGCCGACTTCGAGGCCCGCGACCAGCACCTCTCCGGCGTCCCGATCGCCGACACCGCCCTTGTCCTGGAGCGTCTGGCTGAGGTCCGCGGGATCGCCGCCCACCCGCAGAGCCCCCTCGTCCCGTGAAACACGGGCGCCTGTCGTCGA
>DATIDU010000019.1:0-2247 GCA_035456145.1 Gaiellales bacterium | reverse complement strand
CTTCGCGCTCCGCGACGGCCGCCTGGTCGCGAGCGGCCCGCCGCGGGACGTCATGACGAGCGAGCTGATCCGCGAGGTGTTCGATCTCGACGCGCTCGTCGTCCCCGACCCGGTCTCAGGCGCCCCCATCGTCCTCCCCCGCGGCCGGCACCACGTCGGCGGCGCGGGCGCCGCTTCGGCTGCAGCATCCTCCGCCCTGCCCCGCACCGCCACCGCTCAGACGGGAACCGCCGATGTCCTCCGCTAGTCCTCTTCGCTTCTTCCGTGCGCAGGTCGTCGCGATCTCCGATCTCACGCGGAGCTTCCGGCGCTTCACGTTCAGCGGCCCCGACCTCGCAGACTTCGGCGACACCGGCTTCGACCAGCGGGTCAAGGTCGTCTTCCCGACCGAGACGGTGAGCCTCGACGCGATGCCACAGGGCGAGGACTGGTACACCCTGTGGCGCGCATTGCCGGAAGACGAGCGGCCGCCCTTCCGCACCTACACGACGCGGCTCGTCCGCAACGCGGTGTCGGAGGTCGACATCGACATGGTGGCCCACGAGGTCGTGGGTCCCGCATCCGCGTGGATCGAACGCGCGGTCGTCGGCGACGAGGTGCTGATCCTTGCGCCCACGACGGCCCACACGGGCGTGAGCTACGGGATCGACTTCGTCCCGCCTCCGCGGAGCGAGAACGTGCTGCTCGCCGGGGACGAGACGGCAGCGCCCGCGATCGCCGTGATCCTCGAGCAGCTCCCCCATGACGCTCGCGGCACTGTCGTGCTCGAGGTGCCGCATCCCGAGGACGTCGATTACCTCCCCCATCACCCGGGCTTCGAATACCGGGTGAGCGCGCGCTCCGGCGCGGCGCGGCACGAGCACTTGATCCGTGCCACCGAGGACGCCGTCGCCGCCCTCGCGCCCGCCGGTCGCGGCGCCGACGTCGAAGAGATCGACATCGACGCCGACATCCTGTGGGAGGTCCCGCGCACCGCGAAGGGCGGCGCGGCGCTCAAGAGCGCTCCGCTGTACTCGTGGCTCGCGGGCGAGGCGGGCGCGATCAAGGCGCTCCGCCGCCACCTCGTCTCAGATCAGGGCGTCGACCACCGCGCGGTCGCCTTCATGGGGTACTGGCGGGTGGGCAGAGCCGAGAATTGACACAGATCGGTCGTCACGGACCGGATGCCGCCCCCCGGCCCTCATGCGCATGGCCCAGGCGCAGCCCCGGCACGAGGGCCAGTACCGCAAGACCCGCGGCCATCGCGAAGACGGCCGGGAAACCGGCATCCGTCCCCGCGAGCGCGGTGAAGACGAGTCCCATCGCCGCGATCGCGGTCGCGGCTCCGATCGAGTCCGAGATCGAGAGGGCGGACGAGTTGAAGCCTTGGTTCTGCGGGGTCGAATACGCCAGGGTCAGCACGGTCAGGCGCGGATACATGAGCCCCATGCCGGCGCCTGCGAGCGTCCAGCCGGCGATCAGCCACGCGGGGTGCAACTGCAGCGCCGCCGTCGCGACGCCGAACAGGGCCGCCGCGGCGAGCTGCGCCGTCCCGAACAGGGCGATCCGCGCATTGCCGATGCGGTCGCCGAATCGGCCCTGGATGTCGGAGGCGACGGCCCAGGCGATCGCGGCGGCGGTGAGCCCGAGTCCCGCCCACGTGGGTGAGAAGCCGTAGTCCTCGATCAGCAGGTAGGGCACGTAGATCTCGGCGCCGAACAGGGCGCCGGCGATCAGGCAGCGCATGAGCACGACGCTCGGGAGTCCGCGGGCGGCGCCGAGCGTGCGCGGCGGCAGGAGGGGGCGCGCGGCCAGCACGAGCACGATCACCGAGCCCAGCACGACCAGCCAGGCGAGGTCGCCGGCCTCGCCTGCGATGCTCAGCCCGAGCGCCGCCGCAGCCACCAGCACCGCGCAGGCGAGGCGCGGGGCGATCCGCGCCGTCGAGGGCGTCTCGGTGTGCAGCGGGGTGCCGCGCAGGCGCGTGGCGACGAGGATGTACGCCGCCGACGTCAGGGCGGCGACCCCGAGGAAGACCCAGCGCCAGTGCAGGTACTCGGTTACCGCGCCGGCGAGGAACGGACCGATCAAAGACGGCACGACCCACGCGGCCGAGAACGCCGCGAAGACGCGGCCGTGCAGCGCGGGCGGATACACCCGCGCCACCACGACATAGAGCGCGACGGTCTGCCCGCCGGTGCCGAGGCCCTGGACCAGCCTGCCCACGACGAGCACCTCCATCGTCGAGGCGAGGCCTGCGACGAGCAG
>DATIDU010000018.1:0-9651 GCA_035456145.1 Gaiellales bacterium | reverse complement strand
TCGCCGCCCATGGTCAGCACCCGCACCGCCACCGTTGTTGTCGGCGTGCTGATCGCGGCCGCCGGGGCGGCCTTTCTGCGTGCGGAGCAGCTGAAGCTCCAGCGGTCGCCGATCGCAGGCCCGTCGATCCAGCGGCACTTCTCCGCCACGTGCACGGCCGGCACGCGACACTGCGACCCGTCCCACCGCGCGGCGCTCTCATTCCGGCTCCGGCGGCCGGCCACGATCGCGCTTGCGATCGTCGACTCTGGCGGGCACGTTGTCCGCCGGCTGGCGGGCCCCATGGCACGACCGGCGGGTGAGGTGCGGACGTCGTGGGACGGCCGCACACCGGCGGGACACCTCGCACCCGACGGCGAGTACCGCCTGCGGGTCGAGCTGCGCTCGCTCGGCCGCACGATCACGATTCCCGACCCCCTGGCGCTCGACGACACGCCGCCCGTCATCACCGTCGAGAGCCCGGCGGGCGCGGTGCCGCTGCGCTACACGGTGAGCGAGCGGTGCCGGGTGTGGGCCGTCGCGCGGATGGCTGACTTCACCGGGCCCGGGGATCCGCCGCGGGCCTCCTTCCGCGGCCGAGACGGCGTCGTCAACTTCAAGCCCGTCAGGCAGATTCCGGCCGGAACGCCGATCAACCTGGTGCTTGTCGCGCTTGACGCGGCCGGCAACGCCTCGGCGATCGTCCCGGTGACAGGGTTGCACATGCCCGCGGGGTGAAAGAGAATCCCAGCTGATGAGGGGGAGGGCTCCCTGAACACCGTTGTCTGGGTCTCGGGCGCGCTGCGGGCGGACCATCTCGGCTGCTACGGCGCTCGCCGCATCCGCACGCCGACCATCGACGCGCTGGCGGCGTCCGGCGTGCGCTTCGACCACTGCATCGCCGCCGCGCCGCGCACCTCGCTTGCGGCGACGTCGATCGCAACCGGCCGCTACCCGCACCACCACGGCGTCCTCGACTGGGGAAGTGAGGTCGCTTCGGACACCGAGACGATGCAGGGCCGGTTCGCGCGCGCCGGCTTCGAGGTGGCCTCGTTCGTCTTCGACGAGGGGTTCCTGTTCCGCAACATCCCCGATGCGATGGTGCGGGGCCGCAGCGACTCGATCGACCCGATCCTCGGCTGGCTGGAGGCCAACGCGCGCCAGCCGTTTCACCTCTTCGTCCACTCCTGGGCCACCCATCTGCCGTACAACGCCCCGCACCGGTCGCGGGCCGAGTGGCGAGAGGGCAAGCGCCGCATCATCGAACGCATCCGGTCCGATCAGGCCTCTGGCGTCGAGAGCGCACGCGAGGCCTACCGGCGGGCGGTGGAGCACCAGTCCGAGCACAACATCGCCGCCCTCCTTGAGACCCTCGACGAGCTCGGGCTCCGCGAGTCGACCGCGGTCGTCGTCACGGCCGACCACGGCGAGTCATGGGGCGAGCGGTTCGCGGACCGATCCGAGGTGCGGGGGGTCTACCAGCTCCACGGCGCCGGGCTCTGGGACGAGGTGCTGCACGTCCCGCTCATCGTCGCCGCGCCCGGGCTCGGGCCGGCCGTCGTGCCGTCCCAGGTGCGGACCGTGGATGTCGCGCCGACCGTCCTCGACCTGGCAGGGCTCGACCCGCTGCCGGCGGCCGACGGCAGCTCGCTCCTGCCGCTGCTTGACGGGCGCGAGCGCGGCGACCGCACCGCGTTCGCGGTCACGAGCGACCTCGGCAACCTGAGCCAGATGGCCGTGCGCCAGCCGCCGTGGAAGCTCGTCCGCTGGGTGCCCTCTGACGACGAGGAGGCCTACCGGCTCGACGCCGACCCGCGCGAGCAGACCGACGTCCGCGCCCAGGTGCCGAGGCGGCTGCGGCGGATGCTCGACGACGAGCTGGCGACCGTCCGGCGCGAGGTCGTGATGTCGGTCGAGGAGGAAGAAACGGTCACACGCCGGCTGGAGGATCTCGGCTACCTGTGAGGTACGCCGAGGGCGACCGGCTTGCGCCCGCCGAGTACCGCAGCCTGCGCGCCGCGGCGCGCTGGTCGGATCCTGTACTCGACGACCCTGCCCTCACCGCCGCGCTGGCCGCGACCTGGAACGTCACCGCCCGCGCGGACGACGGCACCCTCGTCGGCATGGGCCGCGTCCAGGACGACGGCCTCTACGCCTCCATCTGGGACATGATCGTGCTTCCCGACCATCGCGGCCGGGGCATCGGCGGCGAGATCTTCCAGCGGATGCTCGCCCACTGCCGCGGTCGCTCGCTGGTGGCGCTCGTCGCCACGCCGCTCGGAGCGCCGATGTACCGCGCGGCGGGCTTCAGCGAGGAGAGCCGCGGCTCGATCGCGCTCTTCCGCCGCGACGTGCAGTAGGGGCGGGTGGGAAATTGGGGTCGGACCCCGTTGTTCCACCCGGCCACCACGGGATCGGGGCGGCCACGTGGCCGTTTCGGACGCGCACGCCCTCCGCGCGCAGGCGCTCGGCATGCTCGCGCTCGTGGCCGGGCACGAGCCGGCCCGCGACGGTCACGACCCGGTGCCAGGGCAGGTCGTCGCTGCGGGCCATGACCGACCCGACTGCGCGGGCGGCGCCTGGGCGGCCGGCCTGCTCGGCGACGGCCGAGTAGGCGGCGACCGAACCCGCCGGGATCGCCAGCACCACCTCCTCGACGCGGCCCTCGAACTCCGAGCCCGCGGCGATGACCCGGAAGCCGACCGGTACCTGCACCCCTTCAACCTACACTCTCCCCGATGCGATCCTCGCGGCTCGACTGGCTCCTGCTTGCCACGCTGGTCGTGCCGACCTGGGAGAAGATCCGCTGGGAGACGTCGGCGGTCAGCCTGACGATCACGAACCTGATCGCAAGCGCCTTCATCGCCGCCTTCGTGCTCGACCGGCTGGCCCGGCGGGATCCCCGGCTGCCCTCAGCGTCGATCGCGCTCCTGGGGTTCATGCTCGCGTTTGCGGCCGTCTACCTCGCCGGGTACTTCGATCTCCGCGACCGCGCCGCCTTCACCTTCTGGGTGAAGGGCGTCGTGACGTGGACGGTGCACTTCACCTTCCTCGTGTGCGCGTGCGCCCATGTCGTCCGCCGCGGCCGCGAGCTCTTCGTGCGATGCATCTGGGCGTTCGTCGCCGGCATGGTGCTGAACTGCATCTACGGCGTCGTCCAGCTCGCCCTCCAGGTGGGCGCCGGGGTGAACCTCGACACGTTGGTCGTCGGGCCGCTGACGGCCGGGCAGGGAAAGCAGAGCGGCATCAACATCTTCGGCCAGGTCGCGGGCTCACAGAACGTCTACCGGATCAACGCGCTCACGGGCGATCCCAATCACCTCGGGGTGATGCTGTGCGTGCCGATCTTCATCGTCCTCTCCTGGTACCTGCGCGACCGGCGGGCGCGGCGATGGGCCGTGCCGGTGCTCGTGCTCATGGTCGGCGTCCAGATCCTCACCCTCTCGCGGTCGGCCGCGCTCGGCGACGTGGTCGGCCTCCTGGTGATGCTGCCGGGCCTGCGCGGCCATCTGCCGTCGACCCGCCGGCTCGCGATCGGAGCCGGCGTGATCGCCGTCATCGCAGCCGGCGTCTACGCGTCGTCGACGTTCGTGCAGACGGTCATCTCGGCGCGCACGCAGCTCTCCGGAAGCGGCGTCCTGACCCACCTCCAGTTCTACCAGCTCGTCCCGCCGGCGCTCGACCCCAACCCGCTCTTCGGCATGGGCTACAACACGTTCGCGGTGTTCTACGAGTTCCTGACGGGCCGCACGGACTTCGGCCCGCACAGCTCGTGGATCGCAACGCTCGTCGAGACCGGCGTCGTCGGGTTCTCGCTCTACCTCGTCTACTTCGCGTGGCTCCTCGCCAACGCGCTTCGCATGCGGCTGGCCCGCGATCCCGACATCGCCCGCTTCGGCTGGGGGATCGCGGCCGGCCTGGCCGGCACCGCGGCCGCGAACCTCTTCTACCTGACGATGGCGCTTGAGTACTTCTTCATCGTGGCGCTCCTGGCGGTCGCGGGCGCCGCGCTCTTCGCGCCCGAGCGCGTCCCGGCCGCGCGCGTGGCGTCCGTAGGATCCCCCGCGTGACCCTGGCGATCGAGATCGCCTTCTGGGCCAGCCTGGCCGCCCTCGTCTGGACGCACTTCGGCTATCCGCTCGCCGTCGCCGGTCTGGCCCGGCTGCGGCCGCGGCCGGCCCGGCGGGCCGAGATCCAGCCGTCGGTGGCCCTCATCGTCCCCGCGCACAACGAGGAGGACGTGATCGAGCACAAGCTCGAGAACGTGCTCGCCCTCGACTATCCGCCGTCGCAGCTCGAGGTCGTCGTGACATCCGACGCATCGACCGATGCGACCGACGACATCGTGAGCCGGTTCGCCGACCGCGGTGTCCGCTTGATCCGCTGCGAGCGGGGCGGCAAGGTCGCCGCCCAGGACCGGGCAGTGCGCGAGACCCGCGGCGAGATCGTCGCCTTCGGGGATGCGAACGTCCAGTGGGACGCCGACGCGGTGCGCGAGCTGGTGGCCCCATTCGCCGACCCGGCCGTGGGGATGGCGTGCGGCTATGTGCGGCTCGTGAACCCCGCCGGGGGCACGAACCAGGAGGGTCTCTACTGGCGCTACGAGATGTGGCTTCGGGCGCGCGAATCGCTCGTGCACTCGGTGACCGGGTCGAACGGCGCGATCTACGCCGTGCGGCGCGAGGCCTACCGGGAGGTCGACCCGCGCTTCGGCCACGACATGAGCTTCCCCTATCTCATGGTGCAGAACGGCTACCGGGCCGTCTACGAACCCCGGGCGCGCGCCACCGAGAACATGACGACCGACATCGAGGACGAGTTCCGGCGCAAGGTGCGCATGTTCGAACACGCCTGGCTCATGCTCTTCCGCGGCAGGATGTTCCGCCTGCGCGTCGGCCCGGTGTACTGGGTCGAGCTCGTCTCGCACCGCCTCCTGCGCTACTGGAGCGGCCCGCTGCACGTGATCCTCCTGGCATCGAGCGCGCTCCTCGCCGGCCACGGCGCCGTGTACGCCGTCGCGCTGGGGGCGCAGCTTGTGGGGCTCGCGCTCGTGGGCATCTCGGTCCTGGCCCGCGGCCGGATCCGCATCCTCCGGGTCCTCCACTACTACCTGCTCGTCACCCTCGCGACGGTCATCGCGCTCGGTGGGTACCTGCGCCACGGCGTGCCGGCGACGTGGGACAAGGCGGCCGGAACCAGGCTGTGAGGTTCTACGAGCGGTACGGCAAGCGGGCGCTCGACATCGCCGGCGGCGCCGCGCTCAGCGTGGCCGGCGCGCCGTTCATGGCGGTGGCTGCAGCGGTGCTGTGGCGCAGCCAGGGCCGGCCCATTCTCTTTCACCAGACCCGGGTCGGCCGCGACGGCCGCGAATTCACGATCGTCAAGTTCCGCACGATGGTGCCGGGCGCGGCGCACCACGGCGCCGGCATGTGGTTCGAGCCTGACGACCCGCGCGTGACACCGGCCGGCCGGTGGCTGCGCGCGACGTCGATCGACGAGCTGCCGCAGGTCTGGAACGTCCTGCGCGGTGACATGTCGCTCGTCGGGCCGCGGCCGAAGCCCCGCGAGATCGTCGACCGCTACATGAGCCGCTACCGCGAGACGCTGACGGTGCGCCCGGGCCTCACCTGCCTGGCCGCCGTCGAAGGCCGAAACACGCTGCGGCGCTCGCAGATGATCGACGCCGACCAGCGTTACGTGCGCCGGGTCACGTTCCGGTCCGACCTCGCCATCCTCCTGCGGACCGCCGTCGTCGTCGTGCTGCGGCGCGGATATCACGCCGAGGACGAGAGCGAGGACTGGGTCGAGGACGTGGCGGCGGATACGTGATCGGGCCTAGCGGCGCTCGAGCCGCCGGCGGACGATGTGCGGCACCTCGCGGCCCCGCTCCTGCCACACATGCAGGCGCGCGAAGTTCCACAGCTTCACGAGCCAGTTGTGCGCGGCGTACGCGGGTCCCGGCAGTCGCGGCGGCGGGCCGGCCTCGGGCACGTCGTAGCCGTGGCGCCGCAGCGCCTCGCCGGCGCCGGCGGTGAAGGTCGCCTGCTGGGAACGACTCATCCCGGTCCGCCACTTGCCGACCGAGCGCGTGCCGATGCCGGCGTAGAGCTCGGTGAACCACGCGTCCTGGCCGGCGGCGAGCTTCCCGGCGGCCGACTCCTCGATCGCGAGCATCTCGGGCCGGTAGGCGATCTCGCAGAATGCGCAGACGCGCCGCAGGACCGGCTCGGGATCGGCAACGAGGTCCTCGTAGCGGATCGTGAGGACGTCGTCGCCGTAGCGAGCCTGGGCGGCGTCGCCGGCGTCGACCGCCGCCCGCCACTGGCGGGCCGCGGCCCAGACGTTGGACGGCCCGAACGGCACGCGCAGAAGCGAGAGCGCGACGTCGCGGCCGTCGCGAACCAGGTTCACGATCCGGGCCTCCGGGAACACTCGCTTCACGAGGTCGAGCTCGCCGACGTAGTACGGGGTCTTGTCGGCCCAGCGCGGCTTCCCGTGCAGCGCCGCGTAGGCCTGGAAGGGCGCCTCGATTGCGCCCCGGAAGGCCGCGGCGCCGGTGCGGCCGGCGCGGGCCGGTGGGCCACCCGGAAGCGCCCACTCCCGCACCTTGGGGTGGCGCCACACGGCGCCCGCCAGCCGGTCGAATTCGGCGTCCGTCTCGAACGCATCGTCCGCATGCCGCGCGAAGTCCACGAGGATCATCGACTCGGTCGGGATCGCCACGTCGGGGCTCGCGTCGAGGATCAGCCGCAGCATCGTCGTCCCCGACCGGTCGCAGGCGACGATGAAGAAGGGCGGCGGCGTCATCGGAGGAGCTCCCGGTAGATCTCCTCGTGCCGGAGCGCGACCGCGGCCCACGAGAACGGCCCGTCGGCCGCCCGCCGGCTCGCGGCCTCCAGCTCCGCGCGGCCCGCGCCGTCCTCGAGCACGCCGGCGACCGCGGTCGCGAGCGCCGCCGAGTCGTCCGGCGGGACGAGGACGCCGATGCCGTGCTCGTCGTGGAGCTCCCGGAAGCTGCCCACGTCCGAGAGGACGAGCGCCCGCCCGAACGCGAGAGCGGCGAAGAGGATGCCCGAGCTGTCGATGCGGCGGTAGGGAAGGACGACCAGGTCGGCCCGGCGCAGGAGCGCGGCCAGCTCGGCGTCGGAGAGGAAGCGGTCGAGGATCTCGACGCCCGCACCGGGCGCTCCGAGATCGGCCACGTCCATCATCGCCCGTCCGGCCACGACGAGCGTCGCGCCCGGCACGAGCTCGCGGACGGCGGGCCATGCGCGGATCAGAACGTCGGCGCCCTTGTACGGGCGCAGGATGCCCGGCAGGGCCACGAGCGGGTCGGCCGCGGCGACCGGCGGCGGCGCCTCCGGAATGTCATCGAGGTAGCCGAACGCGCCGTGCGGCACCACGTGCACCCGGCCCGGATCGACGCCGCAGCGCTCGACGAGCGCCCGCCTCCCCCACTCGCTGTGGCAGATCACGCACGCGAACGACCGCGCGGTCGCCGCGACGGATCGCCGCCGCGCCCGTCCGCCGACGTTCGGCAGCGGGTCATGGGCGGTGAAGACGACCGGGATCCCCGCCGCAGCGAGCCGCCCGTAGAAGCGCCGCTCCACCGGCCGCAGGACCGTCCACTGGACGTGCACGACGTCGGGGCGGGCGCGCAGGAGCGTCCGCCGCATCCCGGCCAGGCCGGCGAGGTGCTCGGCGGCCTTCGCGGGCCCTCGCAGCCGGGAGCGCATTGGAAGCGAGTTGGTGCGTCGGTAGAAGTGCTCGACGACCGTGTACCCGGCCGGCGCGGGGGCCTCGCCGTGCATGAATTGCGCCGTCCAGAGCGTCACCTGGTGGCCGCGGGCGGCGAGCGCCGTGGCCAGCTCGTGGTCGTAGGGACGCGAATAGCCCGAGGGATCGATCAGCGCAACGTGCAGGGATCGGATGTCTGAGCCTGCGCTCAAGTCCGGTCACTACACTACCCGCCCATGTCGTCGAGCCCCCCGCCGCCGCCCCGAGAGGTGCGGGTGACCGACTACACGCGGCGGGTCGCACGGCGCTGGTACATCGTCGTCGCGTGCGTCGTGATCGCGGTCGGACTGGTGTTCCTGCACAAGGTCACCGGGTCGACCAACCAGTCGACGGCCACCGCGAGCCTCTATCTGGGCCAGCCGCTGGCGGCGAACAGCGGCAGCGTCATCACCCAGACGCCGCAGTCCAATTCGGGGATCGCCGTCACGTTCGTCAAGTCGACCGCCACGCTTGCCGACGCCGCCCGGGCCGCGGGCCTTTCGGCGGCCAAGCTCCACGGACACGTGAGCGTGATCGCGTCCAACCCGTCGGCCGGCGGCACGGCCGGCAGCGCATCGAAGACGACGGGCGGCTCACCGACGATCTCGATCACGGTGGAAGGGCCGTGGCCGCGGCGGCGGGTCGAGGCGGCCGCCGAGTCGCTCGCGAAGAGCCTGATCGGGTTCGAGAACCGCTACAGCGGCATCAAGCGCAAGCAGCTCACAACCCGTATCGCAGCCGAGCAGGCCGAGCTCACGCGGCTTCAGGGCATGATCGACCGCGCCAACGCCGCGCTTCAGAAGATCGACAGCTCCAGCCTCTCGTCCATCGACAAGGCGACCGCGTCGGCGTCGTGGGGCGAGATCCTCGCCACGTCCACCCAGCAATACGGCGACGTCTCAGCCCAGCTGCCCTCGGACCAGATCGCGCTCGCGGCCGTCGACTCGATCGAGTCGGCGCAGATGATCAACGACGCCAGGGGTCAGCGGGTGAGCGCGGTGCGGCGGCGCAGCTCATTCATCGTCGCCGCCTTCATCGGCTTCATCGTGGGAGTTGGGCTCGCATTGGCGTGGGACGAGGTCCGGACCCGGCGCAGCGGCGCCCAGGCGTAGAGTTCGGACATGGCGACGAGATCGTGCCCTGACTGGCCGGACCTGCTCGACCGCGCGCCCGACCTGCACTTCAAGCACTACACCGCGGATGAGCTGCAGCTTCCGCACGATATCGTGCTCGCGCTTGGCGACGTGCGCCTGGCCAGCCTCGAGGTGTGCGCCGACACGACGCGGAACGTCTTCAACCCCGCCCACACCGACCCGCGGGTGAGCGATGCGCTCAGGGCCAGCTTCTGGACCGACCTCGACGAACGGGGGGATGGCGGACCCACCGGTTCTGGGTGAGGCCGGGGTAGCCGGAATGGGGATATTCGTCCCCGGGTTGTGGTGCCGATACATCGTGTGACTCCCACGCAGGCCCACAAGGGGAAGAGCACGATGGACGACCCGCACGCGTTCGACGACGCGGACCGGAACCTCGCGGAGGCGGAGGACCACCTCATCGCCGCCGACGCCGCCGACATGCACCGCCTGCTGGCGTGGTACTACGGCGCCGACGAGCCGAGCGGGCCGCATCTGCCCTACCCGCAGGCGGAGGATCAGACCGCGTAGCATCGCGGCCGCCTGAAACTTTCGCGTCAGGCGCCGGTGTTTCAGTCGGCTAAGCCGGTGTGAGGCCGGAGAGGGCGAGGTCGACGAGCTGGGCCGGGTCGCGGCGCACGCGCTCCGCGGCGGTCGCCGGCTTCCGCTCGAGGACGAGATCCGACGCCGCCGCGAGCGGCCGCAGCCGCCCCTCCGCGACGAGCCGCTCGTCGACGCCGCCCAGGCGGGCGGCCAGGACGGT
>DATIDU010000017.1:0-29044 GCA_035456145.1 Gaiellales bacterium | reverse complement strand
TCCGCTCGAACCACCCGGTCGCGCCGGCGCGGTAGACGCTTCACCGATGCCGGTCCGGGCTGGTGCCCGGGCCGGCATCGGCCGTTAAAGCCCGACGACCCGCGGGACGGGTCGTCGGAGGAGGCAGGTAGCTGCGAAGTGTGGGCACGTTCGGTCGCAGCGTCCAGAGCGATTGTTCACGCGTTCTGTTTGGAAGTCGTGAGAGAGCCGTTAGCTATTTGTAAGGGCGCCATGACTCATTACAAGACGCGCACACACGGTGCGGGGCGCAGTGCGACCCCATCTCACTAAACTGCCGCGCCGGTGGACCTCTACGAGTACCAGGGCAAGCAGCTCTTCGCGCGCTACGGCATCCCGGTCTCGGAGGGCGCGATCGCCACGACGCCGGCCGAGGCGCGGGCCGCCGCCGTTGAGCTCGCGGGCCCCGTCGTCGTGAAGGCGCAGGTGCTCGTGGGCGGTCGCGGGAAGGCGGGCGGGGTAAAGCTCGCCGCGAATCCGGATGAGGCCGAACAGCACGCCGCGGCGATCCTGGGGATGGACATCAAGGGCCACACCGTGCACCGGGTGTGGGTCGAGCGGAGCTCCGACATCGCGCGCGAGTACTACTTCTCGATCACCTTCGACCGTGGGGCGAAGCGGCCGCTTCTCATGCTGACGACGGCCGGCGGCATCGACATCGAGCAGGTCGCCGAGCAGACGCCCGACCGGCTGGCCCGGCTGCACGTCGACCCGCTGGTGGGCTTCCAGCCCTTCCACGCCCGGCTGCTGTGCTTCGACGCGGGCCTCCCGGCCGAGGAGCACCGCCAGGCCGGCGACATCATGGCGGCCGCCTACCGCGCGTTCATCGAGACCGACGCCATGCTGGTCGAGATCAACCCGCTCATCGTGACGCCGGAGGGGAAGCTGCACGCGCTCGACTCGAAGTACACCGTCGACGACAACGCGCTCTTCCGCCACGCCGACATCGCCGAGATGCGCGACCTCGAGGCGCTCCCGCCCGAGGAGCGGATGGCCCGCGAGCGTGGAGTGACGTACGTGAAGCTCGACGGGTTCGTCGGGATCATCGGGAACGGCGCCGGCCTCGTCATGTCCACGCTCGACGTCGTGGCGGGCGCAGGCGGGAAGCCCGCGAACTTCCTCGACGTCGGCGGCGGCGCGCAGGCCGACGAGATCGTGACCGCCATGGAGGTGCTGCTCTCCGACCCCGACGTGCGGGCGGTGCTCTTCAACGTGTTCGGCGGGATCACGCGCTGCGACGAGGTGGCCCGCGGCATCCTGGCAGCGCTCGAGCGGCTCGACGTCAGCGTCCCGATGGTCGTGCGGCTCGACGGGACGAACGACGTGGAGGGGCGCCAGCTCCTGGCCGACGCGGCGCCGCCCAACCTGCACGTCGAGGAGACCATGCTCGGCGCGGCCGAGCGGGTCGTCGAGCTCGCGGGGGGCGCCGCCTGATGGCGATCGTCGTGAACGCCGAGACCCGGCTCGTGGTGCAGGGGATCACCGGGCGCGAGGGGTCGTTCCACACCCTGCGAAACCGCGACTACGGCACGCACGTCGTCGCCGGCGTGACGCCCGGGAAGGGCGGGCAGGACGTCGAGGGCATCCCGGTGTATGACACCGTCGAGCAGGCCGTGCGCCGGGAGGGCGCCAACACCGCCATGGTGTTCGTCCCGCCCCGGTTCGCCGGCGACGCGATCCTGGAGGCGGCCGATGCCGGCGTGGGCACGATCGTCTGCATCACCGAGGGCATCCCCGCCCACGACATGCTGCGGATCTACAACCACGTTCGCCCCCGCGGGATCACCCTGCTCGGGCCGAACTGCCCCGGCGCGCTCTCGCCCGGGCTGGCGAACGTCGGCATCATTCCCGCCCAGGTGTTCGCCCGCGGCCAGATCGGTCTCGTCTCGCGGTCGGGGACGCTCACCTACCAGATCGGGAAGGAGCTCGCCGACCTTGGCCTCGGCAACTCCACCATCGTCGGGATCGGCGGCGACCCGGTCGTGGGCCTCTCGTTCATCGACGCCCTCGACCTGTTCGAGGCCGACCCCGCCACCGACCTCGTGGTCATGGTCGGCGAGATCGGCGGCGACGAGGAGGAGAAGGCGGCGGCGTTCATCGGCGAGCGGATGCGAACGCCGGTCGTCGCCTACATCGCGGGCTTCCAGGCCCCGCCGGGCCGGACGATGGGGCATGCCGGTGCGATCATCTCGGGGAGCGCCGGGACCGCGCAGGCCAAGAAGTCGGCGCTCGAGGCGCACGGTGTCCGCGTCGGCGCCAGCCCGACCGCGGCCGCGCGGCTCGCCGCCGAGGCGTTCGCCGCACTCGGGTAACGGTACGCTCGGCGCGCCCGCCGCCCGGGCCGGTACCCTTGGACCTGCGGTGCCTGACCAGATCCCCTTCACGCGCGGCGTCCCCTCGGCGGACCTGCTCCCGATCGACGACCTGCGCGCGGCTGCCGCGACGGCATTCGCGGCCGACATGGCCGCCGTCCTCTCGTACGCGCCGGCCGGCTACCCGCCGCTCAGGCGCTGGATCGCCGATCGCTACTCCACGACGCCCGAGCGCGTCGTCGTCGTGAACGGGTCGCTTGAAGGCATCGACTTCCTGGCCCGGCACCTGTTCGGCGACGGGCGGGGGACCGCGATCGTCGAGGAGCCGACCTACGACCGCACGCTCAAGGTGCTGCGATCGCACGGCGCCCATCTCGAGCCGCTGCCGCTCCAGGAGGACGGGCCCGACCTCGACCGGCTCGAGGAGCTGCTCGCCGTCACGCCGCGTCCGCGGGTGATCTATCTGATCCCGACCTACCAGAACCCTTCGGGCCTCTGTACGTCGCTCGAGAAGCGGCGTGCGATCGTCGCCATGGCGCGCGAGCGCGGCGTGCCCGTGATCGAGGACGACCCGTACGGCATGCTGCGATTCGAGGGCGAGCCGCTGCCGTCGCTCCACGAGCTCGACGGCGGCGAGAATGTCATCCACTCCTCGTCGTTCACGAAGACGATCGCGCCCGGTGTGCGCACGGGCTACCTGATCCTGCCCGAGCCGCTGGTCGCGCCGCTCCAGCGGCTCTCGAACGACATCACGATCGCCCCGAACACGGTCGCGGGCGCGCTCGTCGCGGCCTACTGCGAGGCGGGCCGGTTCGAGCCGAACGTCGCGTGGGTGACCGACCAGCTCCGCGCGCGCCGCGATGCGATGGAGGACGCGCTGCGCGAGAGCTTTCCGGCCGGCTCCCGGTGGACGACGCCGCGGGGCGGCTACTTCTTCTGGGTCGAGCTCCCGGGGATCGACACGGTCGCGGCGCTCCCCGCCGCGACGGAGCGGGGCGTGGCCTACGTCAAGGGCGCCGACTTCTGCGCCTCCGGCGGCGGCCGCTCGGCGCTGCGCCTCGCCTTCAGCGCGTGCGGCCCCGATGTGATCCGAGGGGGCATCGCCAGGCTCGGCGCCGTGCTCGAGGCCGAGCGCGCGCCGGCCGGCGCGACGGCGCACCGCTAGCGCGCGGGGTTTCATCCCCGGAGGATGAGGCTCCTGGTTCGGGCGGCCAACACCATGCCCAGGATCGACTCTGCGCCACGAGGAGGGGCACCCATGAGCGCCACCGGCGGTACGGCGACCGCATGATCCCAACGCTGGTGAGCACGGTCGACCTGGCCCGGGTCCAGTTCGCGACGACGTCGATCTACCATTTCCTGTTCGTCCCGCTGACGCTCGGGCTGGCGCCGCTGGTTGCCGTGATGCAGACGCTGTGGTTCCGGTCGCGCGATGATGCGTGGCTGCGGTTGACGCGGTTCTTCGGCACGCTCCTTCTGATCAACTTCGCGATCGGGGTTGCGACCGGCCTGGTGCAGGAGTTCCAGTTCGGGATGGACTGGTCGGTGTACTCGAACTATGTCGGAGGGGTGTTCGGGGCTCCGTTGGCGGTCGAGGGCCTGGCCGGATTCATGGTGGAGGCGACGTTCCTCGGGCTCTGGATCTTCGGCTGGAATCAGCTGTCGCGCGGGCTGCACCTGGCCACGATCTGGATCGTGGCGCTGGCCTCCTGGGTGTCGGCCTACCTGATCCTGGTTGCCAACTCGTGGATGCAGCACCCGGTCGGCTACGACGTGGTCGACGGCAAGGCGGAGCTGACGAGCGTGTCGGCGCTGCTCTCGAACAGCTTCGCGATCATCGCCTGGATCCACGTCATCCTCGCCGGTCTCATCTTCGGGTCGATGGTGATGTTGGGCATCAGCTGCTGGCACCTGCTGCGCGAGCGAAACGTCGAGCTGTTTGCCCGGGCCGCGAAGCTGGCGCTGATCGTGGCGGTGCCGGCGACGCTGATCCAGCTGTCGGTGGGCAACCGCTTCGGCGAGGCGGTCACCAGCGCACAGGGAATGAAGATCGCCGCTTCGGAGGCCCAATGGAACACCTGCGAGCCGTGCGGCTTTTCGATCTTCCAGATCGGCGGATTCTCCCAGCAGGACGAGACACCGAGCTTCTCGATCACGATCCCGAGGGTGCTGTCGTGGATGGCGACCGGCTCGTTCAGCGGAAAGGTCGAGGGCCTGAACCAGCTGCAGCGTCAGGAGCAGCGGTCGTATGGGCGCGGAAACTACCTGCCGGACGTCAGGTTGATGTACTGGTCGATGCGGGTGATGGCGATGCTCGGGGTGGGGATGTTCCTCGTCGCCGCGGTGGGGGCGTGGCTTTACCGCAAGCGGAAGCTCCACACGGCGCGGTGGTTCCTGTGGATCGGAGTGGTGGCGATGTCGTTCCCATATATCGCCGCGATCGCTGGTTGGATCCTGACCGAGATGGGCCGCCAACCATGGATCGTGCAGAACCTGCTCAAGACCTCCGACGCCGTCTCCGCCGGCCTCGGCACCGCGACGATCGCGGTCAGCCTGACCGTGTTCCTGCTGCTCTACGTCACGCTCGGGGTCGTCGACTTCGTACTGATGCGGCACTACGCCCGGCTGGATCCGCCGCCGGTCGACCAGCCGGGGGGTGCGTGACGTGGGCCTCGAGGAGGTCTGGTTCGTCGTGATCGGCGTACTCTGGAGCGGCTACTTCCTGCTGGAGGGGTTCGACTTCGGCGTCGGCATGCTGCTGCCTGTGCTCCCCCGCGACGAGCATGAGCGCGGCCTGATGTTCCGGTCGATCGGCCCGGTCTGGGACGGCAACGAGGTGTGGCTCGTGGTTGCCGCCGGCGCGACCTTCGCCGCGTTCCCCGCGTGGTATGCGACGCTGTTCTCGGGCTTCTACGTCGCGCTGCTCTTGATCCTCGTGCTGCTGATCGTGCGTGTGGTCTCGTTCGAGTGGCGCGAGAAGCACGAGGGCGCGCGCTGGCGGACGACCTGGTTGTGGGCGAACACGATCGGGAGCTTCGGCGCATCCTTCCTCTGGGGAGTTGCACTCGCCAACCTCGTGCAGGGCGTGCCCCTTGACTCCTCGCACGTCTTCACGGGCGGCATCGTCGACCTGTTCAGCCTGTACACGGTGACGGCCGGGCTCGCGGTGGTGGCGATGTTCGCGCTGCACGGCGGGACGTATCTGACGCTGCGCATGACCGGAGACTTCCAACGGCGGGCGTCGGCGACCGCACGGAGACTGGCGATACCGGCGGCCGTCCTCGGAATCGGGATCGTCGCGTGGACCGTGCTCGTCGCGCATGACATGAACGACCGCGCGCTCCTCCCGACGGCCGTCCCCGCGGTGCTCACCGCGGCCGTGCTGATCCTCGCACTGATGTTCACGCGCACCGGCAAGGGCGGCTGGGCCTTTGCGACGACAGGGCTCGCCGCCATCGGGTTCATCGCCACGATCTTCACCGGCCTGTATCCACGAGTGCTCGTCTCCTCACCGACGTTCGACAACAGCCTGACGATCTCCAACTCCGCGACCGGCCACTACGCGCTGCAGGTGATCTCCGTGGCTGCGGCGATCTTCACCCCGCTCATCCTGCTCTACCAGGGCTGGACCTACTACGTGTTCCGAACTCGGCTCGGCGGAGACCATGCGACCGCGGCGTACGGGTCCCTCGGAGAGCAGGGCCACCCGTGAGCGCCACGACCTCCAACCCCTGAGGCGGCCGCCCACGGGCCCGCTCGATCGCAGACTGGTCGCCCGCGCGGGTGCGGTGCGGCTGCTCCTGTGGGCGGATGTGGCGATCGGGTGCGCGACGGCGCTTCTCGTGCTCGTGCAGGCGACGCTGCTGGCCCGCGTCATCGCCGGTTCCTACTCGGGCGAGACTCTCGGCGAGCTGCGCCCGTCGATCGGACTGCTGTTCCTCACCTTCGCGGGTCGGGCGGGTCTGGCGTGGGCGTTCGAGGCCGTCGGCCGGCTTGCCGCCACCAGCGTCCTCTCCGGGCTGCGGCTCGACCTGGCGGCGCGACGCCTCGCCGTGCAGCCGACCGCGCTCGACGGGGCGCAGACGGGGGAGCTTGCCGCGGCCGCCGTGTTCGGCGCGACGGCCCTCGAGGCGTACTTCGGCCGGTTCCTGCCCCAGCTCGTCCTCGCGGCGGTGGTGCCCGCGGCCGTCATCCTCTGGATCGTGCCGATCGATGTCGCATCGGCGGCGATCATGCTCGTCACGCTTCCGCTGGTTCCGGTCTTCATGGTGCTGGTCGGGCGCTACACCGCGCAGCGCACTCGTGAACGAGCCGATGCGCTGAGCCTGCTCGCGACGCACTTCATGGACGTCGTCCGCGGTCTTCCGACGCTGCGAGCGTTCAACCGCAGCCGCGCCCAGAGGGCCGCCGTCGCGGAGCACAGCGACGCGTATCGGCGGGCGACCGCCGGCACGCTGCGGGTGTCCTTCCTGTCGGGCGCAGTGCTCGATCTGGCGGCGACGCTGGGGGTCGCACTCGTCGCGGTGAGCGTCGGGCTCCGGTTGGACGCGGGCCAGATGAGCCTTGACCCGGCGCTCGTGATCCTCATCCTGGCGCCCGAGCTCTATCTGCCGCTTCGCAACCTCGGCGCGCTTTACCACGCGAGCGCCGACGGGGTCGCCGTCGCATCGACGCTCCTGCCGCTGACGGAGCCGGTGCCGGCCGGCCGCGGCCCGGTCCGGCAGCCGCCGAACCCTCGTGCGGCGGTCGTGCGACTCGATCGCGTCTCCTACGCGTATCCCAGCCGCCCGGTGCCCGTCCTCTCGGACGTCGACATCGAGCTTTCACCCGGCGAGATCGTGGCGCTCGTCGGGCCGACCGGCAGCGGCAAGAGCACCATCGCCTCGATGCTCCTCGGATTCACAGAGCCAACAGCCGGCCGCGTGACGATCGGGGGCGTCGACCTCGCCGCGTGCGACCTCGGCGGCTGGCGCGGTTCGGTCGCCTGGGTTCCTCAGCATCCCACGCTTCTCCGGGCGTCCGTTGCCGATAACATCCGTCTCGGCCGCCCCTCGGCGCCGCTCGTGGACGTGCACGACGCGGCCCGTCTCGCCGGTGCCGACGCGTTCATCCACGACCTGGCGCGCGGATACGCCACGATCGTCGGCGACGGAGGGCAGCGGATCTCCGCCGGCCAGCGACAGCGAATCGCGCTCGCCCGGGGGTTCCTCCGTCGCGCCCCGCTCCTGGTGCTCGACGAGCCAACTGCGAACATCGACCGGCAGGGTGCCCGGACGATCGCCGATGCGCTCGCCGGCCTCCGCGGGGCATCGACCGTGCTCGTGATCACCCATTCGCCGGAGATGGTGCGGTTGGCCGACCGCGTCGTGGAGGTCCGCAGCGGGCGGGTCGGGGCCGGCACGCGGGTGGTGGCAACGGCGTGACGGAACCCATCCATAGGGTGATCCGGCTCGCGCCGCCCCCGTGGGGAAGGCTCGGCGTGTCCGTCCTGCTCGGCGCCGGCGCGGTTTCGTGCGGCATCGGCCTGATGGCCACCGCCGGGTATCTGATCGCGCGGGCTGCCGGGCGGCCCGAGGTGCTGTCATTGACGGTGGCAATCGTCGCGGTGCGCTTCTTCGGGCTGGCCCGCCCGCTGGCGAGATACCTCGAGCGGCTGGTGTCGCACGACGTCGCACTGCGGCTTCTCGCGCGCATCCGCGTCCGGTTCTACGAACGCATCGAGCCCCTCGCACCGGCCGAGCTCGACGCCTACCGGAAGGGCGACCTGCTCGCACGGATGGTGGGCGACGTCGAAGCGCTTCAGAGCCTCTACCTCCGCGGCCTGGGACCGCCGGCCGTGTGCCTCGTCGTCGCGGCGGCCGCCGTGGGCGTTTCGGCGGCGATCCTCCCGCAGGCCGCCGCGGTGCTGGCCTGCGGCCTGCTGGCAGGCGCCACGGTGGTGCCGCTCGTGGGATGGCGCCTGGGGAGGGCCGCGTCCGGTGCGCTCGCCGCCAAGGGGGCGCTCAGCGCCGAGCTCGTGGAGGTGCTGGGAGGGGCTCCGGAGCTCGTCATGTGCAACGCGGAGGCCGCTGCGATGGCTCGGCTCGGCGACGCCGATCGGGCCGTTGTGCGGCTGTCCCGGCGGGAGGGCCTCGCAGCAGGCATCACGGAGGGGCTCGGCATCGCGGTCACAGGAGCGACGGTGGCTGGAGTCCTCGCGGTTGCAGCCTCGCGGCGCTCGGCCGGCGACATCGACGGGGTGATGGTCGCGACGCTGGCGCTTCTCTCCCTCGCGTCCTTCGAGGCCGTCAACCCGCTTCCGCAGGCGGCGCGCGAGCTCTCCGCGACGCTGGCGGCCGGCTCGCGGGTGCTGGACGTCGCCGATCGTGAGCCGCGCGTCCGCGATCCGGCCGAGGCGGCGCCGATCCCGTCGGAGCGCCCCGTGCTGGCGCTGGAGCACGTCACCGCGCGATACGCGCCCGCCGGGGCGGCGGTTCTCAACGACGTCAGCCTCACGCTCCCGGCCGGTCGCCGGGTGGCGCTCGTGGGCCCCAGCGGGTCGGGAAAGACGACGGTCGCGAATCTCCTGCTTCGCTTCCTCGATCCGGCGGAGGGGCGAGTCACGCTCGACGGGCGCGACCTGCGCGACTACCGCCAGGAGGACGTCCGCCGCGTGCTCGCCGTCGCAGGCCAGGACAGCCACCTGTTCGCGACCACGATCAGGGAGAACGTGCGGCTCGCGGACCCGGACGCGGGCGACGCCGAGGTCGAGGAGGCTCTGCGCCGGGCGCGCGTCTGGGACTGGATCGCGACGCTTCCCGGCGGCCTGGACACGCTCGTCGGAGAGGAGGGCAGGTGGCTCTCCGGCGGGCAGCGCCAGCGCATCGTTCTCGCCCGTGCGCTCCTGGCGGAACGGCCGGTGGTGGTCCTCGACGAGCCGACCGCGCATCTCGACCACGAGACGGCTCAGGCGCTCATGGACGACGTCCTCGACGCGCTCGACGAGAAGACGCTCCTGCTCATCACCCACCGCTCCGAGGGTCTCGAGCGCATGGACGAGATCATCGAGCTGGACGACGGCCGCATCGCCGCGGATATGAGCCGGCGCGCGGCACCGGCTACGGCGGAGTGATGCCCCACACGCTCCGGAACGACTCGCCCGGCTCCAGCCGAATCACGCCGTCGCCGGTGCGGAACGCGTTCGGGGGACACGTCATCGGCTCGATGGCGATGCTGCGGCGGTTGACGTCGGGCAGCGGATCGCCGGTAAAGACCATCAGGTAAGCGTATGCCTCGTCGACCCAGAGCGTGAGCCCCCGGCTGGCGCGGAAGGCCTGCAGCTCCGCCCGGGCCAGCCCGTCCGGGTCGCGCTCCAGATCGGTGAACGCATGATCGAGCCGCGTCCGCCCGATCCGGCGCGGCTGCGTGAAGTCGTGGTCGGTCCCGTCGACGGCCAGCGCGCCGACCGGGAGCCCTCGCTCATCGGTTCGGAGGACGCGGCCAGCCGGAACGCGGAGGATCGCGGAGTCCACGGTCGCCCCTCCGACGGTCAGGTACGGGTGCGCGCCGGCGCCGTACGGGCACGGATGGGCTCCGACGTTGGTTGCCGTGGTACACACACGCAGCCCGTCCGGCGAGAGGGTGTAGTCGATGCGGATCGAGAGGGCGAACGGATACCCCGGCTGCGGCTCGAGCTGGTGCTCCACCACGACTCGGTGCGGCTCATGCTCCGCGACGCTCCACCGGGCGTCGCGGACCAGGCCGTGGATCGCGTTTCCGCGCTCCGGCTCGTTCACCGGCACCCGATGGCGGCGCCCGTCGAACTCGTAGATCCCGTCCTCGAGCCGGTTCGGCCACGGGATGAGCACCTGCCCCCGCCCGGACGGGCTCGGCTCTCCGGCGGGGTACCCATCCAGGACGTCGCGCCCGTCGACCGAGTAGGCGCGCAGCCCGCCGCCTCGCGTGACGACCACCGCACGCTGGCCGGCGGCCTCGATCTCGATCTCGGGACCGCCGCCCGCCCCGGGCGCCGTGGCACCCCGTTCAGGCGAGGCGCTCGAGGACACGGTCGCCCACTCGGAGCGCGTTCGCCATCGCCGTCAGCGCCGGGTTCACGGCGCCGATGCTGGGGAAGATGCTCGTGTCGGCCACGTAGAGGTTGTCGACCTCATGCGCGCGGCAGTCGGCGTTGAGCGCCGATGTCGCCGGGTCGTTGCCGAAGCGACAGGTGCCCGCCTGGTGCGCGACGCCGGCAACGGGGATGTCGTTCGCCATGTACGCGAAGCGGCGGAACAGGTGGTCAGGCTCCATATGGAGGTCGCCGAGCATCCGGTGCAGCCGCTCGTGCAGGCGCTTCTTCGGCTCGTCGTTGGTCGCCGTGTAGCTCAGCGTCAGCCGCCCCTGGCCATCGAGCGTCACCCGATTGTCCGGCTTGGGGAGATCCTCGGTCGAGAGCCAGAAGTCGATGGCGTGTCGCGCGATCCGCTCGAGGCTCCAGTGGGGAGCGAGCCGGGTCTCGCCCGGCTTCTCGCCCCGGAACATCGGCGCCTGCGACTTGCCGACCATCTGGATGTTCCCGAGCGGGTAGTCGACCTCGTCGCTTCCGAAGTAGAAGTCGTTCACGCCCAGCGTCTTCTGAAAGACCGTCGGGTTCTCGTCGCGGGAGAGCGCGAGCACCGCCGAGCTGTTGTGGAACATGTAGTTCCGGCCGACCTGGTCGGAACCGTTGGCGAGGCCGTTCGGGTGCCGGTCGTTTGCCGAGGACAGGAGCAGGTGCGCCGTGTTGGCGGCCCCGCACGCGACGACGACGATATGCGCGCCGACGCGCTGCGTGGCGCCGCCTTGCTCGATCACGACCTGGGTGACCATTCGCCCGGCTGGATCGGTCTCCAGCTTCACCGCTCTCGCGTTGGTGAGGAGCGTGACGTTGGGATGCTCGAGCGCGGGCCGCACGGCGCAGACCTCCGCATCTGACTTCCCGTGCACGACGCACGGGAAGCCGTCGCAGTTCTGGCAGCGGACGCACGCGCTATGGGGCATGTCCTGCTCGAGGAGCCGGATCCCGCAGGGTGCGTGGAACGGGTGGAACCCGGCCGCCTCGAGGTCGTCCGCGAGCTGCTGGATCCGCGGCTCGTGCGAGACGGCCGGGAAGGGATACGGGGCGCTGGCAGGCGGCTCGGTCGGATCCTCGCCGCGCGCGCCGTGCACCTCGTACATCTGCTCCGCCTGCGTGTAGTACGGCTCCAGCTCGTCGTAGGAGATCGGCCACGCCGGCGAGAGACCGTCGTGGTGGTGGAGCTCGCCGAAGTCCTCCTTCCGGAGCCGGTAGAGCGCCGCCCCGTAGAGCTTGGTTGCACCGCCGACGAAGTAGTGGATCTGCGGCTGGAACGCCGTGCCGCCCGCGTCGTACCAGGTCTCCGGGGACACGTAGCGGTTCTCGACGAACACGTCCTGCGCCAGCCAGTTCGCGGGCTCGCGCGGCAGCCAGTCGCCGCGCTCGAGCAGGAGCACGCGCCGCCCCGACGGTGCCAGGTGGCGGCAGAGCGTCCCGCCGCCGGCGCCGGAGCCGATGATGATGACGTCGTAGTCGTCCATGTCAGTACTCCGCAAGCAGCTCGGGGATCATGATGCGGGCTGCGGCCTCGATCAGGGCCAGGTGGGAGAACGCCTGGGGGAAGTTGCCGAGGTGGCGCCCGGTCGAGGCGTCGAACTCCTCCGCATAGAGGCCGAGCGGCGAGGCGATCCGAAGCAGGCGCTCCATGAGGTCGCGGGCCCGCTGGTGCTCGCCGACGATCGCCAGCGCCGACACGAGCCAGAACGAGCAGATGACGAACGTCCCCTCCTTACCGGAGAGGCCGTCGTCGGTCTCGCCGGTGCGGTAGCGCAGCACGTACCCGTCCTCCGTCAGCTCGTCGGCGATCGCCATGACTGTGGCGCGCAGCCGCTCGTCGTCGCCCGGTAGGAACCCGAAGATGGCTGCCAGGAGCGTCGAGGCGTCGAGGGCGTCGGTGTCGTAGTGCTGTCGCAGGACGCCACGGTGATCGACGCCGTGCTCCAGGATGTCGGCCTTGATCTCCTCGGCGATCTCGCCCCACTTGGCGGTCTTCTCCGTATCGCCGCGGATCTCGGCGAGCTGCGCCGCGCGGTCGAGCGCGACCCAGCACATGAGCTTGGAGGAGACGTAGTGCTGCGGCTTGCCGCGCGCCTCCCAGATGCCCTGGTCCGGATTGCGCCAGACCCGGATCGCGCACTCCGTCTGCGACTCCACGATCGGCCACAGGCGCCGCGGAAGCCGTGCGCTGTGACGGCTGTGGAGCAGGATCGAGTCGAGCACCGCGCCGAACACGTCGTTCTGGCGCTGGTCGAAGGCGCCGTTTCCGATCCGCACCGGCCGCGCCCCGGCGTAGCCTGACAGCTCGTCCCGGGTCGACTCCGTCAGGTCGCGCCGGCCGTCGATGCCGTACATGATCTGGAGCGACCCGTCCTCGGTCGCCTCGACGTCGGCGACGAACTGCATGAACTCGTCGGCCTCCCAGTTGAGGTTCAGGTAGTGCAGCGCCTGGAGCGTGAAGGTCGTGTCACGCATCCACGTGTAGCGGTAGTCCCAGTTACGCTCGCCCCCGGGGGTCTCGGGGAGCGATGTCGTGAGCGCCGCCACCGTGGCGCCGGTCGGCATGTATGTCAGCCCCTTGATGGTGAGCATCGAGCGCTGGATCGGGTCGCGGAACCCGTGGTCGGGAATGCGCGCCCGTCCCAGCCATCCGCGCCAGAAGCGGACCGTCGCATCGATCCGAGCGGCGGCGGCGTCGACGTCGGCCGGCCCGGCGAGCTCCTCCGCCCACGACAGCGAGCAGAACGCCCTGTCGCCCGTTTCGAGCACGTGTCGCGCCCGGACGCGGCTTCCCTCAACCCCGAGCGCGAGATCCGACCGCAGCCGGACGGTCTGGCCTGCGCCCGTCGCGTCAGCGGCGCTGCGGCCCCCGTCCACGAGCGTCCACTCGGCGGGGGTGCGACCGTAGTCGAACACGGGCTCGCAGACGAGCTCCACCTCGACGCGCCCGTCGAGGCACTCGATGGTTCGCACCAGCAGATGGTCGGCGTCGTCGTCGGCGGGAGGACGGGTGTGCGGCGTGATCACATCCTCGTGGTCGCGGGGACCCATCGTGAGCGCGTCGCGGACGACGATCCAGCCGGTCGGCGTCCTCCACGTCGTCTCGAGCACGTTCGTTCCGGGCACGTAGACCCGCGCCGTCGGGTGAGAGACGCCGAAGGGGCCCAGGCGGAACGTCCCGGCCTCGCGGTCGAGCAGGCTGCCGAACGCGCTCGGCGAGTCGAAGGAGGGCGCGCAGAGCCAGTCAATCCCTCCGTCCGGCGCGATCAGCGCCCCGGTGTGGCAGTCGGACAGGAATGCGTAATCCGCGATGGGCGTGAACGGCGACGGTGCTGCGGCGCTCTGAGGCTGCGACTCCGCTCCTTTGGCGACGGCGCTCATGACGCGATCCAGGGCTCGTGCCAGCGGCCGTAGCCGCGCAGCAGCTCGTCCGCCGCGGCCGGCCCCCACGAGCCCGGCGCGTACGGATGAACGGGTGGCGGATCGTCCAGGAGTGGCTGCATGACCCGCCACGTCTCCTCGACGCCGTCCTGGCGCGTGAAGCGGGTGGAGTCGCCGTTCATGGCCGCATGGAGCAGCACCTCGTAGGGTGTCGCCCCCTCACCTCCCTCCTCCGAGAACTCCATGTCGAGCTCGATCGGCCCCACGCCGCCGATGTCGGCCCGGTGGGCGTCGACGACGATCCTGACCCCCGTGGACGGATCGAGCTTCACCACGACCTGGTTCGGCTCGAGCCGTTCGCTCTTGCCCCCGAATCCGAGCCTCGGCGATCGCTTGAAGACCATCCGCAGCTCCGTCTGGGTCACGGGCAGGAGCTTGCCGGTGCGGATGAAGAACGGGACGCCCGACCAGCGCCAGTTCTCGATGGAGAGCCTGAGCGCGGCGTACGTTTCCGTCGTGGAGTCGGGCGCGACGCCGTCGATGTCGCGATAGCCGTCGTGCTGTCCGCGGACGTAGCTGGCCGGGTCGGCCTCCTCGACCGCGTGAAACAGCGCGACCTGGCCGTCCTTGATCGTCCCGGGGTCTCCCCGGGACGGCAGCTCCATCGCTGAGGCGGCGACGACCTGCATGAGGTGGTTGACGACGACGTCTCTGAGGGCGCCGACCGGGTCGTAGAAGTGGCCGCGGTCCGCGACGCCGAAGCTCTCGGCCATCGTGATCTGCACCGACTCGATGTAGTTCCGGTTCCAGATCGGCTCGAACATCGTGTTCTGGAAGCGCAGATGCAGGATCTCCTCGAGCCCCATCTTCCCGAGGTAGTGGTCGATCCGGTAGAGCTGGGATTCGTCGATCGACGCGTGGAGCTCGTCGGCCAGCTCCTCGGCCGACGCGCGGTCGTGGCCGAAGGGCTTCTCGACGACGACGCGTGCGTCCGCGGTCAGGCCGGCATCGGCCAGGCCCTTGACGACGGTGCCGAACAGAAAGGGCGGGATCTCGAGGTAGAACACGGGGCTCTGCGCACCGCTAATCGCGTCGCCGACCCGCTCGTACGTGCCGGCGTCGCCGAAGTCGCCCTCGACGTAGGAGAGGCGCTCGGAGAGGCGGTCGAACACCTTCGGATCGAGCGTCTCGCCCGTCCCCTGGATCGAGTCGCGGGCCCGTTCGCGGAGCCGGTCGACGGTCCAGTTGTCCACCGCCACTCCGACGATCGGGCAGTCGAGCAGTCCGCGCCGCTCGAGCCGGTAGAGCGAGCGGAAGGTCATGACCTTCGCCAGGTCGCCGGTGATCCCGAAGACCACCAGGACGTCCGCCGGTCGGTGGAGGTCGCGGCCGGTGGATCTGCGGGCGGTCTGTGTCGGCGTCGCCGTGTTCGTCATCGTGTGTCCCCTCTCCCAGGCCCGTCGTCAGGTCACGTGCGCGCTTTCGCGCCGCGGCCCGCCTTCGCAGGGCCGGGCTCGTCGGTCTCGACCGTGATCCGGCCGACGCGCTGGTGCGTCAGGCCCGCGCCGGCCCAGTCGACGATCGCCTTGGCGCGGTCCTCGTTGGTCGGAAGCAGCGCCAGGTGGACCGTGCCCCACGCCGCCTGGGCCGCCTTGCCCTTCATGGTCCTGCCGCGCATCGTCTGGAGCACCGCCGCACCACGGCCGATCGTCGCCATGGTGCCCTTGTCGCGGTACTTGAAGGGCTTGGGGTTCTTGCCCTCGATCCGGCGGGCGATGCTCTTGCCGGCGTGCTCGCCCGACTGGAGGGCGACCGAGCCAAGCTGCGGCAGGAGCTGCTCGGTCTTCGCGTCGGTGATCGCGGCGATGTCGCCGACGGCGTACACCTCGGGATGGTCCGCGACGGTGAGCTCCGGGCCGACCGGGATGCGGTTGCCGCGCGCCAGCTTCAGCCCGAGCGACTGGACGAGCTCGTTCCCCTGAAGCCCGGCGCCCCAGACGAGCGTGTGCGCGGCCAGTTCCGTCCCCGACCGCAGCGTGACACGGGTCGGGGTGATCGACTTCACGGCGTCGCCGAGTGTCACCTCGACCGTCCGCTTCCGGAGCGCCTTCTCCGCATAGGTGCGGATGCTCGGCTTGAACATCGGGAACAGCTCCGCCCCCGCCTCGACGAGGACGATCCGCACCTTCTCCTGCGGCACGGCCGGGTAGTCCTTCGCGAAGTCCGATCGGTACAGCTCTGCGAGCGCGCCCGCGCTCTCGATCCCGGTCGGCCCTCCGCCCACCACGACAACGTTCAGCGCCCCGTCGTCGACGAGCGTGGGCTCTCGGTCGGCCGCCTCCCACCGCTCCAGGATGTGGTCCTTGAGCCGGACCGCGTCGGGGAGCGTGTACATCGGGAAGGCGTGCTCCACCCCCTGCGTCCCGAAGAAGTTGACCTCGGCCCCGAGGCCGATCACCAGGTAGTCGTAGGCGAGCGGCGCGAGCTCTTCGAACTGCACCTCGCGTCGCTCGAGGTCAACCGCGGTCACGCCGGTCTTGCGCACGGTCGTGTTGTCCTGGCCCTCGACGAGGTCACGCAGCGAATGGCCGACCGCAGTCGGCTCCAGCAGCCCGGTCGCGCACTGGTACAGGAGCGGCTGGAACGTGTGATAGTCGTGCCGGTCGACCAGGACGACCTCGGCATCGGCATGGCGCAGCCTCTGGGCGGCGCCGACGCCCGCGAAGCCCCCGCCCAGGATGACAATGCGCCGGCGTCCCTGCCGGCCCTGTCCTCGCCCTTCCGCCATTTCGGTCAGACAGCGTACGCACCGCGACCACCCAGGTCTCATCCCATGGGGACGATCGCGTCCCGTTTCGGCCGGTGCGTTCCAAATTGACACACCCTCCGGGGTCGGGCAGACTGCCGCGGTCGGACGTCACAGGGGCACGCTGTGAGGCTCAGGGGCACGATCGCGGGTATGGCCGCCGCCGCGGCGGCGCTCGTATGGGCGCCGGCGGCGCTGGCGACGATCTCGCCGACCCCGGACTCGACCTGGCAGACCAACGGCCGGGTGCTTGCGATCGCCGTCAGCGGATCCACCGTCTACCTGGGCGGCACGTTCACCGAGGTCGAAGACCACACCGGCCAGACCGCCGTCCGAAACCATGTGGCGGCGTTCAACGTCTCGAACGGCGCGGTGACCTCTTGGGCCCCGGACGCGTCGGGCGCGGTGCGCGCGATCGCCGTCTCGGGATCGACCGTGTACCTGGGCGGCGACTTCACGACGATCGACGGCAAGAACCGAAAGCGGCTCGGGGCGGTGACGACCTCGGGGACCGTCACGTCGTTCAAGGCTCAGGCGGACGCCGGCGTCTTCGGGATCGCGGTCATCGGGTCGACCGTCTACGCGGGCGGGAGCTTCACGACCATCAACTCGACCGCCCGCACGCGGCTGGCGGCGGTCAACGCTACGACCGGCGCCCTCGTCTCGGGGTGGACGCCGGCCGCCGACGGCGAGGTGACGTCGCTCGCCGCGGCAACCGACGGCTCGAAGGTCTTCGCCGGCGGGCTCTTCACCCATATCGGATCGTCCTCGCAGAACCGCGTTGCGGCGCTCAACCCCTCGACCGGGGCCACGCTCTCGTGGGCCTACCACCCCACCTATCCGGTCGAGGGCATGACGGCGACGTCCTCGACGCTCTTTCTCGCCGGCGGCGGGAGCGGCGGCCGGGTCGGCGCGCTCAGCACGTCGAGCGGGGCGAGGCTGTGGGAGATCTCCGTCGACGGGAACGTCCAGGGTGTGGCGGTGACGGGGTCGGAGGTCGTCGCCGGCGGCCACTTCGACAACGTGTGCGACCCGGGCACGAACTGCCAGAACCCGATCGTGCGCCACAAGGTGCTGGCCGCGAACGTCTCGACCGGTGCGCTCGACACCGGCTGGCACCCGAGCGTGAACAGCTCGCTCGGCGTGTTCGGTGTGGCGGCGACGTCGACCAAGGTGATGATCGGCGGCGACTTCACCAAGGCCGGCGGGGTCGATCAGGCCCACTACGCCCAGTTCTCGGTCTCCTAGCACCTCGTCGTGATAGTGCGCACGCGGCGCTGGATAGGTCCTGCGCCGGGACGCATCGCGGTCCCGGCGCCGTAGACCGGTGAAGCGAAGGAGGTCGAGCATGAGGATCCGCACTACACTCGTCGCCGTGACCGCCGCGGCGCTCGCCGGAGGCGGCACGGCATATGCCGACGGCGGGCCCGCTGCAGGTGTGACGTCCGGAGGAGCGGGCGTGACCTGGGGCTCGCTGCGCTACGTCGCCCTTCCCACCCCTCGCGGCACGGCGGTCGCCCAGATCGACCGGGCGACGGGCACGGTGAACAGCTTCGTCTCGCTGCGCGGGTCGTGGAGGATCCCGCAGGTCGCGTTCGACGGCTCGACAGCCGGGGTCAACACCGGTGGGGACGTGCTCGTGCTCGGCCGAAACGCGACGACGCTCTATCCGAAGCGCACGCAGTTCGCGCTCGTGAACCCGGTGAAGATGCGCCTCCAGCGGATCGTGGCCCTGCGTGGTGCGTTCTTCTTCGACGCGATCTCACCGGACGGCGAAACGATGTACCTGATTCAGGTGGCCTCGCCACGCAACATCTGGCACTACTCCGTCCGGGCCTACGACCTGCGGCACGACCGGCTTCTGCCCGGCGCTGTCGTCGACAAGACCGAGCCCGACGAGCGCATGGCCGGCACGCCGATGGCGCGGGCGACAAGCGCTGACGGCGTCTGGGCCTACACCCTCTACGCCAAGCCGTCCGGCCGGTACTTCGTCCACGCGCTGAACACCGAGGCCGGAGTCGCTCGCTGCATCGACCTCCCGCGGCTTTCGTCCCAGAACATGCCACAGCTCTCCATCGACGGAGCCCGGCTCAACGTCGTCTCGGAGGGTCAGGTGCTTGCGACCGTCGAGAGGGCGTCGTTTGCGGTGACCCGCTCGCCGGCGCCCGTGGCGCAAAGCGCGCCCGCTCCGGCCGAGCCGACGACACCTGCGCGGCCGTCGTCCGGAGGCGCGCCGCTCTGGGTGGGGATCCCGGCCGCGCTCGTCCTGGCAGGCCTCGTGCTGCTCGCCGTCAGACGGCGGCGGCCAGCTCGCGGGCGATCAGGCGGGGCTGCGGCGGGGGCACCATCTGGCCCTTGAGCATCGGCCGGAAGGTGGGACAGGGCTCCGAAAGACGCAGTGCGCACAGATTGGTCTTGCGAAAGTAGCAGTCGTCGCACGTGACGCAGCGCGCCTTGGATCCCACAGTCGATTTCCCCCTGATCGGACGGTTCCCGGAGCGCGGGAGTCTACGTTCCGGGACCGTCCGATACCACCGTTGTCCGGACTGAATTTCCGCTAAATCGGGGAACAACGTGACACCGCCCGGCGGTCAGACGGGCGGCAAGCGCCGCACCGCGGCCAGGGCCTGCTGGAACGTTCTCACTCCGATCACCCGCAGCCGGCCGCCGGCCGCCTTGCGGGCCGCCGCTGCGTTGTCTACAGGGACAATGAAGGTGTCGGCGCCGGCCTCGATGGCTCCGAGGGCCTTCTGCTTCGCGCCCCCGATCGTCTCGACGTCACCGGCCAGGTCGAGCTCTCCGGTGGCGGCGACGCGGTGGCCGTGGAGCAGCGTACGGCCGCTCAGGCTGTCGTAGATCTCGAGCGCGAACGCCAACCCGGCGGAGGGGCCGCCGATGCCGTGGATCGTGTAGCGGACGTGGATCGGGATACGCTGGATCCGGACGGCGTCACCGATCGCGACGCCGATGATGGCGCGGTGCTTGCGGTCGCTCGACGCCACGGTGCGGAGTGTCTTCGTGCCGGCGTCGCGGAACGTGTACCCGGCCGTGTCGCCCGGCGTGAGCCCCTTCGTGAGCCGGATCAGGTCGTGCTCGGTTCGCACCGGGTGCCCGTCGAACGCCGTGATCACGTCGCCCGGCTGGACGCCGGCCTTGGCGGCCGGGAGCCCGCTCGACACCGCATAGATGAGCGCGCCGAGCTTGGCCAGCTTCACGGGCTTGCCGAGCGCCTGCTCGGCGACGACCTCGGCGGTCCGCTGCGAGTCGGCCATCGCCTGGAAGTCGCGGTGGACGCGCTGGCTCTCGCTCACGTCCGGGGCGCGCAGGTCGCGGACGGGGATGAGGTCGGCCCCGTCCTGGAGGTGGCGGCCCCAGAACTCCTCGAGCTTGTTGGCCTCGAGCTCGTGGACGTCGACGAAGTAGAAGCCGCTCCGGCCCGCCGGCTTCTCACCGCCCGGGACGTGCACGTAGTCGACCGTCGGGTGGGCCTCGTCCGGCCAGAAGACGTAGTAGCCCGACGGCGTCGTCACGGCCCAGGCGAACCCGCCCAGGAGGAAGACCATCACGACGGCCAGAGCCGCTGCCCAGCGGCGGCGAAGGAGCTTCATCCTGCGACCGCCAGGGCGCCCAGCAGCGAGCCGGCCGCGATGGCCGCCACGCCGAGAACGGAGAGGACGCCGAGCCGCCCGTAGGCGAGATGGCCGCGGCCGTAGCCGGACAGGGCGAAGGCGACGAGCCCGCCGCCGATCAGCCCGCCCACGTGGCCTCCGATCGAGATGCCGGGAATGCCGAACGTGAAGAGCAGGTTGATGACGATCAGCCCGCCGATCGAGCCGCCCAGGAGCGCCATCCCGCGCTGCCGCTCGAGGATGAAGAGCGCGCCCATGAGGCCGAAGATCGCGCCCGAGGCTCCGACGGTGGGCGCGTGCGGGGTGATCAGGAGTGCGCCGAAGCTTCCGGCCAGCGCCGAGATGAGGTAGATGGCCAGAAACCGCACTGAGCCCACATACCGCTCCAGGATGCCCCCGATCAGGTAGAGCGCGTACATGTTGAGGGCCAGGTGGAGGAGGCCGTAGTGGACGAACGCGGCGGTGATGAGCCGGTAGTTCTGACCGTTGGCCACGGCCGGGCCGTACAGGGCCAGGTGGTCGCCGAGGCGCGTCAGCGTCCCGCCGATGCCGCCGTGGAGGGTGTTCGTCAGCGGAAACATCGCCACGTTGATGGCGATCAGGAGGTAGGTGACGTACGGCTCGCGTGCCATGAGGAAGCCGGGGCGCTGCATGCGCGTCCGGCCGGTGCACTCCGGGCAGCGGATGCCCACCGGCGTCGACACCATGCACGAGGGGCAGATCGGCCGCCCACAGCGCTGGCAGTGGACGCCGGTTTCACGGTCGTGGTGGCGGTAGCAGGTCTCCACGGCCGAATGCTAGGCGCGGGCCATGTGCCCGGAGTGTGACTACCAGACGCCGCGCAGCGACCCGCCGTCCAACGGGAGGACAACCCCCGAGACGTAGCCGGCCCGCTCGGAGCATAGGAAGGCGACGGCGGCCGCGATCTCCTCGGGCTGGCCCATCCGCCCGGCCGGGATGGACGCGATGTCCTCGGCCTCGGCGGCCGCCGGGTCGGGGCGCGCAGCCCACAGCTCGTGCATCCGGCCGGTCGCCACCTTGCCGGGGGCGATGGTGTTCACGGTGATGCCGTCGCGCCCCACCTCGTGGGCGAGCGACTTGGCCCACCCGACGACGCCGGGCCGGATGGCGTTCGAGAGCATGAGGTTGGGGATCGGCTCGCGCACCGACCACGAGGTGATGTTGACGATCCGGCCACGGCCGCTCGCCCGCAGGTGCGGGAGCGCAAGCCGCGTGAGGCGAACGACCGACCGCAGCGACAGCTCGAACGCGTCGGCCCACGCCTCGTCCGGAGTCGACTCGAACGTGCCGGGCGGCGGGCCGCCCGCGTTGTTGACGACGATGTCGAGCCGGCCGCGGGCGGCGACCGTCTCGCTCACGAGCCGCTCGAGGAGCGCCGGGTCGCGGACGTCGCCCGCGATCGCAAGCGCTCCGGGAATCCGGGCGGCCGACTCGCGCAGCCGCTCCTCCCCGCGGGCGCACATCGTGACGGCGCAGCCCTCGCCCGCGAGCGCCTCGGCGATCGCGAAGCCCATTCCCGCCGACGCGCCGCCGACGATCGCCGCGGTGCCTTCGAGCCCCAGATCCATGCGGGGCACGCTAGTAAATGATCCGCGGCCGTGCTCCCGGCCCGCCGGTACGATCCTCGCCGTGGGACATGCGTCCGCGCGCCTCCGCCGCCGGACCCGCCTTGCGACGGCGGGCGCGCGCCGCCTGCCCGGCTTCCTCGTGATCGGCGCCCAGCGGGCGGGGTCGACGTCGCTCTTCGCCCAGCTCTGCGCGCACCCTGGCGTGACCGCGCCGAGCCACAAGGAGATCCACTACTTCGACAACCAGAGCTTCCGCAGCCTGCGCTGGTATCGCAGCCATTTCCCGCCGCTCGCCGCCTCGCGCGGCCGGATCACGGGCGAGGCCAGCCCGTACTACCTGTTCCATCCGGCTGTCCCGGCGCGCGTCGCCGCGGCGCTTCCGGACGTCCGCCTGGTTGCCCTCCTGCGTGACCCGGTCGCCCGCGCGCACTCGCACTACCAGCTCTCCGTGCGCGACGGCCACGAGCCGCTCGGGTTCGAAGAGGCGCTGCGCGCCGAGCCCGACCGGCTGGCCGGCGAGGAGGCCCGCCTGCTCACCGACCGTGCGTACCGAAGCCACCCCCACCGCCATCAGTCGTACGCCTCCCGCGGCCTTTACGCCGAGCAGTTGCGGCGCTGGCACGAGCACGTCGCGCCGGAGCGGCTGCTCGTCCTGACGAGCGAGGAGCTCTTCGCCGATCCCGGCCGCACGGCGGCTTCCGTGCTCGAGTTCCTGGGGCTCAATGCCGGAGAGGTGCCGCCGCTGCCGGTGCGAAACCAGCGCCCGTATCCGCCGATGAGCGACTCGGCCCGTGCGCTCCTGGAGGCGCGCTTCGACGGTCCGAACCGCGAGCTCTACGAGCTCCTCGGCCGCGATCTGGGATGGTCGCGCCCGCGCCCGGTGGCCGCCACGTGAACGTCCTTTGGGTGATCGTCGACTGCCTGCGGGCCGACATGCTGGCGCGCCCGCGGGCCGAGTGGCCGGTCGCCTCACGGCTCGTGGAGGAGAGCACCGCCTTCACGGCCTGCTACTCGACGTGCCCCACCACGACGCCGGCCTTCACGTCGATGTTCACCGGCCGCTATCCGACGTCGCACGGCGTCCGCGGCCTGCGCGGCACGCGGCTCTCCGAGACGATGCCGACGGTGGCCGAGCGGCTCTCGTCGGCCGGGTACGCGACGTGGTGCTCGGTCACCGGGCCGCTGCTCCAGACCGTGGGGACGTTCCGGGGGTTCGAGGAGGTCGAGTACCGCGAGGCGGGCGACCGGTCTGTGCACTCGGAGTTCGGCGTCCGGGCGCTGGCCCGTGTGGCCGGGCTCGAGACGGCTGGGCGGCCCTATCTGGGCGTCATTCACATCTGGGACGTGCACATGCCGCGCCGGTATCCGGCCCGTTTCGACAACCGCCGGTACGGCCGCGACGTCTACGAGCGCGCCCTCGCAGGGTTCGATCCCTGGCTCGGGACGCTGCTCTCGATGGTCGGCGAGTCCACGCTCGTGGTACTCACGGGCGACCACGGCGAGAACACGCGGCTCGAGCCGCACACGCTGCGCACCCAGGAGCTTCACCGGCGTGCGGTCCGGCGGCTGCCGGTGATTCCATGGGCCCAGTGGATGCTGAACCGCGGGGCGCGGTCGGACTCGAAGCGGCTCCTTCAGATGGCACCGAGGCACCTCTGGGGCCACGGCCAAACGCTGTTCGAGCCGCTCGTCCGCGTGCCGCTCGTCTTCCGCGGCTCCGGTGCCGTCCCGGGCCGGCTCGAGACGCCGGTGAGCCACGTCGACCTGGCGCCGACGCTGCTTGCCCTCGCGGGCATCGTGCCCGGGGCCGGTTGGCAGGGCCAGAGCCTCGCCGGCTCGATCCGCGGGGGGAGCGAGCCTCCCGCGCGGCCCGTCGCAATGGAGATCGCCGGCGAACCGAAGATGCCGCCGGTGCGCCAACGGGCGATCCGCGACGGGCGCCACAAGCTGATCACCTCGTTCGACGACGCCCGCTGGGCGGAGGCGCTCTACGACCTGGAGGCGGACCCGCACGAGCGTACGAACCTCGCCCGGCGGATGCCGGACGTGGCCGACGACCTGCGCGCCAAGCTGCGCGCGCTCGTGGCCGAGGAGGCCGAGACGGTCGCGATCGCGGGCGACGAGGACGAGGAGATCGCCGACCGCCTGCGCGAGCTGGGCTATCTCTGAGTGGCGGTTGCTGCTAGGGTGTGACAGAACCCGGAGTCGACCGAAGGAGGCGGACAGATGATGACGACTGATCGAGCAGCCTCCCGGCGCCGCACCGCCTGACTCCGGCTCTCGTCTCTCATCGCTTCTGAGTCGGGCCCGCCGGCGCCCGTAGCGCTGTCCATCCCAACTCAGGAGAACGCGTTGAATATCGCATCCCTCGGCTGGGGCGAGTCCCTCGCCGAGACATTCCAGCCACACGCCGACGCCGGCCTTCGCCCCGGCCGCGTCGCGATCCAGCACAGGGGCGCATACGTCCTGCTCACCGAGGACGGCGAGGTGTGGGCCGGCGTCCGCGGCCGGCTCCGGCATGACGCCGGCTCGACCTCCGAGCTCCCGGCCGTCGGCGATTGGGTGGCCTACGACCATCCGGAGGGCGCCGAGCGCGCCGCCGTCCATGCGATCCTGCCCCGCCGCTCGGCGTTCCGGCGGAAGCAGGCCGGCTTCGAGACGGCCGACCAGGTGGTCGCCGCCAACGTCGACGTCCTGTTCCTCGTCACCTCGCTCAACCAGGACCTGAACGTCCGCCGCATCGAGCGGTACATGACGTTGGCCTGGGAGAGCGGCGCCGACCCGGTGGTCGTCCTCACGAAGGCCGACCTGTGCGCCGACGTCGGCACGGCCGTCGCACTGGTCGAGACGGTCACGTTCGGGGTTCCGGTGGTCGTCACCTCGGCGCTCACGGGTGAGGGCTTCGATGAGCTCCGCGTCCACCTCGAGGGCGGGCGGACCGCTGCCGCCGTCGGCTCGTCCGGCGTCGGGAAGTCGACGCTCATCAATCACCTGTGCGGCGAGGAGCGACTCGCGACGAAGGAGATCCGCGAGGACGGCCGCGGCCGCCACACCACGACCCACCGCGAGCTGATCGTGCTGCCCGGGACGGGCTGCGTGATCGATACCCCCGGCATGCGCGAGCTCCAGCTGTGGGACTCGGCGGAGGGCCTCGAGCGGGCATTCGAGGACGTCGAGTCGCTCATCACCGAGTGCCGCTTCTCGGACTGCGCCCACGAGACGGAGCCGGGCTGCGCCGTCCGCTCCGCGATCGCCGAGGGGCGGATCGAGTCCGAGCGGTTCGAGAGCTATCGCAAGCTCCAGCGCGAGCTGCGCTGGCTGGAAATCCGCCACGACGCCCGCGCCCGTTCCGAGGAGCGCAAGCGCTGGCGAGCGCTGAACAAGGAGGCGCGCGCCCGGGCGCGGCCCTAGAGCAAGGAGGAGCAGTGAAGGACTTTGACCCGGCGAGGAGCTTCCTCGGTGTGACGGCCGAGCAGTACGACCGCCATCTGCGCGGCGACGAGGAGGATGCGGTCGCGTTCCTCGCGGAGTTGGCCGGCGACGGCCCGGCCCTCGAGCTGGCGATCGGCACCGGCCGGATCGGCCTCCCGCTTGCCGCCCGCGGCGTGGCGGTCGAGGGCATCGACCTCTCGCCCGACATGGTCGCCCAGCTCCGCAAGAAGCCCGGTGGGGACGGCATCCCGGTCACGATCGGCGACTTCTCCGAGGTGCCGGTGCCCGGCAGCTACCGGCTCGTCTACATCGTCTTCAACACGTTCTTCAACCTGCTGCACCAGCAGGAGCAGGTGCGCTGCTTCGTGAATGTGGCCGCGCACCTGGTTGACGACGGCGCGTTCGTCATCGAGGCCGCGGTGCCGGCGCACGTCCACGCGCTCCCCGAGAACCAGTACGTGCATGCCGAGGAGGTCGGGGTCGACCAGGTGTGGCTCGACGTGGCGAGGTACGACCCGGTCACCCAGCGCCTGGAGGAGACGCACGTGCGGCTGGGCGCCGGCGGCGTCGGCCTCTTCCCGATCGTCACCCGCTACTGCTACCCGAGCGAGCTCGACCTGATGGCCCGGATCGCCGGCCTGCGCCTGCGGGAGCGGTGGGGCGGCTGGAACCGCGAGCCGTTCGACGCGCGCAGCGAGCTGGCGGTGTCGGTCTACGGGCGCTAGATGACCTAGTCGTTGATGAACAGCGGGTGCAGGACGATCAGCAGGAAGGGCACCACCGCCAGATAGACGGAGACCGCCCGTTCCTTACGGACGACCGCGATCAGTGCGACGACCGGGGCCGTGATCGCGGACACGCCGGTGAGGGCGATGCTCAAAAGGTCATACACGCCCCAGGCGGTGGCAAACGCCGGGTCGTCCGGGCTGAAGGCCATCGCGATGCCAAGCATCACGAGTCCGACCGCGGCGGCCGCCGTCAATCCCAACGCCCACCAGCCCAGTGGTGTCGTGGGCGCGGCTGCGATGCGACGCGGCTCCTTCACAGGAACGTGGTACGTCGACATTGGAGTCACCTCCTAGTTGCACCATCGCACCGTTCGGACGTCGCCGCATCGGGGATCTCCACACGTCGCGGTGGGGGGAGGCCCCTACCGGCTGGGGCTCAGGGCATTGGTGCCCTCGTCACACCGGCGCCTCCTCCTCCTGCTCGACCTCGAGCTCGACGGCCTCCTCGACGCGCTTGCCCTTCCTCGGCCGGCGCATGTCGGCGAACATCTGCGCCATGCGGCGGCGCTCGCCGCGGCTGAGGACGCCGGTGGCCATCAGCGCGAGCGGGAAGCCGAGGAGGAGCGCGATCCGGACCGGGATGCCGACCCAGCCGGTCGCCGGCACCACCTCGGCGGAGAGGAGCAGGAAGACCGCGGCCACGCCGGCGACGCGGAAGACGCGGCTCCAGTCGTGCGAGACCGGGTAGCCGGCCTGGGCGTTGGCGAACCCGAGGCCGGCGAGCGCGACGTAGCCGATGACCGTCGAGACTCCGGCGCCGACGATCCCCCAGGCCGGGATCAGCAGGAAGTTGAGGCCGACGTTGATCGCGGCGGCCGTGCCGTTCACGACGGGCGTGAGCTTCGTCCGCTTCGAGCGGTTGACGCCGATCGAGAGGATCATGTAGGCGCCATAGAGGGCGGAGCCGGCCGTGAGCAGCGGCACGACGGGCGCCGCCCCCCACCAGTCGCGCGGCATGAGGAGGTGGATGTAGGGCGGCGCGAAGAGGCTGAGCGCGACCACCGCCCAGGCGATCAGGGCCGACCAGTACGAGAAGACCGCCCGGTAGGTGCGCTTCGCCTCGTCCTCGTCGGTGAACGAGTTCGCCCACGGCACCCACGCGGTCTGGAAGGCGGCGATCGGCAGCATGATCCCGAGCGAGATCTTTGACGCGGCCGAGTACGAGCCCAGTTCCGACGGCGAGGCGAGGTTGATCACCTGGAACCGGTCGGCGAGGTTGAGCGCCCACAGCGCGAGGCCGGCCGGCATGAGCGGGAGCGAGAAGTCGAGCATCCGGCGAAGAAGCGGGCGGTCGAGCGCCAGCCGCACCGTCTCGCGACGCGCGTAGAGGAGGAGGACGTATGTGATGTACGTCCCCGAGAAGTTGCCAATCATGATCCCGGCCGCCCCCATGTCGAGCGGGAGCACCAGGATGATCGAGAGGACGACCGTGATGCCGACGTTGATGAGCGAGTAGACGACGAACGCGGTCGGGCGCTGCTCGATCCGGTAGATCCCGGCCAGGATGTCGAAGTTCATCGAGACCCAGAGGCCGAACGCGCCGATGAGGACGAGCTCGCGGCTCGAGCTGAGCGCGTCCGAGAGCGGGTTCAACGCAAGCAGGCACAGCACGAGGCCGATCGTCGACATGACGAGGACGGCCGTGAACGCGGTGCGGATCGTGCGCGCTCGCGCGTCGGGCTCGCGGTGATCCCAGCAGAAGCGGAACATCGCGGTCACGAGCCCCATCCGCAGGACGACGGCGGCGACTGCCACAAACGCCATCACCTGCTCGACCTCGCCGAACTGGGCCTTGTCGACCCGGTGCGTGTAGATCGGCAGCAGGAAGATGCCGACGAGCTTCGACACCAGCCCGCCGAGGCCGTAGACGAACGAGTGCCGGGCGAGCTGGCGCAGCCGCCCGCCCGTCCCCGTCACGTGCTCGTCACCCATGTGTCACACGGACCGTACGGGGACTGTCCCCGTCACAGCCCCATGACGGCGATGAGCTCGCGGACCGCCGCCGCCGAGCGCTCAAGCTCGCCGCGCTCCTCGGCTGAGAGGTCGATCTGGATGACCTCCTCGAGGCCGCCCGCGCCGAGCCGGCAGGGCACGCCCATGAAGAGGCCGTCGAGGCCGTACTCGCCGGAGAGGAGCGCCGCACATGGCAGCACGCGCTTCTGGTCGTGGACGATCGAGTCGACCATCTCGCAGATCGACGCCGACGGCGCGTAGTAGGCCGATCCGGACTTGAGCAGCTTCACGACCTCGGCGCCGCCGTCCCGGGTGCGCTGCACGATCTCCTGGAGGCGGGCGGCCGGGATGAGGTCGGCCACCGGGATGCCCGCGACGTTCGTGTAGGACGTGACCGGCACCATCTGGTCGCCGTGGCCGCCGAGAACGAATCCGGTGACATCGCGCACCGAGACGCCGAGCTCCCAAGCCAGGAACGTCCGGAACCGGGCCGTGTCGAGCACGCCGGCCATCCCGAACACGCGCTCGCGCGGGAAGCCCGACTCGGACGCCGCCACCTGGCACATCGCGTCGAGCGGGTTCGTGACGACGAGCAGGATCGCGTCCGGCGAGTGCTGGACGAGGTTCTTCGTCACGTCGGCGACGATCGCTTGGTTGGTCTTGAGCAGATCGTCGCGGCTCATCCCCGGCGTGCGCGCCCTGCCCGACGTGATGATGCAGATGCTCGACCCGGCGGTCTCCTCATAGCCGTTCGTGCCGACGACCGTCGGCTCGTAGCCGATCACCGGGCCGGACTGGTTCAGGTCGAGCGCCTTTCCCTGCGGCAGGCCCTCGACGATGTCGACGAGGACGACGTCGGCGAGCCCCGCCTCGGCGATCCGTTGGGCGGCCGTCGCACCGACGTTGCCGGCTCCCACCACTGTGATCTTGCGTCTCATCGTGTTCGGTCCCTCCCTTTGGTGTGACGTGCACTAATCGGATGTGACAAAGTTGACATGCTTTTGCTTGAAGACACACCAACTTTTTGAGGTGACAGCATGCCGCCCC
>DATIDU010000016.1:0-2584 GCA_035456145.1 Gaiellales bacterium | reverse complement strand
AGCCGTGCTCGACCTCATCGCCGGCCGGCGCCCGGCGGTCGGCCGTCCGACGATGCATCTGATCGCTCACGGCGACGCCCGTGACCTCTCGTGGCTTCAGGACGAGAGCCTCCACCTGGTCGTCACAAGCCCGCCGTACGGGCTCCTGAAGACGTACGAGGATGCGCCCGGCCAGCTTGGCAACGGGCACGACCCGACCAGCGTCGAGGCGTACGAGTCGTTCCTCGACGAGCTCGACCGCTGCTTCGCCGAGTGCCGCCGCGTGCTCGTGCCGGGCGGGCGGATCTGCTGCGTCGTGGGCGACATCTGCCTCTCGCGCCGTGCAGCGGGCCGCCACCTCGTGCTGCCGCTTCCGGCCGACATCCAGGTCCGGGCCCGCCGCCTCGGCCTCGACAACCTGACCCCGATCCGGTGGCTCAAGGTCGCGAACATCAAGCTCGAGGCGTCGTCGTCGTCGTGGTTCCTGGGCAAGCCCAACCTGCCGGGCGGCATCGTGAAGAACGACATCGAGACGATCGTCATGTTGCGGAAGCCCGGCGGCTACCGCAAGCCCACGCCCGCGATGGAGCGCGAGAGCCGCATCAGCACCGCCGAATATCGAACGCTCTTCAGCCCGGTGTGGGAGGACGTCCGCGGCGAGTCGACCCGCCGCTGGAATCACCCTGCGCCCTATCCGGAGGAGATCTCCTCGCGCCTTATCCGCATGTTCAGCTTCGCCGGCGACACGGTGCTCGACCCCTTCGCGGGCTCGGGGACGACCGCGGCCAGCGCGATCGCCCACAGCCGGCAGAGCATCTCGGTCGAGATCGTCCCGGCGTACATCGAGACGATGCAGCGCCGGCTCGGCCGGATTGCGGGGGACGCCCAGCTCTACTCCGGCGAGATGTTCCCGTACGAGCGCCGGGCCGTCCCGGCGTAGCGCGGCGATGGCCGCCAAGGCGCCGCGGCCGACCGGGCTTCCGCTCGTCGACGGGCTGACCCAGCTGGCTCGGCCCACGGTGTCCGACTTCGTCGCCGCGGCCTCGGAGTACGTGGTGGCATGCGAGACGATCGGCCCGCTGATGCTGCCCGACGGGGGCATACTCAAGCCCGGCCAGCGCAAGAAGGCCGGCCAGATCCGGCTCTCGGCCGGGCTCGGCCGTGCGCTGTGCGCCGACCTCGAGGAGGCGTTGCCCCGGATCCACGCCACGAGCGGCGAGATCCGGGTGTCGGGCGCCCTGCGCGTGTCGCAGTTCGACGTGGTGGAGATGACGATGCTCGACGGTCTGAAGCTGGCGATCGAGCTGAAGCCCATCAACCTCGCCGTCGGCCGTGCCCTGTGGAACCGGTTCGGCGACCTCCGCGTCGGCGCGGTCAGCACGCACCTCAAGTACCCGTACGCCGTCTGCGGCGGCGTCCTCACCATCCCGACCTGGGAGAGCACGCCGGCTGGGCGCAAGAGCACGCGGCACCTGATCGAGCGGGTCAGCGAGGCGCTCCGGCGCGCGGGCGGGCGCCGGCGCGAGGACGATGCTCCCCACCGGCATGAGGCCGTCGCGGTCGTGGCCTTCGACCCTGACACCGCCTCGATCGTCCCCGACCTTCCCACTCCCGGAGACGGCCTGCGCTGGGACGAGGCCGTCGCGGCGCTCGCCGACGCATACGACGAGCGCTTCCCGCCCGACCTGCCTCCGCCGCCGTCGGAGTAGGGCGGCCTGCCAGCAACCCTGGCTTGACGCCGGTATCCTGCTTCCAGCGCGGACGTAGCTCAGTCGGTAGAGCGTCGGCTTCCCAAGCCGAAGGTCGCGGGTTCGAGACCCGTCGTCCGCTTGGATTGCTGGCCGGTAACCTCGCCGCTTGCTCAAGCTTCCGCTTCGCCAGACTGCGATGATTGATTCTACGAGACGCGGCCGCAGTGTCCGTGCTCTCGAGGAGGACGCGTGAGGCGGTGAGCAGATGACGAAGCGAGCCAGTACCACCGTCCGGTACGAGACGCGCACGACGATCGACCGACCGATCAGCGACGTGTTCGCCCGTTTGGCCGATCTGGATGGTTACCGAACGTGGATGCGCCGCACGGGTTTGTTCCGCCGGTGCGGACAGACCTCCGATGGCCCTCTCGGCCTGGGAACGACGTACTTCGACGCCACGTGGATGGGCACGTTCCGCGGTGAAGTGACCGACTACGAGCCACCGGCGCGGATCGGCTTTCGCGAGACTCTCCGCTGGTTCGGCTCCGGCCTGATGGAGGCGCGACCGGTCTACATCCTCGAGGCGGACCGGGACAAGACGATCGTTCATCACGTCGCGGAGGGTGAGCTCTTCGGAATGATGCGGTTGATGAAGCCGCTTGCGGCCCTGCTGGCAAGAAGCGAGCGCGACCGAACCGTCGAGTCGTTGAGGCGTGCGCTGGAGACGGACTAGGTTCCCGAACGCAGCGGGTCGCGGAGCTGCACCATCGCGCTCGCATCGCCGCATCTCAGCGCGACAGTGGGAGCGGCGCCAGGCGGCCGACCCAACGTCCGCCTTCGGCTCATCGCCTTCAACCTTCAGGCGGCTGGTCTTGCCGAGGATTCAATCGGTCAGGTTGTCGAGGCTGGCAGCA
>DATIDU010000015.1:0-2122 GCA_035456145.1 Gaiellales bacterium | reverse complement strand
CTGCCCGGGCGACTCGATACCGCCCGCGTACCAGTCGAGCTCGAGTCGCAACGCGTCCTGCAGCTCGGCCACGCCGATGCCGCTGGCGAAGCCGGGCGGCTGGTTGATGCCGCCGGGGTAGGTGGCGATGCCGTCGATGTCGGCGAGGGTGAGCCCGGCGTCGGCCACCGCCTCGAGGGCGGCGTCGCCGAACCACCCGGCCGCCGACCGCTCCTGGCCGAGGCCGAGCAGCTTCGACCGCGCCGCGGCGACGCTCCCGCCCACCTGTCCACGGTAGGACGCAAGTCAATCCCGGATCTCCGGGATCGAGCCACCAGCCTCGGCCCTGCCACGCTGCTCGAACCAGCCCGACGAGAGGGGTGCACGAGCGATGCGAACCGTCCGGACGCTGATCTTCTCCGCGGCGGCGTCGGCCGCCCTCGTGATCCTGCCCCCGGCAGCGACAGCCGGCCAGCGCGACCATGGCAACGGTGGGCACGACGGCGTCGTCGTCTGGACGAGCCGCGCGGCTCCCGGCTCGGAGCACCTGATGATCGCCCGGCCCGACGGCGGGGACGCGCGACCGCTGACGGCACCGAGCCCCGACGTCGTCGACCTCAACGCACAGGTCTCTCCCGACGGAGAGTGGATCGCCTACGAGCGCAGCTACCCGGAGTCGACGGAGGTCCGGCTGGTCCGGCCGGACGGCTCTGACGACCACCCGTTGGACGCTCCGTGCATCGACCCGTGCGTGGCCCTGGCGCTGCCCACCTGGCTATCGGCGGACCGGCTCGCGTACTCGGCGATCAGTGGCCCCTTCACCGAATGGGCCGCCAGCGTCGTGCTCTGGACGATTCGCACGGACGGGACGCAGCTGCGCCGGCTCTCCCCGGCGGGCAGCGAAGGCGTCTTCGAGGACGAGGGCGCCCGGCTCTCCGCGGACGGCAGCTTCCTCGTGCTCCGCCGGGTCAGGATCAGCGACGGCACGAGCGCGCTGTTCCGGCTGGACGGTCGCGGCCTCCACCGGCTCACGCCGTGGGAGCTCCGCGCCGAGATCTACGACCTCTCGACCGCCGCGCACGGGCCGACCGCAGACCTGGTCGTGTTCGAGAGCTACGCCCGGGGCACGGCCGAGGACTCGTTCGTGGACCTGGCGACCGTGCCTGCCGACTGCCGCGGCCCCCGGGACTGCGCCCGCGCCATCGTCTGGCTCACGGACAACGGGTCGACGGGCCGCCGGAACGCCAATCCGCAGTGGTCGCCCGACGGACGCAGCCTGGTCTTCACCGACCGTTCGAGCTTCACGGAGCCCAACGCCGAGATCTGGACGATGAGGTACGGCGGACACCACCGCCAGCAGGTCTCGACGTACCCCGGCTTCGACTACCGGCCGGCCTGGGGCGTCGACTGAGGCACCGGCGGCGCCGGATGGGAGCGCCGGCGGCTATGCCTTCCTCGCCGCCTTCCTGGCCGGCGTCGCCCGATTGGTCGCAGCCGCGCGCTTCGTGGGCGACTTCTTCGCGGGCGACGCCTTCCTGGCGGGCTGCTTCCGGGCGGAGGCCGTCCTGGCCGAGGTCGCCTTCGTGGCCGGAGCGACCGGCTCGCTGGCGGCGGCCGACGTCTTGGCCGCCTCCAGCGATGCCAGGGACTTCGCCAGCTTCGCCTGGCGCTTGTCGCGCACGGCAAGGTGCTCACCGAGCTCGTTCTCCGCGTCGTCGCGGTCCGTCTCAGCCTCGCGGGCGAGCTTCTCGGTGCGCTTGGCCTCCTTCGCCAGCCGGTCGGCACGCTTCTGCGCGAGCTTCAGGGCGGCCTTGACTCGTCGGCGCTCACGGTCGGCGCTCTTGTAGGCCGCCGACGACGCGTCGAAGCGCGTCTGCGCGAGATCCAGCGCCCCAGACGCCTGATCGAGCTTCTCCTGCCGGCTGCTCACGCGCTGCTGCAACAACTCCAGGTCATCGGACAAGTGGCGGCCCTCCCGAGGTCGACGTCGTTCCAGGCGAGGTACCCAACCGCCTGGAGAAACATCCTGCGACCACTCGCGACGCGGGGCACGGCCACGAGGCGGCGCACCCCTGAGCGGGCGGCCCTCACCCCTTGATGAGACCGCGGATCCCTGGGCGAGCTCGGCGAGGGAGGCGCGGCT
>DATIDU010000014.1:0-5187 GCA_035456145.1 Gaiellales bacterium | reverse complement strand
CTACCGTCGGTGGCACTCTCGGCGCTGCCGGTCCACAAGGCGACGGCAGCGGACATCCGAACGGCGCACGAACTCGGTTGCCGGACACCCGCGTACGTCACCGAGTTGGCATGCAAGTACGCTCCCGACCCGATCGCGGGGCTCGTTGAGAAACTCCCCAACATTCCGGACATCGTGCGCTCCGGGATGGGGTACTACGTCGCGATTCTCGCGGCCACGATCCTGATCATCGCGACGAACGCGGGGATCATCGGGGTGTCGCGGCTCACGTACTCGATGGGGTTGCACCGGCAGCTTCCCGAGCTCCTGAGGCGTGTGCACCCGCGGTACTCGACGCCGTACGTTGCGATCGGGTTCTTCAGCTTCGTGGCGGTCCTGTTGATGATCCCGCCGGGCGTCATCACGTTCCTGGGCAGCCTGTATGCGTTCGGGGCGATGCTGTCGTTCACACTTGCCCATGCGTCCGTCATCAAGCTGCGGTTGACCCCTGAGGTGGAGGACATGCCATGGCGAGGGCGGTTGTCCTTCCGGATCGGCGGCCGGGACATCCCCGGCTTCGCTTGGCTCGGTGGGCTCGGGACCGGCGCGTCGTTCCTCGTCACGATCGTGCTCAGCCCGCGTGTCGGAGTCGTCGGAGTCGGCTGGATCCTGATCGGCATCGTGACGTACGTCGCGTACCGCCGCTCTCAGCACCTGCCGCTGACGGTGACGGTGAAGGCGCCTGCAGCGACGTTCGGCCCGGCCGTCGAGGTGGAGTACCGCTCCATCCTGCTGCCGCTCACTTCGCACGCGATCACCGATGAGATGACGGTCACCGCGCTCCGGCTCGCGGCCGAGTCGGGCACAAAGCTGATCGCCCTCTATCCAATCCAGGTGCCGCTCGACCGCTCTCTGTCCGATCCGATGGAGGAGGAGTCGCAGCAGGCCGAGCGGGAGTTGCGAGAGGCAGCGGCGCTCGGCAGCCAGTACGGGGTGGGCGTCGTCACCCGCATCGTGCGCACCCGCAACGTTGGCCAGGCGATCGTCGACGAGGCTCGCCGGCGCGGCTCGGAGATCATCGTCCTCGGCGCCGTCCAGCGGCAGCGCGGCGGCGAGAAGATGTTCGGGCGCGTGATCGACTATGTGCTCAGAAATGCCGACTGCCGCGTCATGGTCGGCACGCCGGCCCTCGTCTGATGCTGACGGCAAGCCGTGTCATGGCCTGGGTCCTGCTCGCGCTCGGGATCGCGATCCTGGCCGAGACGATCTTCGTCGGCGGCGGCCAGGTCGGCTTTCTGGCGGGCGCCGTGTTCGTCCTGCTGGGCATCCTGCGCATCCGCGCGCTCCGCCCCTGAACCGCGGGGAGTCCGGGGACAGTCCCCGAACTTCTCCCGACACAGAATCGCGGAGCTTCTGGGACACGGCTGGGGAGTCCGCACGCATGGGCTGCCACGCGGGTGTCACACAGATGCGACGCGGGAAGTTCAGGGACTGTCCCCCGCAAGGGGTGAACCGGAAACTTTCGCCTCCGACCAATGCCAATGTTCGCCGTGATGAATGCCGACGCCCGCCCAGCCGTTGATGCCGCCTTTCGCGACCACTGGGCGCGTGCCGTCGGCGCGCTGTGGCGCCGCTTCGGCGACCCCGACCTCGCGGAGGAGGCCGTGCAGGAGGCGTTCACGCGCGCGGCCGCCCGCTGGGCTGTCGAGGGCGTGCCAGACGAGCCGGCCGCGTGGCTCATCGCAACGGCGGGCAACGTGGCCGTCGACCGCCTCAGGCGCGACCGCACCCTGGCGGCCAAGCTGCCGCAGCTCGACCTGCCCGGGGTGGAGCCGCCTCCTGAGATCGTCGATGATCGCCTCCCGGACGATCGCCTCGAGCTGATCTTCGCCTGCTGCCACCCGGCCCTTCCGACCGAGGCTCAGGTGGCGCTCACGCTGCGGCTGGCCGGCGGCCTCTCGACGCCCGAGATCGCGCACGCCTTCCTCGTCTCGGAGCCGGTGATGGCCCAGAGACTCGTGCGGGCAAAGCGGCGGCTGCGGGTCGCCGGAATCGGTCTGCGCGAATCGCCCGAGCCGGTCGTGCCCGACCGGCTCGACCAGGTGATGGCTGTGCTCTACCTGATCTTCAACGAGGGCTACGCCGCCTCGTCCGGTGACGCGCCGGTCCGCCAGGAGCTTTGCGCCGAGGCGATCCGGCTCGCCCGCATCCTGGCGTCGCTCCTCCTGGGCGAGCCGGAGCCCTCAGGGCTCGTGGCCCTCATGCTGTTCCACCACGCCCGGGCACCCGCGCGCACCGGTGCCGACGGCGCGCCGGTGCTGCTCGACGACCAGGACCGGAGCCGGTGGGACCGGGCGCTGATCGAGGAGGGAGAGGAGGCGCTGGGAGACGCCGCCGGGGCGGGATGGCTCGGCGTCTACTGCCTTCAGGCCGCGATCGCCCGCGAGCACGTGCGGGCAGCATCGCCCGCCGACACCGACTGGCGGGCGATCGTCCGCCTCTACGACGACCTGGCCGCCGTCGCGCCGTCGCCGGTCGTCGAGCTGAACCGGGCCGTCGCGATCTCGATGAGCGAAGGCCCCGAATGGGGTCTGGCGATCGTCGATGGGCTCGCCTCGGACCCGGCGCTCGCCGGCTACCACCTGCTGCCTGCGGCCCGGGCGGACATGCTGCGCCGGCTGGGACGGAACGCGGAGGCGCTGGAGGCCTACCGCCGGGCCCTCGAGCTCGCACCCGGAGCGGCCGACCGCGCGTTCCTCTCCCGCCGGTGCGCCGAGCTCGCACACTAAGCTCTGCGCATGGCGCGCAAGATCCCGTCGCTGGGGCGATTCCTCGGGGTGCGGGCGCTCTACGCGATGGCCTACGGCGAGATCTCGAGCTCGCTCTACTACGCGCTCGGCATCACGGCGGTCTACGCGCTTTCGCTGACACCCGTCGTCTTCGCCGTCGCGGGGTTCATCTTCGCACTGGCCGCTGCCGCCTACGCGGAGGGTGGTGCGACGATCCCGGAGCCGGGCGGTGCGTCGGCCTTCGCACGGCGGGCATTCAACGACCTGGTCGGCTTCATCGCCGGCTGGGCAACCGTGCTCGACTTCGTGCTCACGATCTCGCTGTCGGCGCTCTTCCTGCCCTACTACTTCGCCGGGGCGATCGGGCAGGACGGCTGGTTCCGGGGACAGCAGGGGCGCGCGACCGTGGTCGCGGTTGGGATTGTCCTCGCGATCACCGTTCTGCGCATGGTTCGGCGAACGGACGTCTACACGATCGGCGTCGTCGTCGCCGTCCTCGACCTCGTGCTCCAGTTCGGCCTTGCGGTCTTCGGCCTGATGCTCCTGTTCTCGGTCGACGCCCTCCAGAACAGCATCGATCTCGGCCACGTCCCGACCTGGAACTCCCTGGCGTTCGCGCTCCCCATCGCGATGGTTGGCTACACCGGCCTCGAGAAGGTCGGGAGCCTCGCCGGCGTCGCCAAGCAGCCCGAGAAGACGCTGCCGGATGCCATCCGCACCTCCGTCTTCACGGTCGTCCTCGTCTACAGCGCCGTCGCCACGGCGGCGGTGTCAGCCTTCCCGGCCGAACCGGCGAACAACAAACACGGCGGCGTCACCGAGCTTGGGACGACCTGGGTCGACACGCCGATGCTCGGCCTCGCACATGCGATCGGCCAGAAGGGGCCGAGCTGGGTCGAGACCGCGCTCCGGGTCGGCGTCGGGCTCACGGCCTGCACCATCCTCATCATGGCGATCGCGACCAGCTTCTCGGGCTGCGCGCGCCTCTCGGAGGCGATGGGGAAGCACAACCAGCTGCCCGCGATCTTCGGGCGGACGAGCCGGCGCGTGCTGGCTCCGCCCGCGGCGATCGTCTCGGTCGCGGTCTTTGCGGTGGGCTTCCTGGTCGTCGGGTCCTTCTTCTCGAACGAGGAGACCCTGACGCTTGCCTCGCTCTACTCCTTCGGGATCCTCATCGCCTTCATGCTGACGCAGGCGGCGATCATCTGGCTTCGCATCTCCGAGCCCGACATGCCGCGGCCGTTCATGATGAAGGGCAACGTCTGGCTCGGCCGGCGGCTGATCCCGATCACCTCCGTCGTCGGCGCGGTGCTGTCGTTCGCGGCCTGGGTGGTCGCGCTCGGGACGCACCCCGGGGCGCGCGTCGTCGGGCCGCTGTGGATGATCGGCGGGCTCGTGGTCTATGCCGGCACGCGGATCCGGGCCGGTCTGCCGATGATCGACCGGATCGAGGAGGCAGCACCGCCGCCGGCGGACGTGACCGAGATCGCCTTCTCCGCCGTCGTCGTGCCCCTCGAACACCTGGATGCCATCGCCGAGGAGACGATGGCCACCGCGTGCCGGCTGGCCGTCGAGGCGGGTGCCGCGGTCGTCGGCGTGAGCGCGATCTACGTGCCGGTGCGCGACCCGCTCGATGTCGCGATGACCGACCGTGAGGCCCAGGTGGCGGCCGTGCAGGAGATGGCTGCCTCGCTCGCGGAGGAGTACGGAGTCGAATACCGGCCGGTCGTGGCCCGCACGCGAAGTCCGGGCCGGCTCGTGGTCGACGCGGCCGTCGAGCACCACGCCGGCCTGATCGTCGTCGGGTCGCCCCAGAAGCACCGCCTGGCCAGGAGCGTGCACGAGGAGTTCTTCGGGCAGACGGTCGACTTCATCCTGCGCAAGGCACCCTGCCGCGTGATCGTGACCCACTTCCCGGCCGGCGCCGAGCTGGTCGAGGCCTAGATGCGCGCTTGGATGAGGGCGTGGGGTGGGGACAGTCCCTGAACAATTCGCGTTCCATGCTCGTGACGGCGGTGTGACGATCCCGGCGCGGCTCGGCCCGCGATGTGCCACGAACACGTCGCGGCAGTACCACGGGAGGCGTTCGGGGACTGTCCCCGAACGGCGTGCGCGCTATGTGCCGCGCTCGAGCACGGGCAGGACCACCGGCTCGGAGCGGCTGAACCCGAGGGCGCCGACGGCCGCCGCGGCGTCGCGCACAGCGCCCTCGCGGGCGCGATGGGTCAGGATCACGATGTGGACGCCGTCGGCCGAGCGCTGCACCACCTGCGCGACCGACGCGCCGCGATCGGCCAGCGCCTGGGCAACCTGGGCGAGCACGCCGGGCTCGTCCTCGACGTCGAACCGCAAGTAGAACGGGCTCTCGAGCTCGCGCACCTCCATGCGGTCAAGCCCGCGGAAGTAGCCGTCGTGCTGG
>DATIDU010000013.1:0-4665 GCA_035456145.1 Gaiellales bacterium | reverse complement strand
GGGCCAGGTAGTCGGTCCTGATGGTCTTCGTGCGTGGGGCGCTCACCCGGATCGGGCCTTCTCGAAGGGGCGGACGTTGAACGTGCGATAGACGCGGTCGACCGCCTTGTCCCCCATGCCGAGCTCCTGGAGCTTCTGCGTCATGGCGGCTGTGTTGGGCGACTCCATCGGCCCGAAGCACCCGTAGCAGCCGCGGTTGTACGACGGGCACAGCGCGCCGCAGCCCGCGTGGGTGACCGGCCCCAGGCACGGCGTGCCGTGGGCCACCGTGACGCACACCGTTCCGCGCCGCTTGCACTCCATGCATACGCTGGTCGACGGGATGTTCGGCCGCCGGCCGTACAGGAACGCGGTGATCACCTCGAGCAGCTGGCGCTTGTTGATCGGGCACCCGTTCAGCTCGAAGTCGACCGGGACGTGCGCGGAGATCGGCGTCGAGGTATCGAGCGTCGAGATGTAGTCCGGCGTCGCGTAGACGATCGAGACGTACTCGTCCACATCGGCGAAGTTCTTCAGCGCCTGGACGCCGCCGGCCGTCGCGCAGGCCCCGATCGTGACGAGCGCCTTGGACACCCGGCGCACCTCGTGGATCCGCTCCATGTCGTGGTGCGTCGTGACCGACCCCTCGACCAGCGAGAGGTCGTAGGGCCCCTCCGCCGTGGCCCGGGTCGCCTCGAGGAAGTAGGCGATGTCGATCTCGCCGACGAGCGACAGGAGCTCGTCCTCGCAGTCGAGCAGCGAGAGCTGGCAGCCGTCGCACGAGGCGAACTTCCACACCGCGAGCGTGGGCTTTCGGGTCGCGCTCACAGCTCGTGCACCGCCATGAGCCGCTCCATCTCGTCGTAGCGGTAGACCGGGCCGTCGCGGCAGATCAGCGTCGGTCCGAGCTGGCAGTGGCCGCAGTGGCCGAGGCCGCACTGCATGTTGCGCTCCATCGAGATGTAGATGCGGTCGGTCGGGACGCCGCGCTCGATCAGCCCCCGGGCGGCGAAGTGCATCATGATCTCGGGCCCGCACACGAGCGCCACGGTCGAGTCCGGGTCAAACTGGGCGCCGGCGATCAGCTTGGGCACGACGCCGACCTTGCCCTGCCATCCGCTCTCGGCCGCATCGACGGTCACGTCCACCTGGAGGTCGAACCGGCCGCGCAGCTGGCCGAGCTCCGTTCTGTAGAGCAGGTCTGCCGGCGTTCGGCTGCCGTACAGCAGCGCGACGTCGCCGTACTCGCCGCGTCGCCGGAGCACCGCGTAGAGCGCCGGGCGAAGCGGCGCAAGGCCGATCCCGCCCGCCACGATCACAACGTCGCTTCCGAGCGCTGCCTCGACCGGCCACGTGTTCCCGAACGGCCCGCGCACACCCACGACCGCGCCGGGCTCCGACTCGCAGATGGCGCGCGACACGGCCCCGACGGCGCGCACCGTGTGGACAAGCGGGCCGTCCACGTCGCCCGAGACGGAGATCGGCACCTCGCCGACGCCGAAGATGTAGAGCATCGTGAACTGGCCCGGCGCGGGCACCACCCGCTTGTCGCCCACGGGCTCGAGCTCGAGCGTCCACGTGTCAGAGAGCTCGCGCTTTCGTTTCGTGATCCGAAACGGCATGGGGACCATCGGTCCGGCGGTGGTCTCGACGTCAGCTGCGGTGGCCATCGCCGTAGACGTCAAGGAGCCGGAGCCGCGTCCACTGGAGGCGGCGGATCATGACCTGCGCGAACCGCGACATGAGGGCGTAGCCCAGCTTCGGGTCGTCCTCGCACTTGCCGCGCAGGCACACGCCGTCGAAGCTCGTCGCGCGGACGAGCGAGAGCGCGCGGGCGTCGAAGTGCCACCGGTACGGGGCGAAGAGCCACGACCAGCCCACCACCTCGCCCGCCTCGATCGTCTCGATAACCACGGAGCCGCGGGTCGGCACGAACGTCTCGAGCGCGACGTTCCCGTGCCGCAGCACGTAGAAGCACTCGGCCGGGTCGCGGTCCTTGAAGAGCAGCTCGCCCTCCGCAAACTGGACGTTCGTGCCGCAGCCGGCGATCGTCTCGAGCTGGTCGGGCGAGAGGCCCTCGAACAGCGGGACGTCGCGGAGGAGGGACTCAATCGTCTCCATCGGCTGCTCCCTCGGGTCGGTCGGTCGCGCGGATGGCGGCGAGCTCCTCGGTCACGTCGATCCCGACCGGGCACCAGGCGATGCACCGGCCGCATCCGATGCACCCCGAGCTCCCGAACTGGTCAAACCAGGTGCCGAACTTGTGGGTCAGCCACTGGCGGTAGCGCGACCGGCTGGATGGCCGGATGCTGCCGCCGTGGATGTAGGAGTAGTCGACGGAATAGCACGAGTCCCACTCGCGCGTGCGCTCGGCGTTGCCGGCCAGGTCGGTGTGATCCTCGACCGTGGTGCAGAAGCACGTCGGGCAGACGAGCGTGCAGTTGCCGCAGGTGAGGCAGCGCGAGGCGACATCGTTCCAGCGGTCGTGCTCGAGGTTTCGCGCCAGCATGTCGCGGATGTCGGTCGTGTCGACGTGCCGGCCCATGTTCTCCACGGCGCCCTGGACGGCCGCGCCGGCCGCCTCGATGTCGGCGGGCTCCGCCGGGCGGTTCGGGACACCGGCGAGGACCTCGCCGCCGCGCGTCGTTCCGACCTCCACGAGCAGGCGATGGTCGCCGTCGAGGATCTCGGTCAGCGCGAGGTCATAGCCGCCCTCCGCCTTCGGCCCGGTCTCCATCGACGTGCAGAAGCAGGTCGCAGCCGGCTGGAAGCAGTTCACGGCGACGATGAACGCATCCTCACGGCGCGCGGCGTAGTCGTGGTCGGCATGCGCGCCTTCGAGCAGGACGCGATCCTGGATCGCGATGCCGTGAAGCTCGCAGGCGCGGACGCCGATCAGTGCGAGCGGCGTCCCCTCGGGCTCGTCCTGCTCGACCACGAACCCGTCATCGCGGCGGCGCGCCCGCCACAGCCGAATGCGCGCCGGGAGCAGGAACTGCTTCCACGAGTGGGGCCCGACGGCGTAGCCGAAGCGGGCCTCGTCGTCGCGCCGCTCGAGCCGGTAGCGGCCCGCCTCCTGCTCGTCGGTCCACCCGATCGGCAGGTCGGCCGCCGACTCGATGTCGTCGTAGATGATCGCGCCGTCGCGCACGGTCGGCCCGACAGTGCGGAAGCCGTGCGCCGCGAGCGCCCCCAGGAGATCCTCGAGAGCGGCGGGCTCGATCACAGCTGATGCAACGTCAGGCAGGCTCGTCCAACTCCTCGCCCTCCCCCAGACTCGGCGGTAGCCTATCCCGACAATGGGCGCGAATCCAGCCGGGCTCGTGAATCGCCCATCGGTCTCGGAGCGGCGGCGGTTCCGGGTGCGCGGTGTCGTGCAGGGCGTCGGCTTCCGGCCGTTCGTCTACGGGCTCGCCGTGCGCCACGGGCTCGCAGGGTTCGTGCTGAACGACGGCGAGGGCGTGGTCGCAGAGGCCGAGGGCCCGCCTGCGGCCCTCGACGCGTTCGCAGCCGCGCTCGCAGCCGAGGCGCCGCCGCTGGCGCGTGTCGAGTCGGTGACGGCGGAGCCGTTGCCGCTCGTCGGGGAGGCCGGCTTCGAGATCGCAGCCAGCCTGGGGGCCGGCGGTGCCGTGGCGATCCCGCCCGATGTCGCCACCTGCGCCGACTGCCTGCGCGAGCTGTTCGATCCCCGCGACCGCCGCTTCCGCTACCCGTTCCTGAACTGCACCCAGTGCGGGCCGCGGTTCACCATCGTCCGCTCGGTTCCCTATGACCGCTCCTCCACGACGATGGCGGGCTTTGCGATGTGCGCCGAGTGCCGCGCCGAGTACGAGGACCCCGGCGACCGCCGCTTCCATGCGGAGCCGACCGCCTGCCCGGCCTGCGGGCCGCAGCTCTCGATGCCGCTCGAGGCGGCGGTGGGGCTCCTGCGCGACGGTGCGATCGTGGCGGTGAAGGGGCTCGGCGGCTACCACCTGGCGTGCGATGCGGCCGATGAGGCCGCCGTCGCGCGGCTGCGAACACGAAAGCACCGCGACGAGAAGCCCTTCGCGCTCCTCACGGCCGCTCCGGAGGCGCTCTGCCACGTGTCCGCGGCCGAGGACGCGCTCCTGCGCTCGCCCGCCCGCCCGATCGTGCTCCTTCGCCGCCGCGCCGGGGCGGCGGTCGCCGAGGGCGTCGCGCCCGGATCGCCGTGGCTCGGCGCGATGCTGCCCTACACGCCGCTTCACCACCTGCTCGCGGCCGACTTTGACGGCCCGCTCGTGCTCACGAGCGGGAACGTGTCCGACGAGCCGATCGCATTCGCCGACGCCGAGGCCCGACGGCGGCTCGGTTCGATCGCCGACGCCTTCCTGGCGCACGACCGCCCGATCCACCGCCGCTGCGAGGATTCCGTCGTGCGGGCCGGGACGCCGGTGCGGCGGTCGCGCGGCTATGCGCCGGCCGGCCTCCCACTCCCCGACTGCGGGCGGACGATCGTCGCCGCCGGCGCCGAGCTCAAGAGCACGTTCTGCGTCGGCCGCCGTGGTGAGGCCTTCCTCTCGCCGCATCTCGGCGACCTGGAGTCCGAGGCGGCTTACCGGGCGTTTCGCGCCGACCTGGAGCTCTACCTGGCGATGCTCGACGTCGAGCTCGACGTTGTCGCGCATGACCTCCACCCCGAGTACCTCTCGACAAAGTGGGCGG
>DATIDU010000012.1:0-10748 GCA_035456145.1 Gaiellales bacterium | reverse complement strand
CCCGGCCGCCCAGACCCCCGACGCCCTCGCATCGGCCACGCGAGAGCTGCAGGATCGCCGTGACGGTCTCGAGGCCGAAGGTGTCGTGGCCCGCGTGGCGGCGTTCTCCACCTCGACACCGGGCGAGGACCTCGTGAAGTTTGCGACCCACCACGACGTGGCCATGATCCTTGCCGATGGCGCGAACCCCGATGGCCGGTGGCAGAACGCGGTCTCGGAGCTCTTGACCTCGGCAACGTGCGACGCCGTCCTGTCGTTCCCGGGTGGCGATCCGCCATCCGGGAACGCCGTCCTGGTGCCGTTCGGCGGGGGAGAGCACGACTGGGCGGCGCTCGAGCTTGCCGCGCATCTCGCGCGAATGAGAGACGTGCGGCTCGTGCTCGCGGGGGCGGCCCTTCCGCAGGGCACGGACGCCAGCCGAATGCTCGCGGTTGCCTCGGTGATCGTCCAACGGACGTTCGGAGTTGTCCCGGAGCCGGTGATCATCGCGTCCGGCGCGGCCGGAGTACTCGAGCGCGTCGGAGACGCCGGGCTGGTCGTTGTCGGCGTCTCGGCGCGCTATCGCACGGAGGGTCTCGGGGACGCTCGCGAGGCGATCGTGCGTGATGCCGGGGTGCCGGTGCTCGCGGTGCGCCACGGGCGCAGACCGGGCCTTTTGGCGCCACCGGAGCGGCTGACGCGGTTCGACTGGTCACTGTCCACCTAGACGGCGGGCCGCCGCAGATCCCAAGGGTCTAAGCTTGCCGCGTCCAGATCCAGGAAGCGGATGGCGCTCGACGGTCGAATCGGGTCGGAGATTGCGGCCTACCGAATCGAGAGGTTCGTGGGTCGCGGCGGTATGGGCGTCGTCTACCAGGCGGAGGACACGCGTCTCGGGCGCCGCGTCGCGCTGAAGCTGCTCTCCACCGAGCTGGCGGACGATGACCGCTTCCGCGACCGGTTCGTTCGCGAGTCGCGGTTAGCGGCCTCGCTAGATCACCCGAACATCGTGCCGATCTACGCGGCGGGCGAGGCGGACGGCCAGCTGTACGTCGCGATGCGCTACGTCGACGGCACCGATCTCCGGGCGCTCATCGCGTCTGAGGGCTGCATCGAGCCGGCTCGCGCGGTTGCGCTCATCTCGCAGATCGGACAGGCGCTCGATGCAGCGCACGACCGTGGGCTCGTCCACCGCGATGTCAAGGCGGCGAACGTGCTCCTGCCGTCCGAGGGCGGTCATGCCTATCTCACGGACTTTGGCCTCGCGAAGCAGAGCATGTCGGCAAGCGCGATGACGGGAACCGGACAGCTCGTCGGAACCGTCGACTACCTCGCGCCCGAGGTGATCGAGGGGCATCCGGCTGACGCGGCCGCGGATCAGTACGCGCTGGCATGCCTGCTCTACGAATGTCTGACGGGCGCGACGCCGTTCCGGCGGCCAACCGAGGCGGCGACCCTGTGGGCGCACATGCAGGAGACGGTTCCACCCCTGCCGGCCACCTGTGCCGACCTGTCGCCGTCAATCCGACGGGCGCTCGCAAAATCGCCCGCGGATCGGTATCCAACCTGCGCGGCCTTTCTCGACGACGTTTCGCAACGACTTCCCCAGGTTGACGCCCCGCCGCCCGCCCGCCTCTCGGGCCGCCGAATCGCAGTGGCGCTCGTCGTCCTGGTCGCGTCGACCGCGGCCGCCGTCGGTATCACGGCGTATGTGGCAGGGGGCGGGAGCGCAGCACCACGGCGAGCACCGCCGCCCGACTCGCTCGTCGCCGTCGACGCTCGGACGGGAACACCGCTCGGAACGCCGATCCCCGTTGGACGTACGCCGTCCCGAGTCGTCGTCAGCGGCGGGTGGGTGTGGGTTGCGAGCGTTGCGGGGCGCACGCTGACCCTCGTCGATGCGCGAACGAGACACGTGCGCAGGCGGATCCATCTCGGCGCGACGCCGACGGACATCGCGCCGGGATCCGCGGGGTCGGTGTGGGTGGCCGAGGGCCTGACACGCCAAGTGGTGCACGTCTTCCCGGACCCGGATACGGCTCCGCGTCCGGTGTCGCTGCCTGGCTGTTGTCCAGGGCCGGCCACGGTTGCGGTCGGGCCCGGCGTCGTGTGGGTCGGCGACGCTCAAGGCGTGTGGCGGATCGACGCCGGTTCGCGCACGGCGCGCCGCGCCGACACAGGGCCTGCCGCCGGTGCGGCGGCCACGGATCCGCAGGGAAACGCGTGGTTCACCGATGGATGGGGGAGCGTTGTGTACGTCAACCGCGACCCCGAGTTTCGCGAGCGGCATACGCAGTTCGGCGAGCCGCGCGGCATTGCGTGGGGAAACGACGCTGCATGGGTCGCGCTACCGCATGCCGGGGCGGTGACGACGTTCAACCAATCGGGCACAGGCGGCCCGGTGATCAGAGTCTCGGGCGAGCCGACCGCCGTCGCGTTCGGCGAGGGCGCGGTGTGGGTTGCTGCTTCCCGGGCCGGCACGATTACCCGTATCGACCCGGTGACGTTCCGGCGGCGGACGTTCGCAATAGGAGGAAGGCTGACGGCGGTCGCAGCTGGAGACGGGGCCGTGTGGACAACGGTTGAGGCGCGTTCGGCGGTCGAGAGCGGCAGCGGTGCAGTCACCTACACCGACGACTCCCACCGGGTCGTCACGACGCAGGTTGCACGCTCCGGCCAGTCAGTGATCGTCGCCGGCTCGGTGACGAACGGCATGGTCGACTGGTCGCCCGACGGCAGACGCCTCGCGTATGCCGACGCACTCTTCGGCAGGAAGATCACGACCGACCCTTCCTGCAAGTACCAGGCATGCAGCTCGATCCACACGATGCGCTCGAACGGAACCGGCCGCCTGCGCCTGACGACGCCCAAGGTGCTCGCGGGCGACGTTGCGCCGCGGTGGTCTCCTGGCGGCAGACAGATCGCCGCGTGGCGCGATTCCCGCTCCAGCTATCCGCCGATCGCTCAGATACTCATCATGGACGGTGGTGGACACCATCAGCGGATCGTACGAACGGTGCCGTGGGCCACCGGCGTCACTCCTGAGCTGGACTGGTCGCCGGACGGCTCTCACCTCGTGATCCAGACCATCAGCCACGGCCACCCCACCCTCGAGGTGATGCGCGCGGACGGGTCCGACCGGCGAATGCTGACCGTCGCGGAGGCATACGCGCCGCGGTGGTCGCCGGACGGCACCCGGATCGCGTATTTCAGCTCGGCCGACGGTCCCGGGATCTACGTCACCGGTGCCGACGGCCAGATCACGCATAAGGTCGCGGCCACGGTTGTGGGATCCGGAACGCTCGCGTGGTCTCCGGATGGCCGCCAGCTCGCGTTCGCATATGCGTCCGACGCAACGTCGATCCACGCGCTCACCGGCGACACCGCCGGCTGGAGCGCCGTGTACGTCATCAACGCCGACGGCACAGGGCTGAGCACGCTGGTGCCCGGGCCCGCCGGGTTCCCGGACTGGGTTCCGCATGCCTAGCCGCACGGCCACTCGAGGATGTCCTCGGCGTCCTGCTCGGGCGGAGGTCGTGGGCAGCCTGTTGCGACCCGCGGCTCTCAGGCGAGCCGTCGAGCGGTTCTACGCACCAGGGCACTCAGCGGTGTTGAATGAGGAGCGCGCGCGGGACCGGACGTCGCTGACCGAGCTCGAGGATGACGCCATCCAGGCGGCGGTGGAGCGTCAGATCGCGTGTGGGCTTGACGTCGTGACCGACGGCGAGTTCCGCCGGTGGATGTTTCTGAATTCCTTCTACGACGCCGTGGAGGGATTCCGGACCGACAACGTCGTCACGTTCCAAAACGATCAGGGCCGAGCCGTGGACCTGGCGGTCCACGAGATCGTCGACCGGCTGCGTCCGGTCGACAGCCCGGCGGCTCGCGAGGCCGCGTTCATGGCGTCGGTCACTCGCCACCCGTTCAAGGTGACCTTCCCGGCTGCCTCGATCTTCGGGCATCCGTTCACGTTCAAGCGCGGGATCACCGACCGGGGCTACGTCGACCTGGACGAGTTCGTCGCGCATGCGATCGAGATCGAGCGTGCGCTGGTGGCTGACGCGATTGCGGCCGGCGCGGCCTACATCCAGTTCGACTTTCCGCTGTACCCGTATCTCGTTGATCCGGTCTGGGTAGCCCGATTCCGCGAGCGGGGGCACGATCCCGAAGCCCTGCTTGCGGCCGCGCTCACCGCCGACACGGCTGTTCTCGACGGCATCCCCGGGCACGTCACCACGGCTCTGCATATCTGTCGCGGAAACTACCGCTCGTCGTGGATGTGCGAAGGATCGCTGGAGCCGGTCGCCGAGGCGGTGTTCGCGGGCTTGGCGTACGACACGTTCCTGGTGGAATGGGACGACCTGGGTCGCGACGGCGGGTTCGAGCCGATTCGCTTCCTCCGCCCCGGGTCCGTGATGGCGATGGGCCTGATCAGCTCCAAGGTGCGCGACCTTGAGTCCGAGGAGGACCTCATGCGACAGATGGACCACGCGGCCTCCATCGTCGGCAGCATCGAGCGACTGGCCATCTCACCCCAGTGCGGATTCGGCTCAGTCGTCGTCGGCAACGACACGGACTCCGACGCACAGTGGCGGAAGCTCGAGCTCGTCGGGCGGGTTGCAGATCGCCTCTGGCGTCGCTGATAGCCGGCTGCGCGAGTGGCCGCCACCGGAGCGTCTCTGAGCATGCGCTGGTAGCGTCGAGGGATGTCCGAACCGGACCCGCATCGGCCGCCTGGGCACCGCCGGCGGACGGTGGACCACTTCGACTCCAGTTACTCGGCTCAGCCCCCGTGGGACATCGGTCATCCGCAACCAGCCTTCGTCGAGATCGCCGACGCGGGCAAGCTCCGCGGACGCGTCCTGGACGTCGGCTGCGGCACCGGCGAGCACGTGCTGATGGCAGCCGAACGAGGCCTGCCCGCGTTGGGCGTGGACAGCGCCCCGACGGCGATCGCGATCGCCGAGCGAAAGGCTCGGGAGCGGGGGCTTGACGCGAGGTTCCTGGTATGGAACGCCGTCGACCTCGAGAGCCTGGGGGAGCGGTTCGACACGGTGCTGGACAGCGGCCTGTTCCATGTGTTTGACGACGACGATCGAGCTCGGTACGTCGACAGCCTGCGGGCTGCGACCGCGCCGGGCGGGCGCTACCACATGGTGTGCTTCAGCGATCGGGAGCCGGGCGATTGGGGGCCCCGCCGGGTCACGCGGGACGAGATCGAGCAGAGCTTTACGGACGGCTGGCGGGTCGAGGCGATCGAGCCGGTCGTGTTCGAGACGACTCCCGGCCCGGGTCAGGTGCTCGCCTGGCGGGCCGAGATCAGCCGCATGAGCGGCTGAGACGCCGACCCCGTTGGCAGCGAGCGGGCCGTCGAAGCTGATGAGGCATTGGGGCCGCCCTCGGGAGCGGCTCCAATGTGCGCCACTCCGCTACCCGCAGCCCGAGTTATCCCCGCAGTCCCGGCACGTGTAGCAGGCGCCCGTGCGGATCTTGCGGCCGCCGCACTTCGCGCATTCGACGGCGTCCTCCCAGGCGTTGAAGAGCGCCGTCTGGCCGACGCCCGGCGCGGGTGCGCCCGGCGGGTCGGACTCGGCCGACGGCACCGCCGGCGAGTGGCCGTTGCCGTTTGCGAGCTGCTCGCGCACGGCTGCACTCATGATGCCGAGCTCGGACTGGGTCTCGGCGTCGAGGAAGCGCTTGCCCATCCAGCGGAAGATGTAGTCGGGGATCGACTTGGCGATGCGGATGTCCGGGTCGTTCGTCATGCCCGACGGCTCGAAGCGCATGTGGGCGAACTTCGAGACGAAGACCTCCAGCGGCACGCCGTACTGCATCCCGACGGAGACGGCGATCATGAACGCGTTCATGAGGCCGGCGAGGGTCGTGCCCTCCTTGGCGATGTCGACGAAGATGTCGCCCGGGTCGCCCTCGGGGAAGAGGCCGACGTGGATGTATCCCTCGTACTCGCCGACCTGGAACTTGCGCCCGATCTCGTTGCGCTCGATCGGCATCATCCGCCGCGACGGCTTGGCCGCGAGCAGCTGCTCTGAGCCCTTCGTCTGGAGCGGCTGGGCGACCTTGCACCCGTCGCGGTAGATGGCGATCGCCTTCACGCCGAGCTTCCACGCGTCCATGTAGAGCTGGGCGATGTCGTCGACGGTGACCTCGGTGGGCACGTTCACCGTCTTGGAGATCGCGCCGCTCAGGAACGGCTGCACCGCCGCCATCATGTTGACGTGGCCCATGTGGTGGATCGCCCGGTCGCCGACGGCCACGTCGAACACGGACAGGTGCTCGCCCTTGAAGCCGGGCGCGCCGACGACCGTGTTGTGCTCGTTCACGTGCGCCACGATCTGGTCGATCTCGTGCGGTGCGTAGCCGAGCTTGGCGAGCGCGACCGGCACGGTCTGGTTCACGATCGTGATGTCGCCGCCGCCGACGAGCCGCTTCGACTTCACGAGTGAGAAGTCGGGCTCGATGCCGGTCGTGTCGCAGTCCATCATGAACGAGATCGTCCCGGTGGGCGCGAGCACCGTCGCCTGCGCGTTTCGGTAGCCGTGCTGCTCGCCGACGGCGAGCGCGTCGTCCCAGGCGCCGCGGGCGGACTTCAGCATGTCGTCGGGCACGAGGCTGCCGTCGATGTTGCCGACGGCGGCGCGGTGCTTTCGGATGACGCGCAGCATCGCGTCGGCATTCGGCGGATAGGCGTCGAACGCGCCGATCCGGCCCGCCATCTCGGCCGACTTGCGGTACGCGCGGCCGGTCATGATGGCGGTGATGGCCGCGGCGTACGCCCGGCCCTCCTCGGAGTCGTAGGCCAGGCCGCGGGCCATGAGCAGCGCGCCGAGGTTGGCGTAGCCGAGCCCGAGCTGGCGCATCGCGTTGGCGTTGCCGGCGATCTCGTCGGTCGGGTAGCTCGAGTTCCCGACCAGGATCTCCTGCGCCATGAAGATGATGTCGACGGCCCGCTCGAACCACTCGACCTGGAACTCACCCGTCTCGGGGTCGCGGAACTTGAGCAGGTTCAGGCTCGCCAGGTTGCAGGCCGAGTTGTCGACGTGGACGTACTCCGAGCACGGGTTCGACGCGTTGATCCGGCCGCTCGCCGGGCATGTGTGCCAGTCGTTCATCGTCGTGTCGTAGTGCATGCCGGGGTCGGCGCACTTCCACGCGGCCTCGGCGATCTGATGCATCAGGTCACGGGCCCGTACGGTCCTCACGACCTGGCCGTCGGTGCGAGCCGTGAGGTCCCACTCCTTGTCGTCGAGCACGGCCCGCATGAACTCGTCGGTGACGCGTACCGAGTTGTTGGCGTTCTGGTACTGGATCGAGGCCCAGTCGGGCGAGTCGAGGCTCATGTCGTAGCCGGCCGACTGCAGCACGCGGGCCTTCTCCTCCTCGTGCTGCTTGCACCAGATGAACTCCTCGATGTCGGGATGGTCGACGTTCAAGACGACCATCTTGGCGGCGCGCCGTGTCTTGCCGCCCGACTTGATCGTGCCGGCTGAGGCGTCGGCGCCGCGCATGAACGACACGGGCCCGGAGGCGTAGCCGCCCTTGGCGAGCTGCTCCTGCGAGGAGCGCAGCTTCGACAGGTTGATGCCCGACCCCGACCCGCCCCGGAAGACCAGGCCCTCCTTGCGGATCCAGTCGAGGATCGACTCCATGTTGTCGTCGACCGACAGGATGAAGCACGCCGAGCACTGCGGGTGCTCCTCGAACCCGACGTTGAACCACACCGGCGAGTTGAACGCCACCATCTGGTGCAGCAGAAGATGGGTGAGCTCCGAGCGGAAGGTCTCGGCCTCGTCGGCGTCGGCGAAGTAGCCGTCCTTGATGCCCCAGGCGGTGACGGTGTCGGCGACGCGGCCGACCATCTGGCGCACCGACCGCTCGCGCTCGGGCGAGCTGAGCTTCCCGCGGAAGTACTTCTGGGCGACGATGTTGGTCGCCGTCTGGCTCCAGAACGCGGGGAACTCGACGCTCTTCTGCTCGAACGACGGGCCGTCCTTGCCGGCGATGACCGCGTCGCGCTCCTCCCACTCGACGAGGTCGAAGGGGTGCTCACCGGCCGTCGTGAAGTAGCGGGGCACGCCGATGCGCACGTCCTCCTTGCCCTCGGCCACCTGCGTCTCCGCTCGCTGCACGTCGGTCGTCGCCATCCCTGCCTCCTCGTTTCCTCGCATCCTTGAAGTGTACCGAACTACCGAACAGGTGTTCGCGGCCGCGGATCGTCGAGGAGCTCGAGCTCGCGCTCGAATTCCTCGACGTCCTGGAAGTCGCGATACACCGAGGCGAAGCGCACGTAGGCCACGAGGTCGAGGTTGCGCAGCACCCGGAGCGCTTCCTCGCCGATCGCCGCCGACGCCACCTCGTCGCCGACCCCGTTTCGGAGCTCGGCCTCGATCTGCACCGCCGCCCGCTCGATCTCGGCCAGCGGCACGGGCCGCTTGACGCACGCCCGCACGAGCCCCGCCAGGAGCTTCTGCGGGTCGAACGGCTGGCGTGCGCCGTCGCGCTTCACCACATGCAGCGGCGCCTGCTCGACCCGCTCGAACGTCGTCATCCGCTGCCCGCAGAGCAGACACTCGCGCCGGCGGCGGATCGCGCCCTTGCCCGCGACGCGGCTGTCCACGACCTTCGTCTCTCCATGTTCGCAGTACGGGCAGTTCATCCGGCGTCCCTCAACATGTGGTGGGTCGCCCGTCCGTCGAGCCCCAAGATCTTGGGGGTCGGGCGAATCGGGGGAATGGAAGTCTCGCGCAGGGGTCGGACGGACAAGCCGTCAGCGCAGGTCGACCGTCATCACCGGCAGGTCGCGGCCCCATTCGGAGCGCTGCATGCGCACGGTGCGCCCGCCCATCCGCCGGTAGAAGCCCACCGCGTTCGGGTCGGATTCCCACTCCATCGCCTCCGCCCCCTGCTCCCGTGCGCGGGCCGCGGCCCAGCGGAAGAGGCGCGTTCCGATGCCGGCGCGCATCGACCCGGGGACGACCCACAGGTGATCGAGGACCGCCACGCCCTCGACCGGCGGGACGAGCTGCGCCCAGCCGACGGCCCGGCCGTCGGTCTCAGCCACCACCGTCTCGGTCGCCTCCAGGAGCTCGGGCGAGATGTGGAGCTCCTCGGCCCATTGGCCCATGAGTTCGTCCGGGTAGCCCCAGAACGCCTTCGAGGCGATCGTGATCCGGCGCAGCTCCTCGGTGTCGGCCGGCAGTGCCTCGCGGATGCGAAGCCCGCCTGTCACGCCTCAGCGGCGCAGCTCGGCCAGGGTGAGCTGGAGGCCCTCGGCGAAGCCCACCTCGGCCCGCCAGCCCAGCTCGCGCTCGGCAAGCGAGCAGTCGAGCGCGCTGCGCGAGAGCTCGCCCAGGCGCGCAGGCCGGTGCTCCGGCTCGACCGCGGTCCCGGCCGCGTGCTGGCAGGCCTGGAGCAGCTCGAGCACGTTCGTCTCGCTCCCAGTGCCGATGTTGAAGGTCTGGTCGGAACCGGCGTACTCCAGCGCCGCCAGGTTCGCGCGGACGACGTCGCCGACGTACACGTAGTCGCGCGTCTGGAGCCCGTCGCCGAAGACGAGCGGCGCCTCGCCGGCGGCCAGCTTGCCGAAGAAGATCGCCACCACGCCCGCTTCGCCATGCGGATCCTGGCGCGGCCCGTAGACGTTGCCGTAGCGCAGGATGACGTGGTCCGTGCCGTAGAGCCGGTTTGAGAGCTCGACGTAGTGCTCGCCGCAGAGCTTCGACACGCCGTACGGCGCCATCGCCGCGCAGGGCGTCGACTCCGGCGAGGGGATGGTGTCGACCTCGCCGTAGATCGCCCCTCCGGTCGACGAGAAGACGACCCGGGCGCCCGTCGTCCGCGCCGCCTCGACCACCTCGGCGGTGCCGCGCACGTTGACGTCGGCGTCGAAGCCGGGGTCGGCCACCGAGACGCGCACGTCCGCCTGCGCGGCGAGGTGAAACCAGGCCTCCGGCTCGATCTCGGCGGCCAGCGCCTTGAGGGCGGCGCCGTCGCGGACGTCGAGCTCGCGCAGGTCGGCCCCGGCGGGCACCCGCTCGCGCCGGCCCGACGAGAGGTTGTCGACGACGACGACCGAGTCGCCCCGTTCCAGGAGGCCGTCGGCCACGTGCGAGCCGATGAACCCGGCTCCCCCGGTGACGATCGCGCGGATGGGCACGGCGCCGGAGGATAACCGCCGGCCGGCCGCTCGGCGGTCGCCTCCGGAAGACGCGGACTATCGGTGTCTTCGCGGACCGTGCGTTAGGTGGCGGCCCCGATGCGGAGTGCGGTCGCGGAGACGAAGCTGCCGGGCAGGAGGGTTCATGGAGGCTCGGACCAGCCGTATGGGCAAGCGGACCCGGGTGGTTTCTCGCAGAACGTTGGCGGCGTTGGTCGGCGCGGTCGGTGTCGCCGTCGTGCTCGGTGTGGGGCAGGCGGCGGCCGCGACGACGGTTCGTGTGAGCGTGTCATCGACCGGCGCCCAGGGGAACGGGCCGAGCGTGTTCGACGCCATCAGCGCCGACGGGCGGTTCGTTCTCTTCGACTCGTGGGCCACGAACCTCATTCCCGGCGACACCAACGGAGTGCGGGACGTGTTCCTCCGCGACCGGCTGCTGGGGCGGACAACGAGGATCAGCGTCGGCCCGGCCGGGCGTCAGGCGAACGCACCCAGCCATGGCGTGGCGATCTCGAGCGACGGCCGCGTCGTCCTGTTCGAATCCCGGGCCACCAACTTGACGAACCGCGCAGACCGGAATGGCAACGTGGATGTG
>DATIDU010000011.1:0-4919 GCA_035456145.1 Gaiellales bacterium | reverse complement strand
GGCCCTCGACCTGCCGACGATCGGCGTCACCCACCGGCCGCTGGTGGCCCGGGGTGCCTGGCCGGCCGACGCTGCGGGGGCGGTGAGCGCGCTTCGGATCGGCGACGAGGTGGTCGCTCACTGGCTGCGCACGCGAGCGGGCATGCGCCCGCTCGCCGTCCATGCCGGATGGCGGACGACGGCCGCGACCGCGTGCGCCGTGGTCGTGCCGCTCTGCCGGATGCGAACGCCGGAGCCGCTGCGGCAGGCACGGCGCATCGCACGCACGGGGCGATCGGCGCTCCCCGCTCGCTAGCCCCGTCGTTTGCGGGCGGCGACGATGCCGGCGTCCCACCCCGGCGCCCGCCCACCGGCGGGAAGGGTGATCGCTCCGGCGTCGACGCCGCTTCGGGTGAGAAGCCACGAGACGACGGAGTTGGAGTTCCACATCTCCCCGGTATGGAGCTCGTCGCGGCCCCACACCGGCGCCGGAAGGTCGGAGACGGACTCCCACAGGCGGCGGGCGACCCGGGGATCGGTGGTCAGCCTGCGAGGGCTCTCGACCGCCTCGCCGATGTCGGGGATCACCCCGTCGTGCCACCGCCTCACCTCGTAGCGGAAGATCCGCGCCCGCGCCGCCCAGCGCGCACCCACCGGGCCCTCGATGACGACGCCGCGCTCGGCGCCGCGGGCGTCGGGTACGGGAGCCTGCTCGATCACGAACCGACCCCGGTCCGGGAGGTCGATCACGATCGCCGCGTGGTAGAGGTCGCACGCTGTCCGGTGGGCGAGGCGGGCGGCCACGGCCTCGAAGATGCGTCCGTTCATCCGCACCGAGCGGCCCCCGGCTCCCAGGGGGAGCCAGTAGAGATCGACGGCAGCCCGTGCCGGCTCGATCGGCGGACGTTCCGTTCCCACACCCCGATCGTCGCCCGGCGCGGCGGGCACGGCATCGGGACATGGACGGAATCCGAACGTGTGGAAAAGCCGCACGCGGCAATGCGCACTCCCGCCGATGTGCGCGGCGTGCATCTCGCCTATCGTGGAGGGTGGAAACGATCCACCGGCTGGCGCGATGATGACGCAGACGCATCGGGCTGTGAGATGGGCGGCGATTCTGGGATTGCTGCTCGCGGTCGGATGCGGCGCCGCGGCGGCGCCGCCCGGCCAGCCGCCGGCCCGATCCCAGGCGCGGGCGGTACAGGTGGCGCCGGCGCAGGGGTGGCGCGCGGTCGTTGCCGTCTCGGTCGCGACGCTCTGGCGAAGGCCGGCGGCGCTGCGGCCGATGGACGCGCCCTCGGCCGCAAACCCGGTCGACATCCCGCGCTGGCTCTCGCGCATGACCGTCGCCGACCGGCGCTGGCTCGTGGCCCGGGTCCAGACGCAGGCGCTCTACGGCACCGCTGTGACCGTGCTCCGGCAGCGCGGCAGGTGGAGCTACGTCGTTGTGCGCGCACAGCCGACACCGCTTGACCGGCGCGGCTATCCGGGCTGGATGCCGACGCGGCAGCTCACGGGGAACGTCTCGCTGATCGGGCTCCTGCGGACGCATCCGGTTGCGATCGTAAAGACGCCCACCGCCTGGCTCCGCGACCCGGTCGCGCACAAGCGCAGGCTTCAGGTGTCGTTCGCAACGCGGCTTCCGATCGTCGGCCGGGCAGGCGACTCGGACCTCGTCGCGACGCCGAACGGCGGACGCCTCGCAATCCTCACGCGGAAGGTGAGGGAGTATCCGTCGGTCGCCGCTGTTAGGCCCGCCGGCGGCCGCGTCCTCGTGACGGCCGCGAAGCGCTTCCTCGGGCTGCCCTACCTCTGGGGCGGGACGTCCGGGTTCGGGTTCGACTGCTCCGGCTTGACGCACGCCGTCTACCGCCGGTTCGGCATCCGCATCCCGCGCGACGCCGACGCGCAGGCGGCCCACGGAACCCCCGTGGGCATTGCTCAGCTGCGGCCGGGCGACCTCGTCTTCTTCGCCGGCCCCGGCGGCACGGGCACCGTCCACCACGTGGCGATGTTCGTGGGCTCGGGGCGCGTCATCGAGGCGCCGCGGACCGGCAGCACCGTGAGGATCGTGCCGCTGTCGACCCTCGCCGCCGAGTACGCCGGCGCACGTCGGTACCTCGCCCGCTGACCGAAAGGAGGTCCCCGATGTCCACGCAGCCCACCGAACCGACGACGACCGAACCGCTCCGGAAGGAGCACCGCGAGTTGATGGTCCACGTCGAGCAGATCCGCGCCGCCGCGCGCGAGCTTCCCGACCTGAGCCCGCCGGAGCGCGACGTGCTCGTCGGGCGGATCACGACGTTCGTCGAGGACACGCTCGCGCCACACGCCCGAAGCGAGGAGGAGGTGCTCTACCGGGTGATCGGCGACATCCTCGGCCAGCCCCGCGCGACCGAGCCGATGGTCCACGACCACCAGCTCATCCGCGAGACCGCCCACCTGCTCGCGCACACGGACACGAACGACGTGCGCATCACGCAGGAGCTGATGTACCGGCTCTACGGTCTGATCGTGGCGCACTTCCGCAAGGAGGAGGACCTCTACCTGCCGATCCTCGATGCGCACCCCGACCGCGCAACCGAGGTGCTGGGCGAGCTGCACGTCCGCGGCGACGCCCACGCCCGGTCGTAAGACCGCGGCGGCCGTTCTGCGGCCCTACCGGCCGCCGTCCCGTGCAACGATGTCGCGCGATGGTCGTTCACCTCGTCGACGGAACGTACGAGCTCTTCCGCCAGTTCTACGGCCGGCGCCGCGGAGCGGACCGCGACCGGCGCTTCGGAGCGGTGATCGGGGTGCTCCAGTCGGTGCTGCGAATGGTCGACGAAGGAGCAACCCACATCGGAGTCGCGACCGACCACGTCATCGAGTCGTTCCGGAACGATCTCTGGCCCGGCTACAAGACCGGTCTCGGCGTCGACCCCGCGCTGCGGATGCAGTTCGAGCCGCTCGAGGAGGCACTCGCCGCGATGGGGATCGCCGTGTGGCCGATGGTCGAGCTGGAGGCCGACGACGCGTTGGCCGCCGCCACGCGGATCGCCGACGCCGACGAGGGCGTCGAGCAGGTCCGCATCTGGACTCCGGACAAGGACCTGGCCCAGTGCGTGCGCGGTGACCGCGTGGTGCAGATCGACCGCCGCGCCCAGGCGGTCCGAAACGAGGACGGCGTCCGCGAGAAGTTCGGCGTCGACCCGCCGCTGATTCCCGATCTGCTCGCGCTCGTCGGCGACACCGCGGACGGGTATCCCGGCATTCCCGGCGTCGGTTCCGTCACCGCCGCCCGCCTCGTGAACGAGCACGGCATCATCGAGAACTTCCCATCTTCGGTGCTTGCGGATGATCGCCGGACGCTCGCACTGCTGTTCAAGGACCTGGCGACGCTGAGAGTCGACGCCGCGCTCTTCACCTCCGTCGACGATCTGCGGTGGCGCGGGCCAACGGGTGACTGGCCCGCATGGGCCGAGCGCCTCGGAGATGAGCGCCTGACCGCGAGCTGTCGCGCCGCTCAGCCGGCCGAGTAGCCACAATCCGCGCATGTCCGTCCCGCTCCCTCCCGGCTTCACGCTCCGCCCGCCGGAGCTGTCCGACGGCGAGCCGATCGTCGAGATGATGAACGCCGAGACGCTGGCCCTCCGCGGCGTGGCGATGGTGGACCTGGACTGGATCGTGAACGCCTGGACGGCGCCGGGCGTCGACCGCGAGAACGACTTCGCCGTCGTCACCGACCCGGCCGGCGACATCGCGGCATACGTCTTCGTCGAGAGCCACCCGCCCCACACTGAGGTGTTCAGCGTCGGCGCCGTGGCGATGCGCCACCATGGCCGCGGAATCGGGGCGGCGATCCTCGGGGAGGCCGAGCGCCGCGCGCGGCGGTTCTTCCCCTCCGCGCCTCCCGGGGAGCGGATCGTCATGCATGCCGGGACGATCGCGGAGGAGCCTCGCGTCGCTGCGCTCCTCACCGCGCATGGCTACGTCGAGGCGCGCCGCTTCGCACAGATGTCGATCGAGTTCGACGGCCCGCCGGCGCCGCCGCCCGCGATCCGCGGCGTCGCGATCCGCCCGTTCGCGGACGGCGACGAGCGGCTCACGTACGACTGCCTGACCGAGGCCTTCGCCGACCACTGGGGCGGGAACTGGCCGGGCGAGGAGTCATGGCTCCACGACCACATCGACGCCAGCACGAGCTTCGAGCCTGAGCTCTGGCAGCTCGCCTGGCACGGGACCAACCTGGCGGGAGTCCTGATCGCCGACCGGGATGCCGACGGCGACCCGACCCTGGGCCACGTCTCGAACGTCGGCGTCCGGCGGGCGTTCCGGCGGCGTGGGATCGGAGAGGCGCTCCTGCGCACGAGCTTCGTACAGTTCCACGGCCGCGGCTGCCGGGGCGTCGTGCTCGAGGTCGACACGGAGTCGCTGACCGGCGCGACCCGGCTCTACGAGCGCCTGGGGATGACGGCGGTGCCGCGCTTCTCACAGTGGGAGAAGGAGCTCCGCCCCGCCGGCGGGTGATAGCTTCGCCGGCATGCGGTTCGACGGCTCCGAGGCGACCATCCACTACGTGCAGCACGGCGCCGGGCCGGACATCGTGTTCGTCTCGGGCGGCGGCGGGCTTGCCACCGACTGGCACCCGTACCAGATCCCGTTCTTTGAGCAGGACTTCCGCTGCACCACGTTCGACAACCGGGGGATCGGCGCCACGACGTGCGAGATCCCGCTGCCGTGGCCGCTCGAGTTCTTCGCCCGCGATGCCGCGGAGCTGATCGAGGCGGTCTGCGACTCGCCGGTTGCGCTCGTCGGCCTGTCGCTGGGCGGCGCGATCGTCCAGCAGGTGGCCATCGACTATCCCGACCTTCTGCGCTGCGTCGTCACCATGGGGACGGGCGCCCGCAGCGTCGGCTGGGGCTGGGACTACCAGAAGGCCGAGATCGACTGGCGCAAGG
>DATIDU010000010.1:0-7244 GCA_035456145.1 Gaiellales bacterium | reverse complement strand
CAGCGCGAGCTCGAGAACCCGCTCGCGATCAAGGTGCTCTCGGGCGAGCTCGGCGAGGGATCGGTCGTCCGGGCCGACGCCGCCGCCGGCGAGCTCGTGCTCGACACCGGCGCGCCCACGCCGGTGGCGTCGTGACCGAGGAGACCGGAGAGGGGCGGGCGAGGCCCGCCCCGCCGCGTCCTCCGACCCAGGACCTCTTCGCCTCGGCCGTGCACCGGTTCGGGGCGGTGTGGGCCGACCTCGTCGTCGCGTCCGTCGTCGCGCTCGGGCTGGCGACGATCCCGGTGTTCGCGGTACACCAGGGCGGGGGAAACGCAAACGAGACGGCCCTGATCGGGCGCTTCGCCTACGGCATCGCCTACTTCTCCGTCGTCGGCTTCGTGATGCTGCGCGGGCTGCCCGAGCCGGCGCCGCGGCGGCGGGTCGTCTGGACGTACGCCACGTCCGTCATGATCGGCACCGTCGCCGGCTTCCTGCTCGCCCTGCTCGGCCCCTACGCCGTCGTGCCGATGCCGCTCCTGCTCTTCGCGGTCCCCGCGATCGCCGCCGGAGACGTCGAGCCCGGCGGTGCGATCGCGCGCTCGGCCGCCCTGGCCATCCGCAACTTCAGCCGCACATGGCTCGTGTGGCTGATCACGATCCTCTTCACGGCGCCCATCGTGGTGTCCATGGCGCTCATCGTGTATGCGTTCGCCGACGCCGGGACGGCCTTCCTGGCCGGGCTGGCGATGGCCGCACCGATCGCGTGGCCGTTCTCGGCGCTCTTCACCCGCGCGCTCTACGGCGACCTGACCGGGCGCAACGTCGTCGCTCCTGAGGACCGGTCGCTCTAAAGACCGCCGCGCGGGAGCCACCGGTCAGTCTCTACGTGCGCGCCGCGGTGGCCTGCTCGACGCCCGGGTTCCAGACGGCCTCGAGGTCGGAGAAGGTCACGTCGGGCTCGCCCTCGATCCCGATCTCCTGGACAACCGGCATGAGCCGGGTCGCGACGAACCGGTTGAAGTCGTCGGCGGTCTCCCAGACGTCGGTGACGCGCAGCCCGGAATCGGTGAACGACGCGATGTGGATGAGCCCGCCCTCGGGCGCGTGCTGCTCCCAGCCGACCTGTTTTCGGGCCTCGGCGTACTGCTCGGGGGTGACCCCGTCCCAGCGCATGTTCATGACGACCGGCATTGCTCCTCCTCGTGGTGGACGACAGCCGTTCTTCGCCCATTCGCGCCGGGTGGTTCACCGTCGCCCCCGGCGCCGGACCCCGGGGACGAGAGCGACTGAACCACGAGACGCAAACGTCCCCGGTTGGAGGCGTGTTGGACCTGTACGCCGTCTTGCCGCGGACCTCACCGTAGAATCCGTCGCCGTGCCTGCCGGAGGCCAGTGACTGACATCGCGTCGATCGTGGCCGCGGCCGGCCTGTGCGCCCTGCTCGTCACCGGCCGCCGGGACGTCCGCCGGGCCGGCGTCGTGGCGTGGGTGGCCGGCACGCTGTGGCTGGCCGACGAGCTCCTGCACTCGTCCGTGCACCGGGTCGCGACGCTGGTCGCGCACCATCCGGCCGTGGGCGTCGCGGGGCTCGCGCTGGGCGCCGCCGCGCTCGTCGCGGCCGCCGCGGTGATCGACCGCATGCCCTGGCTCTTCGCCGTCGCCTGCGTCCTGGCGGCGCCGGTGCGCATCCCTCTCCATGTCGGCTCCGATGAAGCGCGCCTGCTCATCCCGCTCTATGGCGTGCTCGCCGCCGGCGCCCTGGCGACGGCGTACGACGTCCTCCGGGGCGAGGAGGCGCCGCTCCGGGTCGGGCCGGTGCCGCGCGCGCTCGCCCTCATCCTTGCGCTCTCGGCCGTCTCGCTCCTCTGGACCGTGGACGGCCATCAGGGCGCGGTCGAGATGCTCTTCTTCTACCTCCCGTTCGGCTTCATGACCGTGCGGATCGCGCAGCTTCGGTGCAGCGGCATCGGCCTTCGGGCGGCGCTGGCGGCGCAGGTGGGCCTCGCGCTCCTCTTCGCCGGAGTGGGGCTGTGGCAGGAGGCGGTGCACCGCGTGTTCTGGAACCCGGGCGTCGAGACGTCGAACACCTACCGGTCGTTCTTCCGCGTGAACTCGCTCTTCTGGGATGCCAGCATCTACGGGCGGTTCCTGGCCGTCACGCTCGTGCTCCTAGCCGGCGTCGCGATCTTCCGAAGCGTCTCCCCGCCGCTCATCGCCGTCATGGCGGTGCTGTTCGCCGGCCTCTTCTTCACCTACTCGCAGTCGAGCTTCCTCGCGCTCGCCGCGGGCGCGTTTGTGCTCGGGGCGTGCGTCTGGCCGTGGCGCGTCACCGCCGGGGTGCTCGCCGCCGGCGTGGTCGCGGTCGCGGGGGCGCTCGCCGTGGAGATCTCGGGGTCGAGTGCGACCCGTGCGTCCGGCGGCCGCTCGCACCTGGTCGAGCTGGGCTGGCGCGTCATCCACCACCATCCCGTGCTCGGCGCGGGCCTGGGCGGGTTCGCCAAGGCCGCGGTGGCGGGCACCGACCACCCGTACCGGCTCAAGGGCGCGGCGTCGCACACGACGCCCGTCACCGTCGCCGCCGAGCTCGGCCCGGTGGGATTCGCGGCGTACGGCTGGCTCCTCGGTGTCCTGGCCTGGGCCGGCGTCGCGGGCCGCCGCTGGCCGGGGATCTCGCGCACGCTGCTCGCCGCGCTGACCGCGATCTTCGCCAGCTCCCTCTTCTACAACTCGTTCTTCGAAGACCCGACGGTCTGGTTGATCGCCGGCCTCCTCTGCGTGGTGTTCGAGTGAGCCCGGCTGCACTCGGCACGGCCGCCGGGCTCGTGCTGGTGCCGGGGACGGGTGCGATGCTGGCCGTCTACCCGCCGGGCCGCGCCGGGCTCGCCACCCGGATCGCGCTCGCCTTCGCGCTGGGCTACGCGGCCGTCGGGATGAGCGCGGCGGTGCTCGTGATCGCCCACGTGCTGTCGCATGCGTCCTTCCTCATCGCACTTGCGGCCGTCACGCTGGCGCTCTGGGGGATGGCGCTCCGCCGTGGCCGCCCCGGCGAGCACCTGGCGGCCCTCCGCGAGGAGTGGGCCGGGGACCGGGTCGCGCTCGCGGCGGGGCTCGTCGTCCTGGTGGCGATCGCGGTCGTCAGGCTGCGCAGCTCTCCGCTTCTCGACTTCCAGATGTTCGGGCCGTGGCGGTACTGGGCCGACGGCCTGGAGCTGGCCGACGCGGGCCACGTGCCCGGCCAGTCGCTGCAGTGGGGCGCGCTCTACACGCCGGCGATCTCGAAGCTCGTCCTGAACAGCTTCCACGCCGGTTCCTCGTACCTCCTCGGCCGTTCGCCGCTCCCGGCGATGGGGGCGCTCCTGTGGGTCGCCTCGACCGGCCTCGCCGCGGGGCTGTGGGCGCTCGGGCGGGAGCTTGGGCTGCGGCTGCTCGCGCCGCTCCTTCCGCTGCTCACGCTGACCCTCCTGAACGACGAGCTGCGCCGAAACCTCGACGTGTACACGGCCGAGAACGTGGGCCGGATGGTCGCCGTGTGCGGCCTCCTCGTCGGCGTGCGCGCGCTGCGCGACCGCGACGGCTGGCTTGAGCCGGCCGTGGCGGCGCTCCTCTTCGGGACGGGCTTCGCCACCCACGGAGTGCCGGTCGTCGCCCTCATGATCGCGCTCGGCTGGTACGGCGTCGGCCGGCTCATCCGGGAGTGCGACCGCGGGCCGATCGTGGCGCGGATGGCGGCGATCGCGCTCGGCGCGCCGGCGATCACGGTCGCGCTCCTGCACTCGGCAGGGGGCACGATCGGCTTCCAGGGAGCGTCGGGCTCCGACCGGTACGCGTCGTTCGGGGCCGGCGTCGACCCGACCGCGTCGCTCCTCTCCGGCACGATCGAGCACTCGCCGACCGGGCACGGGCACTGGTATGTCGGCCCGAGCGGGATCGGTACGTACTTCCTGCGGGCCGTGACGACGCTCGACGACCCTCCGCGCATCCTCCTGTGGCTGATCCCAGTCGCCGTGCTGGCCGGCACGATCGCGATCGTTCGATGGCTCCCGGTCGACCTCGGTGCGGCGGCTGTCATGGCGGCCGGGCTCGGCGTGAGCCTGGTCGGGATCGCGTTTCTCTTCTCCTACCGGTACCGCACCCAGATTCCGGGCCGGTTCGGGATCGACCGCGAGTTCGACTACCTGCCCCTCGCGGTCGTCGTTCTCGTGCTTGTCGCGCTCGAGCCGGCGGCGGCGTGGATCGGACGGCGGCGGGCCTGGGCGCCGGCGGCCGTCGCGGCGGTCGTCATCGCGCTGCCCGCGGTGGCGGTCGGCTCGACGGTCGGCCCGGCCAGGACGAGCTACCGCACAAACGGCGAGCGGGCGCTCACGATCCTGGACTGGGTCTCCGCCCACGTCCCGTGCGACGCCCGCATCCTCCCCGACCGGGTGACCCTTGGGACATTTGTCGCGGCGACCGGCCGGGTGAGCGTGGTCGAGGGGATGGGGCCGTACCTGCGGCCCGACATGCTCCACCCCGTGCTCGACCAGGTGCTCGCCGCACACCGGTTCTTCCAGGATCCGGCTCACGGTTTCGGCTTCCTGCAGCAACAGGGCGTGAACTACGTGATCGTGGTGAAGGGCGTGCGGATCGGCAGCATGGTCGGGACGCTCGAGAGCGGCGTCGACCCGGCCGCCTTCGCCGGTATCCGCTTTCTGCGCCCGGTGCTGAAGAGCCCGGACGCCGACGTCTACCGGGTGCGCCTCCCGATCCGCCTGGGCGGCTTTCGCGATGCCGGCGCCCATCCCGGCTACAGATGCATGCACGGCCCGGTGGCCGACGGCTCATGACCCCCGCCCGCGTCGTCTTCGCGATCCTCGTGCTCGCGCTCGTCGCGCTCCACGACGACGGCGAGCCCTCGTGGGGCCCGCACGTGGTCGTGCCGCGCACGCCTGCGCCCGACCGCACGCCGATTCCGGAGGCCGCGAGCAGCACGCCGATCAAGCACGTCGTCTTCCTCGTCAAGGAGAACCGCACCTACGACAACCTCTTCGGGCTCTTCCCCGGAGCCGACGGGACGAGCTACGGCGTCCGGGCCGACGGCTCGACTGTCCCCCTGCGGCCGCTCCCCGACAAGCAGACCGACCTCCAGCACAGCTACTTCGCCGCCCACCACGACATCAACGGCGGCCAGATGAACGGGTTCTCGACGCTCCTCGACAAGTCGGGGAACGTCACCAACCTGGCGTTCACCACGGCCCAGCCCGGCCAGCTCCCCGCCTACTGGGGCTGGGCCCGCCGCTACGAGCTCATGGACCACATGTTCTCGTCGGCGGCGTCCTCGAGCATGCCGAACCGGCTCTACTCGATCGCCGCCTCGTCGGCCGGCGTGATCGACGGGCCGAACTTCCGCACCACGCGCTGGGGCTGCGACGACCCGGCCGGGATCACGGCGCCGGCGATCCGGCACGGGAAGCTGGTGCGCGTGCGGCCCTGCTTCAACATCCCGACGACCGCGGGGCTGCTCCAGAAGAAGGGCCTCGACTGGTCGTACTACGGCGCCCGCGGGGGCGAGCTCGGCTACGGCTGGGTGGCGGTCGACCAGATCAACTACATCCGCAACACGGATTCGTGGGAGAAGCATGTCTTTCCGATCGAGTGGTTCACCCATGACGTCTCGCAGGGCTATCTGGCGCCGGTCACGTGGATCGCGCCGCCGTTCAATCTCTCCGACCACCCCGGCGGGCCGTCGCTCTGCGAGGGCCAGAACTGGACCGTCCGGATCGTGAACGCCACCATGCGCTCGCCGCTTTGGAAGTCGACGGCGATCGTGCTCACGTGGGACGACTTCGGCGGCTTCTACGACCACGTGCCGCCGCCGCACGCCGACTTCCTGGGCCTCGGCCCCCGCGTCCCGATGGTCGTCATCTCGCCCTGGGCCCGAAGCGGCGTCGACGATACGAACTACGACTTCACGTCCGTCCTGAGGTTCATCGGCGAGAACTTCGGCCTGCCGCGCCTGAACGCGCGGGTCGACAAGCTGGCGTCGCTGCGCTCGGCGTTCCAGTTCGGGAAGCCGCTGCCGCGCTGGTACGCCAAGCCGCAGACCTGCCCCGACACGCATCCGGTGCACCTCGCCCAGGGCACGGACGTCCTGGATTGATCCGCTAGCTGTAGTAGGCGGCGGCGATCTCGGCCGCGAGGCCGGCGTTGTCCACGACGAGTCGCTTGTTGGCCTCCAGCGAGCGGCCGGCGGTGGCGGCGTGCACCGCCGCGAGGACATGCGGCGTCACGGCGGGGCCGCGGACGCCGGCCCCGGCAGCGTCCGCGACGGCGGCTTCGATTATGCCCTCGAGCTCCGCGGCGCCAAGGGCGACCTCCTCGGCCACCGGCTGGGCCACGACGAGACCGGTCGAACGGGCAAACCCCCAGTGGGCGGCGGCAGCCATCGCGATCGCATCGGCGGCGTCGGCTCGGTCGGGCACGGGATACGGGCTCTCGCGGACATAGAAGAGCGGGAAGACGTCGGTCCGGTAGCCGATGAGCGGCACGCCGACGGTCTCGAGCGCCTCCAGCGTCGCCGGGATGTCGAGCAGCGACTTCGCTCCGGAGCAGACGACGCACACGGCCGTCCGTGCGATCTCGTCCAGGTCGGCCGAGACGTCGCGCGTGTCGGCCCAGCCGCGGTGGACGCCGCCGATGCCGCCGGTCGCCATGAAGTGGATGCCGGCCGCGGCGCACACGGCGAGCGTGCCGGCGACGGTGGTCGCGCCCCACGCCCCCGAGACGGCGCAGGTGGCGAGGTCGCGCGGGCCGACCTTGCGCACGTCCGGCTCGACCGCGAGCCGGCGCAGGATCTCGTCGTCGAGCCCCACCCGCACCGTGCCGTCGATGACGGCGATCGTGGCCGGCACCGCGCCGTGCTCACGCACCCGCTCCTCGGCGGCCCGTCCGACGGCGGGACCGACGTCGGGCGGGAGCCCGTGGGCGACGAGCGACGACTCGAGCGCCACGACGGCCTGCGAGCGGACGAGCGCCGCCTCGACCTCGGGCGACATGCGCAGGAGGCCGGAGGGGTGGCGGGTCATCGTTGCTCCGGCCGGCCGGGTCTCTGCATACCTGGGCCCGATGCTACACTCGCCGCCGTGTCGAGCGCGGATACCGGACTCTCTGCGCCGGTCACGTGTGCGAACCATCCGAAGGTCGAGACCGGCGTCCGCTGCTCGGAGTGCGGCAAGCCGATCTGCCCGGACTGCATGGTGCCCGCACCGGTCGGCATCAAGTGCCGC
>DATIDU010000009.1:0-11874 GCA_035456145.1 Gaiellales bacterium | reverse complement strand
CCCGTGCCGCGTTGCGACCTGCGCGATCTCGCGCAGGCGGCCGACGGTCTGGCGCCGCTCCGACAGGCTGGCCATGGCGCAATGGTACGCGGACCACGGACCTCTGGCTTCGCCGTGAAACATCTGCACCGGGTGCCAATGTTTCAGCCAGCTCGTGAAACATTGGCGACAGGCGCCGTTGTTTCAGCCGCACGCGGTACGGTAGGCGGGTGCGGGCCGCGATCCTCTACGAGCCTGGTGAGCCGCTCCGGGTGGAGGACGTCGACGTCGATCCGCCGCGAGCTGGCGAGGTTGCCGTGCGGATGGCTGCGAGCGGCGTGTGCCACTCCGACCTCCACGTCGTCGACGGGATCCATCCGCACCCGCGGCCGGCGATCCTCGGCCACGAGGGCGCCGGCGTCGTCGAGGTGGTCGGCTCCGGCGTGTCCGGGATCGAGCCGGGCGACCACGTCATCCTGAGCTGGCTCCCACACTGCGGCCGGTGCCGGTTCTGCGTCGCCGGCCGGCCCAACGTGTGCGAGAACCTGAGCTGGTCGGACGCCGGGCTCATGATGGACGGGACGACCCGGTTTCACCGCGACGGCCGCGACGTCCACCACTCCACCACCTCGTCGTTCGGTGAGCGAACGGTCGTCCCGGCCCAGACGGCGATCCCGATCGACCCCGGGCTGCCGCTCGCGGAGATGGCCCTCATGGGCTGCGCCGTCATGACCGCGTTCGGTGCCGTCCTCAACACCGCCCGGGTGCGGCCGGGCGATTCGGTGGCAGTCGTCGGCTGCGGCGGGGTCGGCCTCAACATCGTGCAGGCCGCCGCTGTGGCCGGGGCCGGCGAGATCGTGGCCGTCGACCCCAGCCCCGCCAAGCACGACCTGGCGCGCGAGATGGGCGCCACGCGGGCGTGCACGCCTGAGGAGGCGGCGGAGTCGGTGCGCGTCGATCACAGCTTCGAGGCCGTCGGCCCGCTCGCCACGATCGAGCTCGCCGTCTCGCTCGTCGCCCGCGGTGGGCAGGCGATCCTGGTCGGCATGGCTCCGCCGGACGCCCGGCCCCGCTTCGACGCCCTCTCGCTCACGATGGACGAGAAGGCGATCCGGGGGTGCTGGTACGGGTCGTGCCGGCCTCAGGCGGACTTCCCGATGCTGGTGTCGCTCTACGCCGCCGGCAGGCTGCGCCTCGACTCGCTCATCGAGCCGTGCGCGCTCCACGACGTGAACGACGCGTTCGAGCGCATGCGCCGCGGCGAGGCGGTGCGCTCGGTGATCGTCTACTGAGAGGCGCCGCGCGCGGTCTCGCGCACCGCGCTCGCGTAGCCGAGGACGAAGCCGGCGACGAGCACCGGCGGCACGATGAGGAGGAGCTCCCGCGGAAGCTGGGGCCCGATCGTGATGCCCGTGAATGCCGCGATGAACGCGGCTGCGGGCCATGTCCTGAGACGGCGCAGCATCGTCACTGCCAGTTATCGGCAGGAGCCGCCCGCGAAGAAGGGTGATTCAGCCGCGCGCCAGGGCGTCCGCGCCGTCTGCGGCCGGCTTCGGCGCGGCGGCAACGGTTCGCTGGAGCCAGGTGCCGGCGATCAGCGACGTGACGACCGCCAGCATGACGAACGTCGTGTACAGCCGCGCGTCGATGATCCCGGCCGCGTATGTCGTCGACGCCAGCACGATCCCCGGCCCGCCACGCGCGTTCATGGCGACCGCAAGGTTCACGGCGCTCCGGCTGGACTCGCCGCCAAGCCGCGCACCGGCATAGACGCTGCCCGCCTTCGCGAGGCACGCAAAGGACAGGAACGCGAGGAAGAACAGAACGTCGAAGTTGTCGACGAGGTTGAGCTGGAGGCCGACGATCGCGAAGTAGACCGGGATGAAGAGGCCGAGGGCGAAATGCCCGATCTCCTCACGCGCCTGCTCGGCGCGCTCGCCCGAAGCGGTCACGACGACGATCCCCGCGACGAAGGCCCCGAACAGCGGGACGATGCTGAGCAGAAGGCAGATGCCGCTCATCGCGATCATGACGACGAGCTGGAACGCGACCTGGCTGCGGCGCTTCACCAGGTTGTACTTCGAGCGCAGCGTCCGCACGTAGATCCGCGGGCCGAGCGTGAGGCCGGCGACGAGGAACGCGACCGTGGCGAACGAGTGGTAGATCTCGTTGGCCGTCGAGCCGGGAGCCCAGCCCACGAGGCCGGCGATCCCGAACTGTTCCGATCCGGTGCCCGACACGATGCCGATCGCGACCGCCAGGACGACGTAGACGACGACGTCCTCGATGACCGCGACCGAGAGCACGATCTGTGCAAAGCGAGTCTTCAGCAGCCCGAGGTCGAGCATGATCCGCGAGATCACCGGGATGCTCGTGACGGCGATCGCAAGCGCGAACACGAGCAGCAGGGCGGTGCGGTTGTGCGCCGTGCCCTCAAACCGGGTGAAGTCGATGAGGGCGAAGACGGTGACGCCGGCGAGGAACGGCACCAGGAGTCCCGTGGCGGCGATCCAGCCCACGACTCTCGCCGCGGGGCGACTGATCAGGCCGCGCATCTGCGTCCCGGCCGTGAACATCAGCAGCAGGAGCCCGAGCTGGTAGACCGCTCCCAGCACCGATGGAACCGCGCCCGTCGACGGGAAGAGCCAGTCGTATGCCGTCGGCCACACGCGTTCGAGCAGCGTCGGGCCGAGCATGATCCCGCCCACGATCTCGCCGATCACCGGAGGCTGGCGGAAGCGCGCAAAGACGTAGCCGAAGGCGTGGGCGCTCACGAGGAGCACGATCAGCGCGGCGAGGACGTGGGCGGTGTCGCGATCGGTGTATGACACTGGAAGGCCAGTATGCGGGGGCAGAAGCCCACCCGCAAGGCGCTACACGGCGACGTGCTGGAGCGGTCGGCCCCGCATCTCGGCCGGGACGTCCATGCCGAGCGCGGTCAGAAGCGTCGGCGCGATGTCGAAGAGATGCGCATCCTCGGGGATCGAATCCGGCATCCCCGGGCCGAGCATGATCGCGATCCCGTACTTCGCGTGGTTGGCGTCGTCCGGGCCCGTGTCGTTCTCTCGCACCTGCACCCGGCCGTCGCCCACCGACCCGATCGAGCGCCAGGCCAGGTTGCCGAAGTAGCAGATAAGGTCGGGCGCGACCCCGTTCACCTCGCGGTAGAGGTCGTCCGGGCGGTAGACGCGCGTGCCGATCGAGTTTCCGTCCTCGTCGCCCAGCGCCTCGAGTTTCGCGATCAGCTCGTCTCGCAGCGGCTCATAGTCGGCGGGATCGATCGTGCCATCCGGCTCGCGGCCCTTCACGTTCATGAAGATGCGCGAGTAGTAGCCGCCGTCGGCCCAGACGCGCGTCCGCGGCCAGTCGACCTGCACCTTCCCGAACGGCGTGGGCGTCGTGGGCGGGTCGGCGAGGCTCAGGTAGCCCTCCTGCATGAGCCACTCGTTCACCTGGATGCCGCCGTGCATGGCCTGGGCGCCGTGGTCCGAGACGACGAGGAGCGCAGTCGTGTCGTCGAGACCCTCGATCAGCTCGCCCACCTCGCGGTCGAGGTAGCGGTAGTACTCGCGGAAGCCCTCCTCGTACGGGTTTCCGGCCTCGTAGTCGGGATGGTCGTGGTCGTAGAAGCGCCAGAAGGCGTGGTGCAGGCGGTCGGGACCCATCTCGACCAGCATCAGGAAGTCCCAGGGCCGGGTGTCGCGCAGGTGGCGCGCGAGGGCGAACCGGCGCCGCGTCATCTCGTTGATGTCGCGCAGGATGCGGTCCTTCTCGGGCGTGCGGTAGTCCGGGACGTCGACCATGTAGTCGCCCACCACCCGCTTCACCTCGTCCTTCAGCTCCTCCGGATAGGTGAACTTCGAGTCGGTGCTCGGCGTGAGGAAGCAGCTCACCATCTCGCCGTTCACCGGCCGCGGCGGGAAGGTCTGCGGCACGCCGAGCGCCACCACATGCTTGCCCTCGCGCCCGAGCAGGTCCCAGAGCCGGTCCACGCGCACCTTGTCGGACGTCGCGAACGTCAGCCCGTCGTAGGAGTGGTCCTTGCGGTTGCGGAAGCCGTAGAAACCGAGCGTGCCCGGGTCGCGCGACGACATCATGCAGGACCACGCCGGGACGGTGATCGGCGGGTCGCAGGACTCGAGCCTCCCCCACGCGCCCCGGTCCATGAGGCCCGAGAGCACGGGGAGCTCGCCCCGCATGTCGTCGAAGACGATCTCGGGCGGCACACAGTCCAGCCCCACGATCATGAGCTTCTCGGCGGTCGACATCGCCGGGCATGGTACCGACGGGCGCGAAAGCGGCCCGTCGATAGAATCGCCGCCATGCGGGTGCTCGTCCTCGGTCTCGACGGGGCCGACCGCGATCTGGTCGACCGTCTGCTGGCCGAGGGGAAGCTCCCCACGCTCGGCCGGCTCGTCCGCGACGGCGCCTACGGGCCGCTGCGCTCGACGATCCCGGCCGTGACGCCGACGGCCTGGTCGTCCTTCCTGACCGGCCTCAACCCGGCCGGGCACGGCATCTTCAACTTCTCGTCGAACCCCAACCGCGGCCGCTCGCGGGTGGAGAGCGCCGCGAGCAGGTCGGGGGCGCCGTTGTGGCGGCTCCTCGGCGCAGGCGGTGTCCGCTCGGCGTTCGTGACGGTGCCGTTCACCTATCCGGCCGAGGCGTTCGACGGCATCGTCGTCTCGGGCTACGGCGGCCCCGAGCGGCCCCAGATCCTGCCCGAGTCGGCGGCACAGGCGATCGATGCGCGCGTCCCGGGGCTCGTCACCGCGCATCACCCGATGAAGGAGCGCTGGTGGGAGGACTTCGGCCGCTACGCGCAGACCCTCGTCCGCCACGTCGACGAGATCGGCACGGCGTGCCGGGCGTGCATGGAGCTCGAGCCCGATCTGGGCGTCCTCGCCGTCGACTTCATGAGCACCGATTTCGCCGGGCACCTGGGCTACGCGCGGCTCGATCCCGCCCATCCCGCGCACGACCCGGCGCAGGCGGGCGACGAGCTGGTGCAGGTCTACCAGGCCGTCGACCGGGTCTGCGGCGAGCTGATCGATGCCGCCCGCGCGCGTTACGGCGAGGAGCCGACGGCCATCGTCATGTCCGACCACGGGATGAAGCCGATCTACTGGACGTTCCACGCCAACGAGTGGCTGCGTCGTGCCGGGCACCTGCGCTACCGGCACCGCTCCCTCCAGCGGTTCCTGCGCGGACGGCTGCGCAAGCTTGCGCTCGCCGACCGCCGGCTGGCGCGGACGACCACCTGGTACGGGCGCCTCGCCGACCTGGTGCCGTTCATGCCTCGCACCGCGGCCGACCGCGCGTTCGCCGACGTCGACTTCGGCCGCACGGGCGCGTACTGCTTCGCGACAGGCGGCCAGATCTACCTCGGGGAGGCGACCGGCGCGCGCGAGGACGCCGTGTTCGCCGAGGCGCTCGCAGGCGAGCTCGAGGCGATCCCTCACCCGGAGACCGGCGAGCCGCTCTTCGAGGTCCTGCGCAAGCGCGAGATCTACCACGGCGCCCATCTCGACCGGGCGCCGGAGCTGGTGCTGATCCCCCGGGACGAGCGGGTGCACGTGGAGTCGTCACGGCGGGACTGGCCCGACGTCTTCATGCGCCACGACACCCTCGACCCCGAGCACTTCTACGGCTACTCGGGTCACCACGGCGTGACGGGGATCATCGCGGCGGCCGGACCCGGGATCCGACCGGGGACCGTGCCGGAGGGGAGCGAGATCACGCAACTCGCGGCCACCGTCCTTCGCCTGCACGGCCTCTCGAGCGAGGGCCTGGAGCCGCCGATCGAGGCGCTCCTCGCGCCGACGGACGAGGCGGTCAGCGTGGCGGCCGAGGCGTCCCAGGGCGACGCCGACGTCTACTCGGCCGACGAGGAGGCCGGGATCCTCGAGCGCCTCCGCGACCTCGGCTACGAGTAGCCGTGCAGGGCTTCCCGCGCTATCCCGAGCCTCCCCTGACGACGGCGCGGTGGTTTTGCGGCGATGGACGATCGAGGACCTCACGGTGGCGGTCGTCGAGGTCGGGAATCCCGCCTCGCAGAGGGTCGTGGAGACGAACGGCCTCCGGCGAGAGGGCCGTCTCCGCTCATATCTGTCCTTCGAGGACCGGCGCGCCGACGCGCTCGTGTACTCGCTCCTCGCGACCGACCTCGGCCTCGAGTGGCCGCGCAACAACGGGGTCTGACCCCGTCTTTTCAGGAGCGGAGGGCGCCGACGATCTGGTGGACGGCGGGCATCGGATCGCGCAGGGAGAAGACGGGCTCGGTGAACGGCGGGCGAAGCGGTGCCAGCGTGCCGCGCAGGCTGCGGCGCTCGCGCCTTGACTCGCGCACGTGGCGGACGAGCGCCACCCAGCGGCGGCCGTCCGCTCCGCGGCTCGTGCGCACCGCCACGGGCTCGCCGATGGCGTCGCGGTAGGCCATCTGCACGAGATCGACGCCGCACGCCGCGGCCAGCGAGTGCCACTGCCACAGGCGCGCGTTCACCTCCATGAGGCGCAGCGTCCCGTCACGCGGGTCGCGCTTGTATTCGACCTGCGAGATGCCGTGAAAGCCCAGGGCGTGGAGCAGGCGGCGGGCCCCGTCGACGGCCTCATCGTCCCACTCGGCGATCCCGACCCGGCAGGTGCCAACGCCGGCCGGAGCCTGGAGCAGCTTGCGGCCGCAGAAGATGCCCGGGACGGCGCCGGCCGCGTCGACGTAGCTCCCCACCGTCCACAGGCACTCGTCGCCGCCGGGAATCTGCTCCTGGAGCATCGGCGCGAACTCCGCCCCCAGCCGGTAGGCGTCCATCAGCTCCTCGGCCGTCGCCGCGACGACGAGCGGGATGCCGTGCCGGCGCTTGAACCCGGCCCCCTCCGACGGCTTCATCACCGCCGGATACCGGAGCATCTCGGCGGCGCGCCCCGCGGCCTCCTCGTCGGCCGGATGGAACGTCGCCGGGAGCAGCACCCCGGCGCGCTCGGCGGCGTCGTACTGAAACCGCTTGGCCTGGATCGGCTCGATCAGCTCGCGCGGACCGAAGGGCAGGCGGAGCGACGTCGGCGCCGAGCGGTTCACGGCGACGAGGTGCTCGTCATGGGTCGGGAACGCCACCGCGCCGTGCGGCAGCGCCTCGCACAGCTCCGCAAGCAGGCCCGCGAACTCCTCGGGTTGCTCGTGCGGATGCGGGCACACGACGGGGATTGCGAGCCGCGAGCGCAGGCCGAGGGCCTGGCGGCGGCGATCGAGCGCGAGCACGGGCACATCCATTGCCGCGAGCGAGCGGATCGCCGAGAGCCCGTTCACGTAGGAGCACTCGAACACGATCGCCGCCGGCCGCGGCGACCGTGCGGCGGCGGCGAGCCTGCGCCGGACGGTGTCGGAGAGGGCGCTCACAACCGCCGTTCTTACACGATCCACGTACACTTTGCGCCGTGCCAGGCCTTTGCAGGACGGCGGATGTGCTCGTGGTCGGAGCGGGCGGCGCGGGCCTCTCGGCCGCCTGGTCGGCCCGCCGTTCCGGCGCCTCCGTCCTGCACGTGACCAAGGGCTCCAGGGCCTCCTGCAACACCGCCAAAGCCCAGGGTGGAATTCAGGCCGCGGTCGGCGACGACGACTCGCCCGAGCAGCACGCTTCCGACATCGTCGCCTCCTCGCACGACACCGCCGACCCGGCGCTGGCGCGCGTCCTGGCGGAGGAGGCTCCCGGAGCCATCGCCTGGCTCGAAGAGCTCGGCGTCGAGTTCTCGCGGGAAGGCGACGGCTACCGGCTCGCCCGCTGCGGCGGGGCCACTCGCCGGCGGCTCCTTCAGGTCGGCGACCGCACCGGCCATGCCATCGCCACGGCCCTTCGCAAGGCAATCGACGGCGAGCTCCACGACCACACCGCGCTCGTGGGCCTGGAGCGCCGAAACGGCCAGTTCGAAGCCGAGCTCGAGCAGGGCGGCGAGCGCGTGCGGGTCGAGACGGCGGCGGTCGTCCTGGCCGCGGGTGGTCGCTGCTACGCCGAGGCCCGGAGGGCGGGGATCCTGACCACGAACCAGCCGGGTGCAACCGGCGAGGCCACCGAGCTGGCGCGCGCGCTGGGAGCCCAGGTGCGCGACTTCGACGCCCTCCAGCACCACCCCAACGGCGGCGTGTGGCCGCCCCCGCTCCAGGGCTACTCGATCCCCGAGACGACCCGGGCATACGGCGCGCTCCTCCTGAACCGAGACGGCGAGCGGTTCACCGACGAGCTCGGGCCGCGTGACACCGTCGCCGCCGCGATCGTGCGGGAGTGCGACGAGGGCCGCGGCCTTGAGACGCCCGACGGCCGCCCGGCGGTCCTCCTGGACACGACTCGGATCGATCCCGAGATCGCCGCCCAGGTCATCCCGTACATGCTCCGCCGCTACCGGGCTGCGGGCATCGACCCGCTGGCCGAGCCGATCCTGACGTATCCCGTCCTCCACTACCAGAACGGCGGCCTTGTCATCGACGCCGACGGCCAGACGACCGTCCCGGGCATCTACGCCGCCGGCGAGATCACCGGCGGCGTGCACGGCCGAAACCGGATGATGGGGAACTCGCTCCTCGACTGCGCGGTCTACGGACGCCGCGCCGGGCGGGCGGCAGCCGCCGCGGCGGGTTGAGACGAGCCGTGAGCGCGACCATCGAGTCCACGCTGCGCCGGGCCGTCGAGGACGCGGCGGCCGAGCTCTACGTGTGGTCGCTCAAGGACATCCCGAGCGACCTCCGAAATGCCCTGGGCGAGGCGCTCGAGCGCGAGACGCACCAGGTCGGGCGCCGGATCCTCGAGACGATCCACACCAACGTCGCGGTCGCCGACGAGGGCAACCGGCTGGTCTGCCAGGACACGGGGATCGCCGTGTACTACGTCCGCGTCGGGGAGCGCTTCCCGCTCCACCCGACCCGTATCGAGGAGGCGCTGCGCGAGGGCACGCGGCGGGCGACCCTCGAGCATCCGCTGCGGTCGAACACGGTCCACACGCTCACCCGGAAGCCCACCGGCGACAACACGGGCCACCGCATTCCGCACGTCCACTGGGAGTTCGTCCCTGACTGGGACGGGCTCGACATCAAATGCGTGCCGAAGGGATCCGGCTCCGAGAACATGAGCTTCCTCAAGATGCTCGTGCCCGCCGACGGCGTGAAGGCGATCAAGCGGTTCGTGCTCGAGTCAGTCGTCGGCGCCGGCGGGAAGCCGTGCCCGCCCGGGATCGTGGGCGTCGGGATCGGCGGCTCGGCCGACCTCGCTATGCACCTCGCCAAGGAGGCCATCGCCCGTCCCGTCGGCACGCACAACCCCGATCCCGACGTGGCCCGGCTCGAGCAGGAGCTCTTCGATCTCCTGAACGAGACCGGCGTCGGGCCGATGGGCCTCGGCGGCGACACCACCGTGCTCTCCGTCCATGTCGAGCAGGCCCACACGCACATCACCCTGAATCCGGTCGCCGTCAACTACCAGTGCTGGGCGGCACGCCGGGCGACCGCCCACGTCTCGGCCGCCGGCGAGGTCGAGCTGGACCGGGACGCCTGAGTCATGGCCCACCACGAGGTCACCTTCCCGGCCGACGAGGCGACCGTCCGCCAGCTCGAGGCCGGCGACACGGTCACGATCCAGGGCCACATCATCGGCATCCGCGACGCGACCCAGATCCGGATCTTCGACCAGGGCCACGAGCCGCCGATGTCCCTCGAGGGGACCGCGCTCCTGCACACGGCGCCCAACGTGCGCAGGCTCGCGGACGGCCGCTACGAGCCGCTCTCGATCGGGACGACCACGAGCGCCCGGATGAGCCGCTTCACCGAGCCGCTCATCCGCGACCACGGCGCCCGGGCCATCATGGGCAAGGGTGGGCTTCTGCCCGAGGCGCTGGGACCGCTCCAGGAGCACGGCGGCCTCTACCTGGCCATCGTCGGCGGCGCGGCCGCGCTCCAGACCACCCAGATCGCCGAGATCGAGCAGGTCGAATGGGAGGACCTCATGCCGGAGTGCCTGTGGCGGTTTCGGGTCTGCGACTTCGGGCCGCTCATCGTCGCCATGGATTCGCACGGCCGGAGCCTCTATGAGGACGTCCAGGCGGAGGCCCGCCGCCGCATCGACGAGACCCTTTCGGCAAAGATCTGACCATGGAAGAGTTCCTCGGACTTCCCAGCCTTAACGCGGGGGAACCCATGGGTCCCCCGCGAACCCCCTCCTTCGAGGGGCTCGCGATCTGCCTGGGCGCTCCGGCGAGAACGCGGTCTCGCCTCCGCTACGACTCTCAGGGACACGAGGAGGTCTACTGAAGTGGAAGAGTTCCTCGGACTTCCCAGCCGCCCCCCGAAGCCGCGCGAGCGCGGGTGGACGCACGTCATCGACAAGGGCCTCACGCTGGGCGAGGTGAGCGGCGTCCTCGACCTCGCCGGCGACTACATCGACATCGTGAAGCTGGGATGGGGCACGTCCTATGTGGCCGGCATGCTCGCCGAGAAGCTGCGCCTGTACCGCGACGCGGGCATCCCGGTCATGACCGGCGGGACGCTGCTCGAGGCGGCCATCGCCCGCGACCGCCTGGACGAGTTCCGGAGGTGGACGGCCGACCACGGCTTCACCCACATCGAGGTGTCGGACGGCACGATCGACCTCGAGCGGGCTCGCAAGCTCGAGCTCATCGCCACGCTGGCCCAGGACTACGTGGTGCTCTCGGAGGTCGGGACGAAGGACTCCGAGCGGATCTACGCCCCGTACCAGTGGGTGGCCTGGATCAAGGAGGAGCTCGAGGCCGGCGCGTTCAAGGTGATCACCGAGGCGCGCGAGTCGGGGACGTCCGGGATCTACCGCCAGACCGGCGAGGTGCGCTCGGGCCTGATCGACGAGATCGTGCACGAGGTCCCCATCAACAAGCTGCTCTTCGAGGCGCCCCAGAAGGAGCAGCAGGCATGGTTCATCAAGCACTTCGGGGCCGATGTCAACCTCGGCAACATCGCCGCGTCCGACGTGATCCCGCTCGAGACGCTGCGGCTCGGCCTGCGCGCCGACACGATGCTCGACCTCCTGCTGCGCGACCTGCCGCACGTGTGACCCCGGCGGCCGGGATCGCCGTCGACGCGCCGGCAGCCGTCGCCGCGAAGGCGACCTACGCACTCGAGGAGCTGGCCCGGATCGCGGGGTCGAACGCCCCGGCCACCTACCCGTCGTCCGCCCTTCCGGCCTCCGAGGCGGCGTGGCGGCTCTTCGCCGGCGAGGACATCCCCACGCCCCGCGCCGGCGACGACGGCGTTCTTGACTTCGGCGACGGCGTCGCCGACCTCGTGATGAGCGCGTTCTGGCACCTCTCGCGCTGGGAGGAGCGCCCCGGATCGGCCCGGGACGAGCGCGGCCGCTTCCCGGCGTCCGCCGCCCTGTTCGATCCCGAGCAGGCCGCGGCCGACCGTCTCGTGGAGCGGTTCCGCGAGATCACGGGAGCTCCGCCCGCCGGCCCGCTGACCGTCGCGCTCACGCACGACATCGACACGCCGTGGCGCTGGAGCGGCGCGCGCGCGGTCGCCGGCGCGGCGGCGCGGGCCAAGTCGGCCGCCCTCGGCCGCCGGCCGCGGGAGCTGGCCCGCGAGCTGCGCCGGCTGGCCGGCCTTCCCCGCCACCGGGCCCGCGGCACCGATCCCAACTGGTGCTTCGAGCGGATCGCCGAGATCGAACGCTCCCACGACGGCCGCTCGACCTACTTCGTGATGGCCGGTCACCACCACCCCGCCGACGGCGCCGCGCCGGCGGTCTATGACCGCGTCCGCCCGGCGGTGGTGACGCAGGTGCTCGCGCAGGGCGACGAGCTGGGCCTTCATCCCAGCTACACGGCCTCTGACCGGCTCGCCCTGATCCGGGAGGAGCGCCCCGGATCGGCCCGGGACGAGCGCGG
>DATIDU010000008.1:0-5487 GCA_035456145.1 Gaiellales bacterium | reverse complement strand
GTTGACGGTGCCGCCGTACTCGCTCCGGATGGCCTTCACGTCGGCCAGGCGCCCGCGCGCCCAGGCCCAGCGGCGGTGCGGTCCGATCGGCCCGTTGAGCGACGTCCCCGCCGGCGGGCGCAGCAGCGTGCGCAGGCTGATGACGGCCCGCGCGATCTCGGCTGCCTGGCCGGCGGCCTGAGCCGGAGCGCGCGCCGTCGCCCACAGGCTGCGGACGCCCTCGTACGGGATCTTCGCCCGGTGGGCCAGGGCCGAGCCGACGATGCGCGGGGTGCTCGGCTCCGGCGCGGGCTGCCACGGCACGGCCTCGGCCTGCGGCGCCTGACGCTCCTTGTCGAAGACCACGCTCAGCAGGTCCGTGCCGGAAACGCCGTCGACCATGCAGTGGTGCAGCTTGCTGACGAGCGCCCAACGGCCCTCGTTGAGGCCCTCGGCGATCCACATCTCCCACAGCGGCTTCGAGCGGTCGAGCTTCTGCGCCATCACGCGGCCGACCAGGTTGCGCAGCTCCTCGTCACCGCCCGGCGCCGGCAGCGCCGTGCGGCGCACGTGGTACTCGAGGTGGAAGTGGCAGTCGTCCACCCAGATCGGGCGAGCCAGCGCGAGCGGCGGGAAGCGCACGTGCTGGCGGTAGCGCGGCACGAGGTGGAGCTTGGCCGCGACCGCGTCGAGGACCACCTGCTGTGGGGGCGCGGGGCCCTCGAAGATGCCCACCGAGCCGATGTGCATGTGACTGACCGCGTCCTCCACGTGCAGGAACGACGCATCGAGCGCGCTCATCGTCTCCATGCCGGGCAGCATGCCTTATCGGCGGACGATGAGCACGTTGCACGGCGCGCGCTCGGCGACGAGGTCGGCGACGCTCCCGATCAGCCGGCGGGCCAGCTTGCCGTGCTCCCCGGCGCCTATGACGATCATCCGCGCGTTCTCCTCGGCGGCGACGTCGGCGAGGACCAGCGCCGGGTCGCCGCGGCGCAAGTGCGCGTGGACGGGCACGCCCCGCGCCCGCAGCGCCTGGGCCGCCGCCCGCACGGCCGCCGTGACCTCCGGATGCGCGGGCAGCAGGAAGGGCTGCACGCCGACCACGTCCACCGTCGCGTCCCAGACCGCGGCGAGCGCGACCGCCGCCTCGATCGCGGCGGCCGCATGCTCCGAGCCGTCCGTCCCCACGACGATGAGGTTGCGCACCGGGTCGCCCGGCGCGCTGCGCCGCTGCGGCCACAGCCGCTCGATCAGGGCCCGGCCGGGCTCCATCGCGCCGGTCGCGAACTGGCTCAGCAGCGGTCGGACGCGAGCCGCGGCCTCCGCCTCGGGCAGGTCGATCGTGAGCTCGACTTCGCGACCGTGCTGCTTGCGAATCGTGTGCCCGAGCCTCTCGAGCAGGTGGATCGATTCCGCGTTGTACGCGAGCACCGGCGCTTCGAAGCGGCGGATCCCCTCCTCGCGCGCGCGCTCGACCAGCGCGTCGAGCAGCCGGGTCCCAGCACCCCGGCCCTGCCAGTCGTCCACGACCACCATCGCCGGCTCGGCCACATCCGGGCCGGTGCGCACGTAGCGCGCCACGCCGACGCCCTCGCCGGTTCCCTCCTCGATCGCCACCAGCGCCTCGTGGTCGCGGTGGTCGACGCGGGTGAGGTAGTCCAGGTCGCGTTCGCTCAGGTGCGCGACGGGCCCGAAGAACCGCCGGTAGCGCGACTCCGGGCTGAGCCGCTCGAACCCCTCCGCGAGTCCCGCACGGTCATCGGGCTCGATGGGCCGGATCACGATCCGCGACCCGTCGCGCAGCTCCGCGGTCCTGACAGACACGACCGGCGAACGGTCCGGCTCGCTGCCTGATCGCCCGCCCCTAGAGCTCCTTCTTGAGGATCTTGCCCGTCGGGCCCTTGGGCAGCTCGGAGCGGAACTCCACCATCCGCGGGTACTTGTAGGCCGCCACCCGCGCCCTCACGTAGTCGATGACGTCCTGCTCGGTGGCGGTGGCGCCGGGCATCGTCTCCACGTACGCCTTGACCTCCTCGCCCAGTCGCTCGTCGGGCACGCCGACCACGGCCGCCGAGGCCACGGCCGGGTGCGTATAGAGGACCTCCTCGATCTCGCGCGGGTACACGTTGTAGCCGCCGCGGATGATGAGCTCCTTCTTGCGATCGACGATGAAGTAGAAGCCGTCCTCGTCGCGGTAGCCGAGGTCGCCGCTATGAAACCAGCCGCCGGCAAACGCCTCGGCGGTCGCCTCCGGGTTGCCGAAGTAGCCGCGCATCATGTTGACGCCGCGGATGACGATCTCGCCGACGTGATCGGCGCCCGGCGGCAGCGGCCGATTCTCGTCGTCCCAGATCTGCACCTCGACGCCCCAGATCGGCTTGCCGACGCTGTAGATCTTGCGCTCGGCGGCGCTGACGTTGAAGGTCGTCGTGGAGGCGGTCTCCGTGAGCCCGTAGCCCTCGAGGATCACGATGCCGAACTTCTCCTCGAACGCGTCGAGGACCTCGGCGGGGATCGGCGCGCCGCCGGAGACCCCGATGCGCAGCCTCGTCATGTCGTACTCCGCGAGCGTGGGGTGGTGCAGCAGCGCGATGTACATCGTCGGCACGCCCTCGAAGATGGTGACGCCGTCGCGCTGCATCACCTCGAGCACCTTCTCCGGGTCGAACCGCGGCACCAGGGACATCGTGGCTCCAAAGCGAACGCACACGTTCAGCTGGCTGGACAGCCCGAAGACGTGGAAGAGCGGCAGCACCACCAGGACGACGTCGTCGTCGCGAATGCCGAACAGGCGCCCCGGGGTGTCGGCGTTCATGTACAGCTGGTAGTGGGTCAGCTCCGCGCCCTTGGGCTGGCCCGTGGTGCCGGACGTGTAGACGACGACCGCGGTGTCGCCCGGGTCGGTCGGCTCCATGGGCGGCGTCTCCGGGTCGACGGCGAGCAGCTCCTCGAACCGGCGGCCGGCCGCAGGCTCGGGGACCCCGGGGGTGTTCACCACGTAGACCTCGGACACGCCGGCGTCGGCCGCACCCTTCACCGCCTCGTCCGCGACACCAGCCCACGTGATCAGCGTCCGGGCCCGGGCGTCGCTCAGGCAATACGCCAGCTCAGGGGCCTTGAGCAGGACGTTCAGCGGGACGCCGATGCACCCGGCCTTGAGCATGCCGAAGTAGGCGATGAGGAACTGGGGGATGTTCGGCAGCTGCAGACCGACGGTCTCCCCACGCTCCATGCCGGACGCGCGCAACCCCACCGCGAACCGGTCGGTGAGCGCTTCGAGCTGCGCGTAGCTGAGCTGGCCGCCGTCGTACAGCGCCACCGGCTTGTCGGGGTACGCCCGCGCGGACTCGCGCAGCATGGTCGCAAGGTTCAGGCTCATCCCGGCCCTCCTCCGTCGCCGCGGCCCATCGCTCGACGGTACGGGCTCGCACTGCGCCGCACAAGCCGTCGCTGCTCAGCCTCGCGCGCGGAGGTCCCGGGACTCGGCGCCGCGTGGGAATCACGCGGCGACGTCGACCTCCGCCTCGGCCGCACCGCTGAGCATCACGTCGGCGATGACGGCGAACGCGGCAGCCCACGCGAGCTGGTGCTCCGGCCGCCACGCCTCGCCGGCCACTTCCGCCAGCGACGCGATCAGCACCTCGCCTACGACGAGGTAGTGCTCCGGCCGGGCGCCGTAGCCGACGTGGCGCGCGCCGAGCTCGCGCAGCGTCGGAACCATCGCGTCCATGTCGCGCAGCGACCTGCGCACGAGGACGAGCGCGCTGAGCAGCATCGCCTTCTGGCGGCGGAGGTCGGTGCCGGCGAAGAGCGGCTTCACGGCCGGCGCGGCGGCGAAGAGGCGGGCGTAGAAGACGTCCATCAGCTCGTCGCCGCGGGGCGCGACGAGGTCGAACGTTGTCTCGAGAGTCTCCAGGTCCAGGTGCATGGAGACAGGCTCGCCGCCGCGGCCCCGCCCGGACAGAGGCCCAACCGCCGAATCGACTGACGGTCAACCGCCATTGCGTGGCGGTCATCCGCCAGCGGGGCGCTCACCGCCCCCTCAGGCTGCCGATCCTGAGCGAATCGTCGTTGGACGCAGCTTCGACGGCGGCCGTGTCGGTGCGCGAGAGCGTCGCCGGGTCGTCGAGGAAGTCGACGGACGGTACGTAGAACAGGTTGCCGGTGACCGCCGCGGAGAAGTCGAGGATCCGGTCGTAGGTGCCGGCCGGCTTGCCGATGAACATGTTGGTCAGCATCTGCTCGATCACGTCGGCGCTGCGCGCGTAGCTGATGAAGTAGGTGCCGTACTCCCCCGCACCGACCCTGCCGAACGGCATGTTGAAACGCACGATCTGATGCTCGTCGCCGTCGTCGTCGACGATCGTGGTCAGCGCCACGTGCGAGTTGGCCGGCTTGACGTCGTCGGCGAGCTCGATGTCGCTGAGCTTCTCGCGGCCGATCGCCCGCTCCTGTTCCTCGACGGCCAGCGCGTCCCACGCGTCGAGGTCATGGAGGTACTTCTGAACCACGACGTAGCTGCCGCCGGCGAACTCGGGGTCCTCCTCGCCGATCACCACGGCGGCGCGCGCCGAGGCGCCCTCCGGGTTCTCCGTGCCGTCCACGAAGCCGAGCAGGTCGCGTTCGTCGAAGGAGCGGAATCCGTGCACCTCGTCGACCACCTGCGCGTGCCCGTTCAGCCGGTTCATGAGGCGCTGGGCGAGCTCGAAGCACAGGTCCAAACGATGCGCGCGGATGTGGAACAGCAGGTCGCCAGGAGTCGAGACCGCGGCGTGCCGAGGACCGACGAACTCCGGCAGCGGATGGAGCCCGGCGGGGCGCGGCTCGCCGAAGAGGCGGTCCCACAGACGGGAGCCAAGGCCGACGACGCAGGTCAGCTCCCCCTCGGGGATGCGAAAGCCGACCGATCGCCTGAGCCCACTGGCATCGGCCAGCAGGCCGCGCACCTCCTCCTCGGAGCCCGCATTCACGATGAGGACGAGGAAGATGGCCGCCTCGGTGAGCGGGGTCAGGACGGATTGCGGCTCGGCTGGCTGCACAGCGCGTTCGTATCCTCTCGGCCTCGCAAGGCTATCCGCCACGGCAGCCCGCAACGGCGGCCCGCGTTCGGGCGGGGCCGTAGACTCACGCGGGCTTCGCCGCTCCCGCGCACGCCAGCGGACGTCGCCCGCGCGACACGCCCGCGGGAAGGATCGCCGCCGGCAGGCGTCTGATTGGGTGACGGGGGGGCCCGCAGCACCACAGTGCGATGCCCTACGACGCCGAGGCATAGGACGTGCTCGACGACGCCCACGCGTTCTGGCTGAGCGCGCCCGGGCGCGGGGAGATCCGGCCGGTCGCGCTGCCCGAGCCGGGACGCGGCGACGTGGTGGTCCGCACGCTGCGGTCCGGCGTCAGCCGCGGCACCGAGACGCTGGTGTTCCGGGGCGGGGTGCCGCCGAGCCAGCACGCCGCGATGCGCGCGCCGTTCCAGGAAGGCGACTTCCCGGGGCCGGTCAAGTACGG
>DATIDU010000007.1:0-12128 GCA_035456145.1 Gaiellales bacterium | reverse complement strand
CTCGCAGGCGATCCAGGCGTCGGGATCGACGCGTCCCGCGAGCGACGACAGCGGCCGGCCGACGTTGCCCGCGACCTCGCAGGGCAGGCCGCCCGCGGCGAGCATGGCGCCGAGCAGGTGGGTCGTCGTGGTCTTGCCGTTGGTGCCGGTGACGCCGGCGATCGGGTTCGGGAGCATGCGCGCGGCCATCTCGACCTCGCTCCACACCGGAACGCCGGCCGCGCGGCCAGCCTCGACCTGGGCCGCCTGCGACGGAACCCCCGGGCTCTTCACAACCGCACTCAATCCTTCCACCGGCACCACGTCACCCCCGAGGACGGGTTCGACGCCGAGCGCCCGCACCCTCCCCACGTCGACGTCCGTGCGCGAGTCCGTCGCGAGCACCTCCGCTCCCGGCCACACCCGCCGGATCGCCTCGCACGCCGCGACGCCGCTCCGCGCAAGTCCGACCACGAGATAGCGCTCGCTCACCGGTACTTCGAGAAGAAGAGGTAGTAGAGGACGAAGCCGCTCGCCCCGAAGATCGCCGCCATGATCCAGAAGCGGACGATGATCTTGTTCTCGGTCCACTCCATCATCTCGAAGTGGTGGTGGATCGGGGCCATGAGGAAGACGCGCCGGCCTGTTGTCCGAAACGCGATCACCTGGATGGCGACGGACAGCGCCTCGATCACGAAGACGCCGCCGATGATGACGAGCAGCACCTCGGTCTTCGTGAAGACGGCGAGCGCGGCGAGCGCACCGCCGAGCCCGAACGCGCCGGTGTCGCCCATGAAGACATCAGCGGGGTAGGCGTTGTACCAGAGAAACCCCACGCAGCCGCCGACGAGCGCGGCGGCGAGGATGGCAAGGTCGAGCGAGCGCGGATCGTTCTGCGGGTAGAGGCCGCGCGCGGCGAGGAACGCGACGACGCTCATCGCCGAGTAGGTGAGCGCGGCGATCGTCATCGTCCCGGCGGCGAGCCCGTCGAGCCCGTCGGTCAGGTTGACGGCATTCGCGGCCCCGGCGACGACGAGGAAGATGAAGATGTAGTACACGGGGCCGAGCGGGACGTGCGTGTCGAGGACGGGCAGGTAGATGTCGGTGGACAGGTGCTCGTGGTGGGCAACCACGGCAAGCCCCGCCACGACCGCCGCCAGGCCGAGCATCTTCCACCGTCCCGAGAGGCCCAGCGACCGCCGGTTCGTCAGCTTGAGGTAGTCGTCGACGAACCCGATCGCCGCGCAGGCGAGCATCGTCCCGGCGACCGCCAGCCCCGGCGTCGTCCGCTTGGTGAAGACCAGGAACGAGAGCAGCGTGCACGCCAGGAGCACGAGCCCGCCCAGCGTCGGCGTGCCCTGCTTGGACATGTGGCCCGCCGGCCCCTCCTCGCGGATCTGCTGGCCGAACTCGTTACGGCGCAGGAAGGCGATGAACGCCGGCCCCGAGAGGATGCCGAGGAGCATCGCCGCCACACCGGCGGCCAGCACCTGCTTCACCCTGCCACCGCCTCGACGACTGCCTCGAGCCCCATTGCCCGGCTCGCCTTCACGAGGACGGCATCGCCTGGGCGGATCGCCTTCGGCACGGCGCGGAGCGCCTCCTCGAGCGTCTCGTACCAGGTGCCGCCGTAGTGGCGGCTGAGCGGCCCGATGGCGATCACCTCGTCGATGCCGAGATCTCGGACCTCCTGCCTCACCGCGGCGTGATAGCCCTCGGCGCCGACGCCGAGCTCGGCCATGTCACCGAGCACGGCGACCGTACGCCGGCCGTCGGCGACCGTGACGAGGTCGTGCAGCGCCGCGCTCATCGACACCGGGTTGGCGTTGTAGCAGTCTGCGATCAGGACGCCGCCGCCGGGAAGCGGCAGCCGCTCGCCCCGCCACCGCGAGATCTCGGCCGCCGCGGCGCCCGCGAGCAGGGCGTCGTCGATCGGAAGCGCCAGCGCGTCGCACGCCGCGACCGCGGCCGCGAGGTTGACGCCGTTGTGACGCTGGTCGAAGCTCACGGGCACGATCAGGGTTCGACCGCGGTGGGCAATCTCCGCTCTGCCGTCGCCGATCGCCACCAGCCGGACATCGGCGCCCTCGGCGTCGCCGAAGGTGATGACGCGGCCCTCCCGGCCGGCCAGGTGCGGCGCGAGAAGTGGCTCCGCGTGCGGCACGACCGCGACCGCGCCGGGCCGGAGCTCAAGGATCTCCGCCTTCGCGGCAGCCACGGCCTCGACGGTCCCCATCAGCTCGAGGTGGACCGGGCCGACCGAGGTGATCACCCCGACGTCCGGCGTTGCGAGTCCCGTCAGATACGCGATCTGGCCTGCTCCGCGCATCCCGAGCTCGCACACCACGGCCTCGGTGTCGCGCTCGATGCGGCACAACGTGAGCGGCACGCCGATCTCGTTGTTGTAATTGGCGTGGCTGGCGATGACGCGAAGCCGCATCCGCACGATCGCGGCCAGGATGTCCTTCGTCGACGTCTTCCCCGTCGAGCCGGTGATCGCCACCACCCGAGCCTGCGAGCGCCGCCGCACCTCGGCGGCGATCGCGCCGAGCGCTGCGACCGCCGAGTCGACGCGGACGGCTGAAACATTGGCGCCAGGCGCCGGTGTTTCACCATCGAGCAGGACGGCCGCCGCGCCGGCCGCCACCGCCGCCGCGGCGAACTGGGCGCCGTGCGCCCGCTCTCCCGGAAGGGCGACGAAGAGGTCGCCGGGCGAGACGGTCCGCGAGTCGATCGCGACGCCGGTGACCGTGGCCGCCGGGCCGGACTCGGTGCCGCCCGCCACGGCGGCGATCTCGCGCGTCGAGAGCGGGATCACGCCGCGCCGGCGAGGGCCGTGAGCGCCTCGCGGGCCACCTCGCGGTCGTCGAACGGGATGATCCGGCCGGCCACCTCCTGCCCCTGCTCATGGCCCTTGCCGGCGATGACGACGACGTCGGCCGGCCCGGCCATCGCGACGGCTCGCTCGATCGCCGCACGGCGGTCCACCTCGACGTCCATCTCAAAGCCGGCGGTGATGTCGGCGATGATCGCGGCCGGGTCCTCGCTGCGCGGGTTGTCCGACGTCACCAGCCCAACGTCGGCGAGGCGGCGCACCAACGCGCCCATGAGCGGCCGCTTGCCGCGGTCGCGGTCGCCGCCGCAGCCGAACACGCAGATCAGACGGCCGGAGGTGATCTCGCGCGCGGACCGCAACAGGTTCTCGAGCCCGTCGGGGGTGTGCGCGTAGTCGACGAGCACCGTGAACGGCTGGCCCACGTCCACCGGCTCGAACCGGCCCGGCACCCCCCGCACCGCGGCGATTCCCTCGCGGACGGCGGCGTGCGGCAGCTCGAGCACCTCGCCGAGCGCGACCGCGCAGAGCACGTTCTCGACGTTGAACCCGCCCCGCAGCCGGACGGCCAGCGGCAGCGGGCCGCGCGGCGTCGACGCGATGAGCGAGATGACGCCGCCGGGGCCGATCTCGACGGCATGCGGCCGCACGGCGGCGGACGGGTCGGCGCGCGCGTACGTGAGCACCGGCCCGCCGGCCTCCCCGGCCAGTCGCCGCCCGTATGGATCGTCGACGTTGATCGCGGCCGGAGCGGACTCGAAGAGGCGCGCCTTGGCCCGGAAGTAGTGCTCCATGTCGGGATGGAAGTCGAGGTGGTCCTGCGTCAGGTTCGTGAAGGCGGAAGCGGCGAAGCGCACCCCGGCGACGCGGTCGAGCTCGAGAGCGTGCGAGGACACCTCCATCACACAGGCCGTGTCGCCGGCATCGACCATGCGCCGCAGCACGGCCTGGAGGTCGACGCTCTCGGGCGTCGTCCTGACGACCGGCTCGACCCGCCCGCCGACGCGCTGCTCGACCGTGCCGAGAAGGCCCGACCGGCGCCCGGCGGCCTCGAGCACCGCGTGCATCAGAAACGCCGTGGTCGTCTTGCCGTTCGTGCCCGTGATCCCGACCACGGCGAGCTCCGCGGACGGGTGGCCGTAGAAGGCGTCGGCGGCGGCGGCCATCGCATTCCGGGCCGAGTCGACCACCAGCTGCGGCACGTCGAGCTCGAGCTCGCGCTCGACGACCAGCGCCGCAGCGCCACGCCGCACGGCCTCCGCGGCGTAGTCGTGCCCGTCGGCCGTGTGGCCGGGGACGCACACGTGCAGCGCTCCGGGCACCGCGGCGTCGGCCCGGTAGGTCACCGCCGTGATCTCCGCACCGGTCCGCCCGCGGACGGCGCGCGGCCGGACGGCCTCGATCAGGGCCGAAAGCTCCATCCCGGCGGGAATCTAGTTAACCGAGCGGTCGCAGGGCTTATCCGGGCGGATGCCGAGGTAGTTCGCCAGCCACGTGCCGATCTGCTCGAAGGCGGGCGCAGCGACCACGCCGCCGAAGTGGCTCGTGCGCGGCGAGTCGACCACGATCATCACCTCGACCTCGGGCGCGTGGGCCGGGAAGAAGCCCACGAACGAGGCGTCGTAGTCGGTCTGCGAGTAGCCGCCGCCGATCGGCTTCTGGGCGGTGCCGGTCTTGCCCGCGACGGAGTAGCCGCAGATCGACGCCTTGAAGCCGGTGCCTCCGTCCTGGACGACCGTCCCCAGCATGTCGACGAGCTCGCGGTCCACGTCGGGCGCCAGCACGCGGCGCCCCTTGTGCGGCGGAATCGGGCGGCCGCCGATCGCCTGGACGAGCCGCGGCGGCACCATCACGCCGCCGTTGGCGATCGCCTGGTACATGGATGTCATCTGCATCGCGGTGACGCCGATACCCTGGCCGATCGGGATCGTGCCGATCGACGACGCCGTCCACTTCCGGCCCGGAAGCACGATGCCCTGGGATTCGCCGGGGAAGTCGAGCCCGGTGGGCCTGCCGAACCCGTAGCGCCTGATCCACTGCATGAGGCGTGCCTTGCCGACGATCTGGGCGATGGTGTCGGTGCCGACGTTCGAGGACTTCTGGAGGATCTGGGTCGCGTCGTAGGAGACGGGCTTCCGGTACACGTCGTCGTGGATGAACTTGTCGCCGACGCGGATCTTCCACGGCAGGTTGTGGAACACCATGTGCGGGTAGATCAGCCCGGCCGAGAGGGCGGCCGAGAACGTGACGACCTTGTACGTCGAGCCCGGCTCATACGTCGTCATGAGCGCCGCGTTCTGCGTCGGGCCGGTCGGGGAGAAATCGGTCAGCCCGTGGACCTTGTTGTTGTCGTAGCCGGGCGCGTTCGCCATCGCCAGGATCGCGCCGGTGCGGGGATCGAGCACGATGCCCGTCGCCCACTTCGCCCCCGACGACCTGACGGTCTGGGCCAGCACCGCCTCGACCCGCGCCTGGATGGTCGTGTCGAGGGTCAGCGTGATGTCGCGACCGGGGACCGGGCGCTTGAGCCTGACCGTGTCGAGCGCCTGTCCGATCGGGTCGTGCACGACGACCTGGCGGCCGGGCTTCCCTGACAGCACCCTGTTGTACTGCTGCTCGATCCCAGCCACGCCGGGCCCGGCCGGCTCGCCGGGTCCGTTCACCTGGGTGTATCCGATGATCTGCGGCGCGAGCCCGTGGAACGGATACCAGCGGGTCAGCTCGGTGATCGTCGAGAGGCCCGGCAGGTGCTTCGACATGATCCGCGCCGCGACCTCCGGCTGGAGCTGGCGCAGGATCGGGCCGCCGCCCTGCTTGAGCTCGTCCTCGACGGCCTGCACGTGGCCCGGCCACTCGGGGTTCGGCCGGTACTTCTGCTTCTTTCGGTGCTTGGGATGGTGCCGCTTCTTCAGCTCGTGGTATCCGAGCGCGCGGGCGACGAGCACCGCCGTCTGGTGGGGGCGCCGCAGCTCCTTCGTATTGACGACGATTGTCTTCGACGACTGCTCCTGGGCCAGGTGCTGGCCGTTCGCGCTCAGGATCGCGCCCCGCAGGCCGGGCAGGACGACGACGTCGCGCTGCTGCGAGACCGCCTTGTGCGAGAGCGCGGCCGCGTCGACGACCTGGATCTGAGCCGCCCGGATGACGACGACGGCAAACGCAGCCAGCGAGAGCGCCAGCACGAGCCGCAGCCGGCGGTCCGCCGTCCGCTTCACGGTGCCGGCCGGCCTCCGGACGCGTGCCGGCCGAGCCGGACGTGCTTCGTCGTGATCGCGTTCGCCTGCACCATCCCGTAGCCGCGGGCCTTGCGCCCGATGGCATACGGGTTGGACAGGCTGATCGTCTGGTTTCGCAGGAGGCCGTTCTGCTGCTCGAGCTGCTGAACGCGGTCACGCATGTGGCTCACGTCGATCGAGCCGCGCAGCGCTGCGACGTTCAGCGCGACGATCCCGAACATCAGCGTTGCGAGCACGCCCACCCATGCCAGGCCGCCCGCCGTCACGCGCCGCCTGCGCGGCCGCGACCGCCGCACCGCCTCCGGCGCGGCCTTCGCAGCGCGCCGGCGCGCCGGCCCGCGTGCCGGAACCGCGACGCTCACGGCGCCGGGGTCCTCTCGGCTGCGCGGAGCTTGGCCGATGCCGACCGCGGGTTCTCGCACCGCTCCTCGACGCTGGGCACGACAGCGCGCGCGGCGAGGGAGCGCAGCATCGGCTGGTGGCCGCAGACGCACACCGGGAAGTCGGGCGGACACATGCAGCCGCGGGCGGCGTCGCGGATGAAGCGCTTGACGATCCGGTCCTCGAGGGAGTGGAAGCTGATGACGGCGATCCGGCCGCCCGGGGTCAGCACGTCGAGGGCCGCATCGAGCCCCTCGCGCAGCGACTGGAGCTCGTCGTTCGTCGCGATCCGGAGGGCCTGGAAGACGCGCTTGGCGGGATGGCCCTGGCCGAAGCGGGCGGGCGTTGGGATGGCGGACCGGATGATCTCGACCAGGTCGGCGCTGCGCTCGATCGGCCGGGACGCGCGGCGCCGGACGATCCCGCGCGCGATCTGGCGGGCGTAGCGCTCCTCGCCGTAGCTCGCCAGGATCTCGGCGATCTCGCGCTCCTCCCAGGTGTTCACGATCTCCGCCGCGGTGAGGGGCGAGCTCGTGTCCATGCGCATGTCGAGCGGGGCGTCGCTCGCGTAGCTGAATCCCCTGGAGGCCGTGTCGACCTGCATCGAGGAGGTGCCGAGGTCCATCAGGATCGCCTCGGCCCGGGCACCCGTCGAGGCCATGTTGCGAAGGACGAGGCCGAAGTCGCCACCGACGAAGCGCGTCGTCGCGGTGGCCGTCGCCGCGAATCGCTCATAGAAGGGCGCCACCGAGGCGTCGCGGTCGATGGCGAGGTACGTGCCGCTCCCGCGCAGAAGCGGCTCGAGCCGGGCGGCGTGGCCACCCGCGCCGAACGTGCAGTCGACGATCGTGTCGCCGGGACGGGGCTCGAGCAGATCCGCCACTTCGACCGGCATGACGGGGATGTGGGCCATGGCGCTGCTACTGCTGCTGTGCGAGAGATTCGGCAACATCCTCCACGCTCCCCTCGAACTCTGCCTCGCGCTTGCGCCAGGCCGTCAGGTCCCAGATCTCCAGGTGGTCGCGCAGGCCGGCCACGACGATGTCCTTCTCCAGCCCCGCGTGCGCGATCTGCGCGGGCGGCAGCATGACGCGACCCTGGCGGTCGAGCTCGGTCTCGGATGCGCCGCCGTAGAGCCACCGGCTCATCTCGCGCCCCCGCCTGCTGAGCGGGTCGAGCCTGCCGAGCTGTGAGTCGACGTAGCGCTCCCAGCCGTCGGGGCTGAACACGAAGAGGCAGCCGTCGAAGCCCTTGCTGACCACCACGCCGTGGGCGAAGTGCGCCCGGAGCTTGGCCGGCAGGGTCAGGCGGTTCTTCACGTCAAGCCGCTGGACCGATTCGCCGAGGAGCATCCTTCTGCCTTCCCATTTCGCCCCACGATACCCCACGTCTCACCACAATGCAACACCGGCCGACACGCGTGCCATGGATGGCGTCCGGCGAGCGAGCACCGCTCACAATGGCGGAAAATCCTTACAAACGCCCTCCGTTGTCGTCTGCGCCCGGTGGTAAAGTCTGCCGCCATGCCGTACCCGCCCCCGATGGCACGGCGCGCAAGGTGGGCGCTCGGGGCCACGTGCGCGGTGCTCGCCTTCGCGGCGGCCGTCTCCACGCCCGCCCACGCCGGCAAGATCTCCGACGCCAGGGCCCAGGCTACCGCCGCCGAGAGCCGGCTGAACGACCTGTACGCCCAGTCAGACGCGGCGGTCGAGGCCTACAACAAGGCCGTCGCCCAGCTGCACGCCGTGCGCCGGGCGATCAAGCGGAACACGGTCCAGCTGAACCGGGCCAAGCGCAACCTGGCCGCCGCGCGCGCCCACCTGGCCGAGTTCGTCGTGTCGTCCTACAAGGGGACCGGGCCGAGCCTCACCTACTACGTCCTCAGCGCGAGCTCGTTCAGCGATCTCGTGAACCGCGTGGACTTCGTGAATCAGATGTCCAGCACCGAGTCGGACATCCTGGCGCAGGTGCGCAAGGCCGAGCGCGAGGTGGCCGCCCGCCAGGCGGTGCTGAAGCGCCAGCGGGCGCAGGCGGCGAAGCTCGTCGCCAAGCGGGCCGCGGAGCGGCAGCGGGTGCAGAACCTCGTGTCCGAGCAGCAGCATCTGGTCGCGAGCATGAACTCGCGCGTGAAGACGCTGATCCACCAGCGCGACCAGCGCCGCGCGGCTGCGGCCGCGGCGGCTGCGGCGGCCGCCAGGCGGGCGGCGCAGCAGCCGGCCTCGCCGGCGCCGCCTCCGCGCAGCGGCGGCGGCCCGCCGCCTCCGGCCGGCTCCCTCGGCGAGCGCGCCGTCCAGATCGCCGAGACCCAGCTCGGCGTGCCGTACGTCTGGGGCGGCGCGAGCCCGTCGGGCTTCGACTGCTCGGGCCTCACGATGTGGGTCTACGCCCAGCTCGGGATCTCGCTTCCGCACTTCACCGGCGGCCAGTGGGTCGCCGGCCCACACGTGCCCTACGACCAGCTCGCACCGGGCGATCTCGTCTTCTTCGAGCCCACCATCGGGCACGTCGGCATCTACATCGGGGGCGGCAGCTTCATCCACGCGCCGCACACCGGCGACGTGGTCAAGATCTCGAGTCTCTCGGACTCGTGGTACGCCGCCAACTATCAGGGCGCCGTCCGCGTCACAGGCTAGTGTTGCGCGGCCACCGGGACGGGTGATCTAGGAATTACCACGTCTCGGGGATATAATTGAGTTGCTGATACCGCATTTCGGGAATGGCATCCCTGGGGTCGGGGAGTCAGAGTGATGCGGACGGGGGTGTGATCGGGTCTCCACCCCAGACAGAGGTTGGCCCGTGCCAATCCACCAGACGACCATCGACGAAGTACAGGTAGGCGGGAATACGCGCCGCGTGGCGAACGTTGAAACCGGACGGGGTTGGGGTACAAGGATGCGAGGAGTTGATGACCGATGACTGACCAGCTCATCATCGAGCCGGAAGCCCGGCTCCTTGTCGAGCTCGGCCAGGAGCGCGGCGTGGTGTACGAGGACGAGCTGGCCGGGCTGTCCCTGGAGCTCGATCTCGATGCCGACGACGTGCAGGCCCTACGCGACGAGCTCGCCCAGCTGGGCGTCGACATCGTCGAGCCTCCCGCTCCCGAGGAGCGGATCGAGGTCGTCGAGGTCGAGATCGCGACAACGAACAGCCTCGACCTGTTCCTGCGCCAGGCGGGCCGCTACCCGCTGCTCACCAAGGACGAAGAGGTCATGCTGGCCAAGCGCATCGAGGCCGGCGACCCCATCGCCAAGCGGCGGATGATCGAGTCGAACCTGCGGCTGGTCGTCTCCATCGCGAAGCAGTACCGCGGCCAGGGCGTGCCGTTCCTCGACCTGATCCAGGAGGGCGTGCTCGGGCTGAACCGAGCCGTCGAGAAGTTCGACTGGCGCCGCGATCTCAAGTTCTCGACCTACGCAACGTGGTGGATCCGCCAGGCCGTCCAGCGGTCGATCGCCAACAGCGGCCGCACGATCCGCCTGCCGGTGCACGTCTCCGACCGCCTGCGGGCGATCGAGCGCGCGCGCCGTTCGCTCGAGGCCAGCCTGGGACGCGAGCCCTCCGAGGAGGAGATCGCCAAGGCTGCCGAGCTGACGCAGGACGCGGTGGCCGAGACGCTGGGCCTGGCCCGGAAGACGGTCTCGCTGCACGAGCCGGTCGGCGAGGACGGCGACTCGGAGCTCGGCGACATGATCGCCGACCCCGACGCCGGCAATCCCGAGGAGCTCGCCGAGACGCATCTGCGCCACGAGAAGCTCCGCGAGGGGCTCGCCCGCCTGGGCGACCGCAAGCGCCGCATCCTCGAGATGCGCTTCGGGCTCGACGGCCAGGATCCGCGCAACCTCGAGGAGATCGGCCGCATCGTCGGGCTCACCCGCGAGCGCGTCCGCCAGCTCGAGGCCGAGGCGCTGCGCGAGCTGGCCGCGTCGGCCGACATGCAGCCGCTCCGCGCGGCCTAGCCCGAAGCCGAAGCTCTACAGCGTGTGCGGCACGGCGTGCTTCCACGCCACGCCGGCCGCACGCGCGAGCACGCGGTCGGCGACGTCGCGGTCGACCCCGGCGCGCTCCGCTGCCTCGGCGGGCGGCATGCCGAGGTCGAACGCCGCCACGAGCACACGGTCGGCATCGGCGTAGGTGAAGCCCAGCTCGTCCTCATCCGTCTGGCCGCCCCAGAGGCCGGCGGTCGGGTGCTTCGTGATCACCGCCTCCGGGAGGCCGAGGACGCGGGCAGCGACCCGGACCTCCGTCTTGTAGAGGTCCGTGATCGGCTCGATGTCCGATGCGGCGTCGCCGAAGCGGGTGAAGTAGCCGAGCAGGCTCTCGGTGCGGTTCTCCGTTCCGCACACGAGCGCGTGCAGCGCCTGCGCGAGGTCGTAGACCACGATCATGCGGCTGCGCGCGCTGGCATTGCCGAACCGGATGTCCGATCCGGCGACGTCCGGGCGGGCGGCGGCGAGGCCCTCGAGCAGCGGCTCGATCGAGACCGTGAGGAGGTTCTCTTCGGGCAGGCGAACCGCGGCCGCGGTCGCCTCGGCGTCGTCGAGGTGCACCTGCTCGGTGTGCCGCGACGGCAAGCGCACGGCGGTGACGTCGCGCGGGCCGAGCGCGCGCACGGCAAGTGCCAGCGCCACGGCGGAGTCGATCCCGCCGGAGAGGCCGATCACGATTCGTCCCCGGCCCGCCCCGTGTGCGACCTCGCGCAGGCTGGCCACCTTGGCGGCGAGCAGCGGCTCGAGCGCCTCCTCATCGCGAAGGAGCGACACCCGGTCGAGCGACCCGCCCGCGGCGCGGATTTCGTCGAGCGCGCGGCGGCCGTCGCCCGCCGCGACGTCGATCGCGACGGTCGCGTCGGTGAAGACGGTCGTGTCGAACCCCTCCTTGATCGCGTCGAGCGCCGTCGCCCGCACGCAGTAGTCCGTCGCGATCCCGGTCACGAGGACGCGCTGCACACCCCTGCTGCGCAGGTACGCCGCTAGATCGTTGCCCTCGAAGCCCGAGTAGCCCTCGTCGCCGGGGTCGACGCCGACGTCCTGGACGCGGTCGATGCCGAGCCCCGAGACCGACGGGTGCAGCTCGGCTCCGTGCGTGCCCTGGACGCAGTGCGGCGGCCACGGGCCGCCCTGCGCGGTGAACGAGTAATGGTCGGCCGGATGCCAGTCGCGCGTGGCGACGACCGTCCCGGCCCGCTCCGCGAGCGCGGCGATCGCCGGGCCGAGCGTGTCGCCGCCGGCTGCGGCGAGCGCACCACCGGGGCAGAAGTCGTTCTGGACGTCCACCACGATCAGGCCGGTGGCGGCATCGCTCATCGCAGGTCCTCCTCGAGTGCGCAGAGCCGGGCGGAGAGCCGCGGCGGCAGCGTATCCGGCTCGCGCAGGGCGCGCACACCCTCGGGCAAAGCCGCGACCTCGACCGCGGCCCGGTCGCGCGCCTCCTCGATCGGCGGGGCCTCACCGATCCGGCGGCCGGCCTCGATCACCGGCTCCAGCAGCGGCCTGCCGGGGAGCTCCTCGCCGAGGAGGCCGATGGTGTCGCCGTCCTCGCAGCGGAACACCTGGTGGCGGCCGGGCAGGTTCGACTTGGGGCCGCGGGCCTTCATCACGGCATGCCCGCCCGCCTCGACGAGCTTGTAGACACCGCCGAGCGCGGGGGCATCGTTCGACGTCGTGAGTGCGGTGCCGACTCCGAACCCGTCGATCGCCGCT
>DATIDU010000006.1:0-4357 GCA_035456145.1 Gaiellales bacterium | reverse complement strand
GAGATCCCGAGCATTCCGACCTTGCCCGTGCACCACGGCTGCCGGGCGAGCCAGGCGATGACCTCGCAGGCGTCGGACTGCTCCTGGGGCAGATACTCGTCCTCGAGCACCCCGTCCGACTCGCCGGTGCCGCGCTGATCGACCCGGATACAGGCATAACCCTGGCCCGCCAGGTACGGGAAGTGGCGGGAGTCACGGACGGCGGTGCCGTCATTCAGGCGGTACGGCAGGTATTCGAGGATCGCCGGGACCGGGTCGCGCTCGGCGTCCTCCGGAAGCCAGATCCGGGCGGCGAGCCGGCAGCCGTCGGCGAGCTCGATCCACACGGTGGGGATCGTGCGGACCCGCCGCGGGAAGTCGGTGACGACGCGCACGGGGCGATTCTAAGCAGGCTGGACGGCTACGCGGCCAGCTCGGTCGGCCGCACCTCGAGCTCCATGAGCGTCCCCGCGCGCAGCAGCGTCACGGATTGCGGCGTCCCGATCGTGTCCGCCGAGAGCAGGCGCTGGAGCTCCTCGACGCTCTCGATCGGGCGGCCGTTCAGGGCCACGACGATGTCCTCGGGACGCAGGCCGGCCAGGCCGGCGGGGCTTCCGGACGCAACGTCGATCAGCTCGATGCCGGTCCGGCGGCCGAGGGCCGCCACGGCCTTCGGCGGAAGCGGCCGCGGGGCGGCGCCCACGCCGAGGTAGGCGCGCCGTACGCGCCCGTCGCGTGCGAGCACCGCGATGAGGCCGCGCGTGTGGTCGTTGATCGGCACCGCCAGTCCCAGCCCCATTCCGGCGAGCGCGGTGTTGATCCCCACGACCCGGCCGTCGCTGGTTGCCAATGCGCCGCCCGAGTTCCCCGGGTTCAGGCTCGCGTCCGTCTGGATCACGTTGTCGATCATGCGCAGCGTGCCGCCCGCGCGGGCCGGCAGCGAACGGCCGACCGCCGACACCACTCCGGCCGTGACCGATCCGGCGAACCCGTACGGGTTGCCGATGGCGACGACCAGCTGCCCGACCTGGAGGGTCGAGGCGTCACCCAGCTCGGCGGGGTGCAGCTCGCCGTCGTCGATGCCGATCACCGCCAGGTCGCTGAAGGGATCGCGCCCGGTCACCGAGAAGCGGAACTCGCGGCCGTCGGGGAAGGACGCCGATCCCCCGCGCGTCGCCGCCGGCACCACGTGCGCGTTCGTGACGAGCTGCCGCTCGGTGAGCGCGACCGCAGCCCCGCCCGCCTCGCGCGTGCCCGACCGCGCGCGCAGCCGGACGCGCAGGTTCGCCACCGACGGCGAGACCCGCTCGACGACGTCGATCACCGCGCGCGAGTAGGCGTCGAGCGGGTTCACGTCCATCGCCTCAGGGTAGCTGGGGCGGCCAATTGGCACTCGGCGGCGGCCAATTGGCATTTGGCACCCGCTCGCACGGCCAAATGGCCGCGACGCCCCGAGGTGGCCGAGACCACCCCAGATACCCCCCTGCCAGGGGGCTATCCCGACCGCGCCGCAAACGTCAGACTCGACCTACATCCTTGACGCGCACTGCGACGGGGGTGCCTCCCTGATATGCGCCCGCCCGGCTGGACGTCCACCACCGGGCGGGCGCGGAGGACTATCCGCGCCGCGGGCTACGCGGCGCGGACGGCCGCCATCAGCTCCATGAAGCAGCCGACCTCCTCCTCGGAGGTCGACGCGAGGCCGTTCAGTGCGATCTGGAGTTGCAGGCCGAACACCGACAGCAGCAGGTCCGGACCGGTCGGCATCGCAAGGCCGAAGCTGACGTACTCCGTCCCGCTGTCCTCCCCGACAACGCGGTACCGCCACGAGATCGCATTCTCGCCCGGCCTCGAGCACTCCCAGCCGTAGACGCACAATCGCTCGCCGACGCGCTCGGCGTCGGTCACGGGTGAGCGAAGCAGCGTACGCACGACGCGGCTGACGGTCGCGTCGTCGGACGCAGAGGCGTCCTCAATGAGGGATGAGAGCAGGAGCCGGGCCATTGGGGGTAATGGGCGGGTGCTCCCGTTGTAGGCCCTTTGGGGAGGTTCTGCCTCCCCGGAATAGGGGAACTACGCCGCGAGCTCAGCGTCCGACTGAAGGAGTTCGCGCAGCGCCGCGATGCTCCTGCCGGCGGTCGTGGGCGACGCGCGAGGCTACGCGGCGCCGCGCTCGAGCTCGACGCGCACGAGCCGGGGCAGCTCGACCCGGGCACCGCAGAGGAGCGCGTGCTCGAGCATGTCCTCGGCCCGGACGGCCGCCTCGCCCGCCGACCGTCCCACGCCCGTGGCGACGATCCGCTCCCATCCCGGCGTATGGAGGTAGGCGCGCAGGCGCGGCGTACGGCCGGCAAAGGCCACGGCGGTCACGCGCAGGCCGCGGTAGCGGCTGGGCCGCTCGATCACGACCGCGTCGCAGGCACCGAACGGGGGAGCGGGCTCTCCCATCACGGAAGACACCGCACGCGGCAGGCGTTGCGTTACAGAGGGATTTCCCCCATGCGAGCGCGCCCGTTCCCGCCCTAGCCTCGGATGACCATGTCATCCCGGATTGGAGGCACCATGCGCCTGCTCATTCGTTGGGTCACGCTCGCCGGAGCGACCTGCGCGTGCCTGGCCGCGTTCGCGGGAACCGCGGCGGCATCGCAACACCTCGACCGCATGCTGAAGCGATATCAGCCGGTGACGGTGCTCGACAGCCACGAGCCGTTCGCGCCTACCTCGGTGGCGGCGTTCACCGCCGATGCCGACCTCGAGACCCAGACCGCGCCGAACACCTGGGCCGTCGTGACGGCGAGCCCCTCGCTCGACGCGCTTCCGACCGTGCCGACCGCGGCCTGCGTCGCCCAGGGGCTCGTGCCGTGCTACCGGCTGAACCAGCACGACTGCACCCCTGCGGCCGGAACCGCGGGCACGGCGTGCGCCCGGGCCGACTGGCTCGATCCGGAGCCGCGAAGCGTTGTGTACGGCCGCGCCACGCGCGCCGGGCGGACGGCGATCCTCCAGTACTGGTACTTCTACTACGACGACTTCTACAGCTACCGCTACCCGCCGGACGACTTCATCTGGCAGGCGCACGAGGGCGACTGGGAGGCGGTCACGCTGCTGATCCGCCGCGGCGCCGAGCACCCCAGGTGGGTCGGGCTGAGCCAGCACTGCACCGGCGAGCGGCGCAGCTGGCACGACACGCCGCGGTGGCACGGTTCGACACATCCCGTCGTGGACGTCGGGAACGGGTCGCACGCCAACTTCTTCTCGACGGGTGAGCACCCGATCGCGGTGCAGTGCATCCCGCCGGACGCGGTGGCGTTCCTCCAGTCGCAGGGCCTCCCCCTGCCGAATGACCACTCGACGGCCGGGCAGCCCTACGGCCCCGCCGGGGCAGGCGTGACGCCGACCGCGATCACGCGCGTTCGCGCAACGCAGCCGGCATGGATGGGGTTCGCCGGCACGTGGGGCGAGTACCAGTTCTTCCACGGCCCGGTCCCCGTCGGCACCGTCGTCTCGGGCCTCTCACCCGCGACGCCGCCGGCGCAGGTCCTCTGGCAGCACCCGGTGCAGACCGTGCTCGGCTGGCCGCAGACCGGCTGAGCCGGCTCCCGCCCCCGCCGTCCGGCCGATATGCTGGCCGGTCGTGCGGGGGCGGGTTGCGCTTGTCACGGGAGCGAGCAGCGGGATCGGCTGGACGACCGCCGAGGTCCTCGCACAACGTGGCGCGCGCGTGATGGCGGTCGCACGGCGCGGCGACCGGCTCGCGCAGCTCGCCGCGGAGGCCGGCGTCGAGACGCTGGCGGTGTCCCTGGCGGACGAGGACGGCTGCCGGCGGGCCGTGGCCGAGACGGAGGCCCGACTGGGCCCGATCGAGATCCTGATCACGTGCGCCGGCATCGGGTCGAGTGCCGAGACCGTCGTCTGGGAGGAGCCGGCGGAGGTCTGGATTGAGACGATGCGGATCAACCTCGACGCCCCGTTTCACCTGACGCGCCTGGCCGGAGCGGGGATGGTCGAGCGCGGGTTCGGCCGGATCGTCCACACGAGCTCCACCGCCGGTGTCGTCGGCGGCGCCCGGATGCCGGCGTACTGCGCCTCCAAGCACGGCGTGATCGGCCTCGTGCGCGCGGCCGCCCTCGACCTGGCGCCGCACGGCGTCACCGTGAATGCCGTCCTTCCCGGCTGGGTGCGGACCGAGATGTCGGAGCGGTCGGCCGCGGCCGAGGCGAGCCGCAGGGGCGTCCCGGTCGGCCAGGTGTGGGAGGAGCGCGAGCGCTCCTACGCGGCCGGCCGCATCCCGACGCCCGGCGAGGTGGCCGACACGATCGCGTGGCTCTGCTCCAAGGAGGCATCCGGCGTCAGCGGGCAGGCGGTGTCGGTCACGCTC
>DATIDU010000005.1:0-3251 GCA_035456145.1 Gaiellales bacterium | reverse complement strand
TCGGCGGTGGGTCGTTCCCGGGCTTCTTCAGCCACTACAGCCTGACCCGCGCGATCGAGAGCACGTTCGGCCTGCCGCTCCTCGCGGGCGCCAACCGGGTCAAACGCGCGCCGATCTACTAGGCGCTGAAACAGTGGTGCCTGGCACCGATGTTTCACGGCCTGGTTCTCCATTGTGTTCGCGTTCCTCGTCGCCCTGGGTGTGTGGGTTCAACCGTCGCCGGACTGAGACCCCACAAGGGTTCACGCCGTCGGGGGAGGTTGGCCGAGGAAGCCCGCCACCATCGCGCGGACGTTCCAGCGCTCCATGTTGAGGTACGTGGCGCCCGGGGAGCCGGCCGGACCGAGCGAATCGCCGTACAGGTCGGCGTAGACGCGCACGCCCGCCTCGGAGGCGATCTGTCGCTCGATGGCCGGGTCGAGAGACGACTCGGTGAAGACGGCCCGCACGTGCTCCGACCGGATGCGCTCGATCAGGTCGGCGACGTCGCTGGCACTCGGCTGGGCCGCCGACGAGAGCGCCGGGAACACCGAGCCGACCACGCGGATCCCGTAGTGGGCCGCAAGGTACGCGAACGCGTCGTGGTTGGTCACGAGCTTGCGATCGGCGGACGGCACCGTTGCCACCAGCCGCCGGTTCGCGGCGTCCATGCGCGCCAATTGGCGGACGTAGCGAGCGCCATTTCGGGCGTACGCCGCCGAATGGCCGGGGTCGACCTCGCCGAGGCGACGGGTGAGGGCGACCGTCACCCGCTCGACGAGGGCCGGGTCGCCCCACCAGTGCGGGTCGTCACCGCGCAGTGGAAGCCCGGCCGCGGCGTCGAAGACCGGCGCACCGCTGCCGGCCGCGTCGATCAGCTGATCGGCCCAGGCATCGAGGCCGGCGCCCGACTCGACCACAAGCTTCGCGTGGGACAGCGCGGCCACGCTCGCCGGCGTCGGCTCGAAGTCGTGCGGGTCGACATTCGGTCGCAGGATCCCGACGACATGGACGCGCCTCCCTCCGACGTTGCGGACGAGATCCTGCATCTGCGTCGTCGTCGCGACGACGGCGATCGTGCCCGGCGGCGGCTTGGCAAGCGCGGTCTGCGTGCACGCGGACGCGGCCAGGAGGAGCAGTGCCACGGCGACGGCGCGCATCCACGAAACGATAACAGGTTTCATTTTCGCTATACTCGGCCGCGATGGAGCCGGGACGAAACCACCGCACGCGCGCCGCGCTGCTCGATGCCGGACGGGCGATGGGGCGGGCGTTCAGCGTCCGCGAGCTCCACGCCGCCGCCCTGCCGCACGCTCCCCGGCTGGGGCTGACGACCGCCTATCGGGCCGTCGAGCGCTGGCGCGACACGGGGTTCGTCGAGCACGCCGGCACGCGCGACGGTGAGGCGGTCTTCGTGGTCTGCGGCGCACACGGCCACCACCACCACCTGGTCTGCGTGCAGTGCGGCGCCACATCGGTGCTTGAGGGTTGCGCGCTCGAGCCGGCCCGCGCGGCCAGCGCCGCGGCCGGGTTCGAGCTGCTCGACCGCGAGCTCGGCGCCCTCCCCGCCCGCTGTGGCGAGTGCGCCATCCATGCCTGATCGGCCGCGCGCCGTTGTCGACGGCCTCTCGGTCGCGTTCGGCGACCGGCGGGCGCTCGAGGACGTCACCCTCACGCTGCCCCGCGGCGCGGTCGTCGGCCTCATCGGGCCGAACGGCGCCGGCAAGACCACCCTGCTTCGTGCCATCCTCGGCATGCTGAGGCCGGCGGCCGGGTCGGTCCAGGTTTCGGGGACGACAGGGTTCGTCCCGCAGATCGGCCCCGGCGGCTGGGACATGCCGCTGTCGGCCGCCGACGTGGCGCTCCAGGGGGCCTACCGCCGCGCCGGCTGGCTGCGCCGCCCGTCCGCCGCCGAGCGCACGCGAGCCGCCGCGGCGCTCGCATCGGTCGGGATGAGCGACCACGCCGGCCGCCAGGTGGGACAGCTTTCGGGCGGACAGCGCCAGCGCGTCCTCCTGGCACGGGCGCTCGTGCAGGAGGCCGACCTGCTGCTCCTCGACGAGCCCGTGTCCGGCGCCGACGCCCCGACCGAGGCGGCGTTCTCGGCGATCCTCGGCCGGCTCCGCGACGCGGGCCGGACCGTGGTCGTCTCGAGCCACGACCTGGCATGGGCGAGCGCACGCTGCGACCTCGTCTGCCTGCTCGCGGGCCGCGTGATCGCGTTCGGGCCGCCCGCCGAGGCACTCGATGCGCCCTGCCTCGCCCGGGCGTACGGCGGTCAGGTGGTGGACGTCGGCGGGATCCTCGTCCTCGCCCCCGAGGGCCACCACGCGCACTGATGCTGCACTACCTCACAGACCCGCTCCAGTTCACCTTCATGCAGCGCGCATTCGTGGCGATCGTCCTCACGGGCCTCGCGTGCGGCGTCCTCGGAAGCTACGTCGTCCTGCGTGGCCTCGCGTTCATCGGGGACGCGCTCACCCACGCGGTCTTCCCCGGCGTCGTGATCGCGTTCGCGGCGGGGCAGAGCGTCCTCCTGGGCGCCCTCGCCGTCGGCATCGTCACCGCCGCCGGGATCGCTGTGCTCTCCCGCGGCCGGCGCATCTCGGAGGACACCGCGATCGGCATCCTGTTCGCGGCGATGTTCGCGCTCGGCGTCGTCCTCGTGTCGAGCCTCGCCGCGTACCAGAAGGACGTGGCCGAGCTGCTCTTCGGCAACATCCTCGGGGTCTCGCGGACCGACCTCGTCCTGGCGGGCCTCGCCACCGCGGTCGCGGTGGGCGCGATCGCGCTCCTCAACAAGGAGCTGGCGCTCGTCGCCTTCGACCGCGAGATGGCCGAGGCGATGCGCTACCCGGTCTTCGTGCTCGACCTCGTCCTGCTCGGGCTGATCACACTCGCCATCGTCGTCTCGCTGCGGGCGATCGGGAACATCCTCGTCCTGGCGATGCTCGTTACGCCGGCCGCCACCGCGCGGCTCCTCACCGACCGGCTCGTGACGATGCAGGCCGCCGCCGCAGCCATCGGCGCCGCCAGCGGGATCGTCGGCCTCTACATCAGCTTCTGGTGGAACGTGGCCTCCGGCGGCGCCGTCGTCCTGACCGCCACGGCCGTCTTCTTCGCTGTCTTCCTGACCCAGACGGCGGTGGCCGCTCTGCGGCCGGCCGGCGGCTAGCGTCCGGAGCGTGCCCGACCGCGACGCGCTCCCCACGATCGCCGCGTTCTCGGCGATCTACCTGGTGTGGGGCTCGACCTTCCTCGCGATCCGCTAC
>DATIDU010000004.1:0-3714 GCA_035456145.1 Gaiellales bacterium | reverse complement strand
CGACACGATCACCGGCGAGGTCGAGGTCACCGCCGCCCGCGCGGACAAGCCGATCACCCACCTGCGCACGACGGTCACGCGTGACGACGGCGTTGTCGCGCTGGAGGGGACGGCCGTCTGTTACACGGTCGCGGTGTGACTCAGGAGCGCCGGCTCGGCCCTCCTGAGTCGGCCGAGTTCGTTGCGGATCGGCGCGGCCGCTTGGCAGGCTGCGCGGTGGTGGCCAATTGGCCGCGCGGAGTGTCATTTGCCTTTCGTGACAGGCCACCGACGACGGAACAGGCGCGACCAGCGCTCAGCAGATCCGCGGCAGCGGATCCCCGACGAGCATGTCGACGACCCTCCCCCCGCCGAGCGCCGTGTCGAGGAAGACGAGCCCCTCTGGCTCGTCGCGCACCTCGCCGATGACGGCGGCGTCGGCGCCCTGCGGATGCGACCGCAGGATCTCGAGCGCGCGCTCCGCGGCGTCGGGCGCGACGATCGCCACCAGCCGGCCCTCGCTGGCGACGTAGAGGGGATCGATGCCCAGGATCTCGCACGTGCCCGCGACGACGGGCCTGACCGGCAGCGCCTCCTCATCGAGCCAGACCGCGACGCCAGCGTCGCCCGCCAGCTCGTTCAGCGCCGTTGCGAGCCCACCGCGGGTCGGGTCCCGCATCCACCGCAACCCGCCTCCGAGCCCCTCGCCGAGCGCCGCCGCCAGCTCGTGCACCGGCGCGGTGTCGCTCTCGAGATCGGCCTCGAGGGCGAGCTCGCCGCGGGCGACGACGACCGCCATGCCGTGGTCGCCGATCGAGCCGGAGACGAGCAGCCGGTCGCCGCGCGCCACCCGGTCGGCGCCGAGCTCGACGCCCGCCGACATGACGCCGACGCCGGCGGTCGTGATGTAGAGGCCGTCCGCCTTGCCGCGCTCGACCACCTTGGTGTCTCCGGTCGCGAGCGGGACACCGACCCGCGAGGCGGCGGCCGCCATCGACGCGGCCACCCGCCGCAGGTCGTCGACCAGGAAGCCCTCCTCGATCACGAACCCGGCCGACAGGGCGAGCGGCCGGGCTCCCGAGACGGCCAGGTCGTTCACGGTGCCGTTCACCGCCAGGTCGCCGATGTCGCCGCCGGGGAAGAAGATCGGCTTCACCACCGACGAGTCGGTCGTGAACGCCAGCCGGACGCCGTCGTGGTCGAGCAGCGCCGCATCCGAGAGTGGCCGCAGTGCGGGGTTCTCGAACGCCTCGAGGAAGACCTGCTCGATCAGCATCCGCGTCGCCTTGCCGCCGGCGCCGTGTGCCAGCGTGATCAGCGTCTCGCGGAGCTTCGGCCCCCGTTCCCTCACGCTTTGACGAGATCCCGACGCGCCGTCAGCCGCCCGTAGTTGTAGTAGGCGGCGCACGCCCCCTCGCTCGACACCATGCAGGTGCCAATTGGCCGCTCGGGCGTGCACGCCGTCCCGAACACCTTGCACTCCCACGGCTTGATCGCGCCGATCAGCACCTCGCCGCACTGGCACGCCTTGGGATCCTCGATCCGCCGGCCCTCGAGCTCGAAGCGCTCCTCGGCGTCCCACTCGGCGAACTCCGGCCGGATGCGCATGGCGCTCTCGTCGATCCAGCCCAGGCCGCGCCACTCGAAGGTGTCACGGAGCTCCATCGTCTCGGCGACCGCGGCGATCGCGCGCGGGTTGCCGTCGCGCCGGACGACGCGCGTGTACTGGTTCTCGACCTCGCACCGGCCCTCGCGGAGCTGGCGGACGAGCATCACGGTCGCCTGGAGGATGTCGATCGGCTCGAACGCGGTCACCACGACCGGCTTGCGGTAGTCCTCGACGATGAAGTCGTACGGCCGCGTCCCGACGACCGTCGAGACGTGCCCCGGGGCGATGAAGCCGTTCAGCTGGAGGCCGGGGGAGTCCAGGATCGCCTTGAGCGGCGGCCCGATGGTGACGTGGTTGCAGAAGGCCGAGAAGTTGGCGATCCGGTCGGCCCGGGCCCGAAGCAGCGTGACCGCCGTCGCCGGCGCGGTGGTCTCGAACCCGATCGCGAAGAACACCACCTCGCGGTCGGGGTTCTTGCGGGCGATCTGAAGCGCGTCGAGCGGCGAGTAGACCATCCGGACGTCGGCACCGCGCGCCTTCGCGTCGAGCAGCGAGCCGCGCCCGCCCGGGACGCGCATCATGTCGCCGAACGTCGTGAAGATCACCTCGGGCCGCTCGGCGAGGCCGATCGCGTCGTCGACCCGGCCCATCGGGATGACGCACACCGGGCAGCCCGGGCCGTGGACGAAGTCGATCTCGTCGGGGACGAGCTGCTCGATCCCGTGCTTGTAGATCGTGTGGGTGTGGCCGCCGCAGACCTCCATCAGCTTGAGCGTGGTTCCGCGGTCGACCAGCCGCTCGAGCTCGCCGGCCAGCGTCGCCGCCAGCTTCCCCGAACGGAACTCGTCCACGTACTTCACGACGTCACCCCCAGCTTGTCGATCGCGATCCCGGCGTGGCAGAGCAGCACCTCGCCGACCGCCACGGGGCCGACCACGTCGATCCCGACGTGTTCCCTGCCGCCGTCGACCTCGACCGTGGCCGTCGCTCCGTCCACGGCGACCACGGTGGCGGCGACGGCCACGTCGCCGCACGTGATGCAGCGGTCGCCCTCGCAGCTCATTCGACGGCGCTCGCCCTGATGTCGTTCAACTCCTGCTCGTACGCCTCGCCCATCTGCTCGAGCAGCGCAAGCGTCTCGCGGGCCTGCTCCTCGTCGATCGTCTCCAGGGCAAAGCCCACGTGGATCAACACCCAGTCGCCGACGCCGGCGTCCGGGCAGAGCGCGGTCGAGACCGCCCGCCGGACGCCCGAGATCTCGGCTTTTGCGAGGCCCGCCTCTGGGTCGACGACCTCGACGATCTGCGCCGGGATTGCTAGACACATGTTGCAATCCTCCTCGCCGCTACCGCGGCCTGGCCGTAGCTTATCCCTCCGTCGTTCGCCGGCACCATCCGGTGCGAGAGCACGCGGAACCCGTGCTCCGCCAGCCGCCGCCGGGTCGACTGGAGCAGGCGCACGTTCTGGAACGTCCCGCCCGAGAGGACGACGAGCCCCGGCCCGCCGGCCGCGGCGCACACCGACGTGGCGCCCGCGGCCACCGTCTCGTGGAACCGCGCGGCGATCTCCTCGACCGGCCTGCCGGCCGCCCGCTCGGCGTGACAGGTCGCCACCAGCCCGGCCGAGTCCCCGAACCGCCACGGGTAGGGCTCCGCCGCCGCGTCGCCCGCGGCCTGCTCGAGCTCGATCGCGGCCTGGCCCTCGTAGGTCGTGCGCTCGCGCATGCCCAGCACGGCCGCGACCGCGTCGAAGAGCCGCCCCATGCCCGACGACAGGGGCGGCGAGAGCTTGAGCGCCTCGCGCACCGCCCGCCACGCCGGCCACGGGGGCTCGACGCCGGCCCGATCGAGCAGGACGGCGCCCATGCGCCATGGCTCGCGGATCGCCGCCTCACCGCCCGGGAGCGGCACGGGGTCGAGGTGGGCCAGCCGTGCAAACCCGGCGAGGTCGCACAGCAGAAGCTCGCCGCCCCAGAGCGTGTCGTCGGTGCCGTAGCCGGTGCCGTCGAAGACGAGCGCGAGCGCCGGCCCCTCCTCGCCGTGCTCGGCGAGGCAGGCCGCGGCGTGCGCATGATGGTGCTGAACGCCGACGAGCTCGGCCTCCTGTTCGAGCGCCCACTTGGTCGC
>DATIDU010000003.1:0-22257 GCA_035456145.1 Gaiellales bacterium | reverse complement strand
CGTCCTTCGCCGGCTCGCCGCTCGTCCTGCGCCGGCCCGGGCCGGGCCTCCGCGACACCGCGCTCCGGCTCTCGCATCACGGCCACAACCGAGCCCGCCCCGGGGTTGAGGGCGCCGACATCCATTACGCGCTTGAGGTGCACGATGATCTGAGCGCACTCCCCAACGTTGCCTGGGCCGACTGGGACACGGCCGGGCGCCTGCTGATCGCAACCGTGGCCGGCGAGCTTCGCATCGCGGACGTCACGCCGGCCGGGCTCGAGACGGTCTGGAGCCACGACCTGTCGCAGCTTGAGCCGGCCCCGGCTCGCGCCCCGGAGTGGGCGCGGCGCTGGTAGGTTCACAGACCGTGCTTCGCATCGGGCATCGCGGCGCGGCGGCTCTCGCGCCGGAGAACACGATCGCCGCGATGCGGGCGGCCATCGGCGCGGGCGTGGACATGGTCGAGTTCGACGTGGCGCCCGGCCTGATCGTGGGGCACGACGCCGGCCGTCCCGGCCTGATGCTCGAGGAGTTTCTCGCGCAGCTCATGGACATCGCTCCGCCCGAGCTCGGGCTCCTGGTCGACCTGAAACGGCCCGGCTACGAGCGTGAGACGCTCGATGCGTGCGAGGCTGCGGGTGTGGCCGACCGCTGCGTCTTCTCGACGGGCAACCTCGCCTCGCTCGCCGCGCTGAACGGCCACGCGCGGACGAGCGCCACGATCACACTCGAGCGGCGGGTGCCGTGGGGCCGCGTCACGCCGGCCGACGTCTATCTGCGCTCGGGCGCGCGCGACGCCACGGTGCGGCATGACCTCGTGACCGCAGAGACCGTCGCCGCCGTTCACGAAAACGGAGGCCGCGTCTTCGCCTGGACCGTGAACACCCGCCACGGGATCGAGCGCATGGCCGCACTCGGATGCGACGGCGTCATCACCGACGATCCCCGACTGTTCCGCGAGGAGTGAGCTGAGCATGCAGGCCAACCGCCCCCACGAGCCGTCGTACGGCGGCATCTCCACCTTCTCCAAGCTGCCGCTCGTCCTGGACCCGGCGGGGCTGGACGGCATCGACGTCGCCATCCTCGGTGCGCCGTTCGACGAGACCGTCTCGAACCGGCCGGGGGCGAGGTACGGGCCGCGCGCCATCCGCGCCGCCGACGACTCGGCCGGAGTGCCGCCGTCGCGTCCGCATATGTGGCTCGGCATCGACCCGTTCGCCGAGCTCCGAGTCGTCGACTACGGAGACGCCGAGACGGTATCGGGCAACCCCGCCGAAAGCCACGCGCAGGTGCGCCGCCGCGTGAGCGAGATCTGCGCGGCGGGCGCGATCCCGATCATCCTCGGCGGCGACCACTCCGTGGCCCATCCAAACCTGGCGGCCGTGGCCGAGCACCGCGGGAAGGGCGCAGTCGGCGTGATCCACTTCGACGCGCACGCCGATACGGCCGCCGACCTGCGCGGGGTCGTCCGCTCGCACGGGACACCGATGCGGCTCGTCGTCGACGAGGGCTGGGTGCGCGGCGATCGCTTCATCCAGGTCGGGCTGCGCGGCTGGTGGCCCGGCCCGGAGGAGTTCGCATGGATGCGGCAGGTCGGCTTCCACTGGTACACGATGTACGAGCTCGACGAGCGCGGCTTCGACGTGTGCCTCTCAGAGGTCATCCGCACGGCGGCCGGCTGGGGCCAGCCCGTGTTCCTCTCGATCGACATCGATGCGCTCGACCCGGCTTACGCGCCGGGCACGGGGACGCCCGAGGTGGGCGGCCTCACGATGCGCGAGCTCCTGCGCGGAGCGCGCCGGATCACGGCCGAGCTGCCGATCGTCGCGGTCGAGCTCGTGGAGGTCGCACCCGTCTACGACCCGTCCGGAATCACCGCCGTGAACGCCCACCGGCTGGTGCTCGAGATCCTGTCCGGCCTGGCCCTGGCACGGAGCGCCCGGGAGCCGCAACCGGAGCACGACGGCCGCCCACATGTGTAATGCTGCCCACGGGATGGGAACTATCTCCCCCCGTCAGACGTATTAAGAGACAGATGACCTCCGGCAAGCCCGCAACGATCCTTCCGCTCACCCGAGAAGCCGCCTGGCAGCGGTATCTCGAGCTGACCCGCGACGTGGAGGCTGCGGACTACGCCGAGATCGAAGCCGAGGCCTGGGACGAGCTCCAGGCGGCGCTGGAACGCCTTCCGGCACGGCCGGACGACGCAGCCTGACCGGTATCCTGCCCGCGCGCCCCCATCGGCTAGCGGCCTAGGCCCCCGCCCTTTCAAGGCGGTAACACGGGTTCGAATCCCGTTGGGGGTACTTGGAGAGTGCTGAAACTCGCTGTGAGAAGCCTGCAGCTAGGCGCCACGCCGGCCGTCCTCGACAGGCCCTCACTTGGCCAGCAGTGGGCCAGCGCTCCGCGCAGCACGTCGAAGTGCGCGGCTTGCACGCTGGCGTACGCCTCCGCGTCGGAGCCGAGCGGCCGAGTCGACGCCCCGACGTCCGAGTTCCTGTACGGGCCGACGATCGCAGCAGCTGCCCAGGGCGTCCAGAACGCCGCGAGGCCGTGCTCAGCGCCGCTCGCGCGCCGCTCGCCACTCTCGAGCGAGAATCGCGTAGACCGCCTCGCTGTGCCACTCGCCCTTGCCCCACGCGTTCTCGATCAGGTGCGCCTCCCTGCGCATGCCGAGCCGCTCGAGCACGCGCACCGACGCCGTGTTGCGCGGCTCGACGCAGCCGTAGACGCGGTGCAGGCGGTACGCATCGAACCCCAGGTCGACGATCGCCTCGGCCGCCTCGGTCGCGTAGCCGTGACCCTGGTGGTCGGGGTGGAGCATGAAGCCGATCTCGCCCTGGCGGTGCTCGCCGACGGCGACGTTCGCGGTGCCGATCAGCTCGCCTTCGAGATCGATCGCCAGCACGACGCCTTCGTCGAACGGCCGCGCGATGTGGGCGTCGAGGGAGGTGCGCACCTCGTCCTTGCTGCGCGGGTCCCAGTAGAGCCAGCGCGTGACGTCCTCGCGCGAGTGGATGGCGTGCAGCGCGGCGAGGTCGTCCAGCACGAGCCGCCGCAGCCGCAGGCGCGCCGTCTGGATGGGCAATTGCGGCTCAGGCGACACGCGCAACTATAGAGCCCGAAGTGGGCGATGGGAATCGAACCCAGGAGAGGCGCTCTTCCGGCCGAGACGTAGTCGGAGGAGCGCGCCTCTCTGCTGACAACCCGGCGGCCCAGTATTCGACAGGTGCGCAAAGCCCACGCGGTCACGAAGAGCTCCTACGATCAAGGCGGACGAATGGTCAGGCGGCGAGGGGGCGAGAGGCCGTGTCTAGAACCCACCCACGGCTAGATCAAGCCTTTTCGGAACTCTCCGTACAGGAGAGTTCTGCTCGCTCTGAAACGTCGGCATGGCGGCTGCCACAAGCCGGAAGCCACCTTACCGTCGTGCTGAGGACGACTCCCGTCATCGGGAGCTGGAGGCGACGGGTCGCCGCGGCCGATCAGGGCGAGGCCGAGTACTGCTCGATGGCGTCGGGGATCCCGCCCCAACCGGGTATGGCGTAGTACACCGCGAGCAGGCCGTAGACGAGCAGGCACAGGCTTGGGACGATCAGCGCAAGCACGATGGAAAGGCCGTACACGGGCCCGCCGGTGACGAGGCGTCGCGTGATCGCCGCGAGCGCTGTCTGGGGGCAGAGCCTGGCGCAGGATGCCGGGGCGATGTACCGCGTAGAGCCACAGCGCGCCGAACGACAATCCCATCGCCGTCGACGCGCCACCGTAGACGGCGGCCGCGACGCGTTCGCCCTCACCGTCCTGCAGCGCCCGAGCCAGCAGCGCGGTGGGGAAGGGGATGAAGGCGACCGCCGCCAGCAGCATCAGGTTCAGATACTGAAAGCCGCGGTCGACGCGGCCCACGTACGCCAGGTGCGTGGTGATTGGACCAGATGATCCCAATCACGGCGAAGCTGACCGCGTAGCCGAGATAGCTCGGCCACTGAGCGCGCAGCGCCGCGGCGGCATGGGTCATGTCCTCCGGGACGTGGACGTCCAGGATCAGAAGCGTGATGGCGATGGCGAAGACGCCGTCGCTGAACGCCTCGAGCCGTCTTGTGGTCATCGTGCCTCCGCGCCGGCACGCCGCTGCATCCGGCAACCCTACCGCGGTGTCACCCGGCGGCGACGGCCGCCAGCGCGCGGGTCCTGTCCGGGTAGGTCGAGATCAGCGTCCCGACGACGAGGGCAAGGACGCGGCTTGCAAAGCAGCCAGGGGGAGCGACGAGAGCGAATGAGCCCTCGCATCGTGCCAGTGCACGCTCACGAGCGGCGAGCAGCGCATTCAGGATGGCGCTGTCCATGAATGCAACGTCCACCAGATCCACGACGACGGGCGCGTCGGATGCGAACGCCCGCTCGAGCTCATCGATGAGCGCAGGGGCGGTCGACACGTCGTGGTCGCCGTCCATGACGACGATCCAGGCCGGGCCCTCCCGGAGCCGCCGAATGCTGCCTGGCGAGAACTGCTCCACCTGCTCCCCCATCGAAGACCGTGCGAACATACACCCCTTGAGGGCGGCATAAAGGCGGCGCGCGTCCAGTGTCGGTACGTCGAAACGGGGATGGTCAGAAACCGGTCGCCTGCCGATGGGCGGACCATGACTCTGGGCGGAGAGATCAAGCTCCTCGACGACGTCGCCGCAAGCCTGCGCGCCATGGCGGCGAACGCGGTGACCCATGACGACGACGTGGTGCGCTGGCTGGCGGACCAGGTCGAGCAGGCCGCCGATCACACCCAGGAGCTCGCCGACGCGAAGGCGGCGATGGCAATCCTCGCACGCAAACCGCACTAGCAGGGGCCCGTTTGGCCTCTGCGGTCGGGGGGCAGTGAACGGCCGTGAACGCCGAGCCCCAGCGAAACCGCGACGCTTCGCCCTACGACGCGGAAGGCCGCGTCGACGTCCCCGGAGCTCCGGGCTGGCGCTATCTGCCGATCCGGCCGGCGGGCGACGCGGCGCTTGACGTGACCGTCGCCGGCCCCGATGGCGTCGAGGTCGGATTCACGGTACCGGGGTTCATGAGCCGGGGAGACGAGCTGGGCGAGGTGGCCCGCATCGTCATCCGGGCCTGGGAGCGCATGGACCGCGCGTCGGGCCTGGGCGCATGAGATCGGAGACGCCTCCCCGGCAGCCGCCGCCACCTGCCGGCGAGCCGCTCGACGCCTGGCCGATGCCGGAAGGCCGTGACGTCGTCGGCGCCATCGTCGACATCGACGGCACGCTCGTAGACACCAACTACCAGCACACGATCGCGTGGGGGCGGGCGTTCGCCGATCACGGCGTGGACGTGCCGCTCTGGCGGGTGCACCGGCACAACGGGATGGGCGGCGACCAGCTCGTGGCCGCAGTCGCGGGCGACGACGTCGAGGAGCGGCTGGGCGACCGGATTCGCGAGAGCGAGGGTCGCCGGTACGGCGAGCTGATCGGCGAGGTGACGCTTCTGCCCGGCGCGCGCGACCTGCTTCTCGGCCTGCGCCACCGGGGCCATCGCGTGGTCCTCGCTTCGAGCGCGAAGCTCGAGGAGGTCGAGCACTACGTCGATCTCCTCGACGCGCGCGAGCTCGTGGACGCCTGGACATCGGGTTCAGACGTCGATCGCACGAAACCGCAACCCGACCTCATCGCGGCCGCCGGCGAGCGGCTCGCGCCGTCGGAGCACCTCGTCGTGATCGGCGACACGACGTGGGACGCGATCGCCGCAGGCAAGGCGGGACTGCCGTCGATCGGACTCCTCTCCGGCGGATTCGGCGCCGACGAGCTGCGCGAGGCGGGCTGCCGCGCGGTCTACGCGGACGCGGCCGAGCTCGCAGCGTCGCTTGACACCGCGCTCGCCGACGCGACCGCTCCCGCCCGGCGCTAGATGATTGATTCCACGCCCCCGCGCGTCTGGACGTCCGACGGTGGTCGTGTGCCGTCCTGCGGTGGGGCTGCGGCTGCGAACCGGCGCCTCGCGGCGTCCTCGGTCGGGTCAATATCACCCGATATTGACCCTCCCGGCGTCCTGGCGAGGCTTGGTTCTCGCCGCCCAGAACATCACGGGGGCGTGGAATCAATCATCTAGGCGGCGTGCCCGGGATCGATGCCGCCGGCGCGGCGGATGTCGAGCGGCTCAACCTCCGTGTCGGCCCACACCGCCACCGGTTCCAGCAGGTAGCCGACGTGGTCGCCCAGCAGGTGCCGGTCGAGGATACGGCCGGAGAGCCGCACCGGGCAGTCCAGGAGCAGCGGTGCGCCGCCGGGACCCTCCTCCCAGCGCCGGCCGGCGAACTTGTCGACGTCGTCGCCGGTCTCCCCGCCGAAGAGCTCGGCGAGATCGAGGCGGTCCGCCGGGATCAGGTGAACGCCGAGGTGCGAGGCGCGCTCGGCGGTCTGATACGTGGCGTTCTTCACCGACATGCACACGAGCAGGCGCGGTGGATGGATGCTGGCCTGCGTCGCGAAGCCGACCAGACATCCCGCCCGCGACCCGTCGGCGGCGGTCGTCACGATGAACGCCGTGGCCGAGATGGCGGACGCGAAGCGGGCGAAGCCATCGGTGACGTCGTCAGGGGGCAGCAGCCGAGTCTAGACCGCGCGCCGTCGGCGGCGCTACTTCACGGCAGCGAGGAACCGCACCGGCTCGTCGTGGAAGTGCGACTCCTCGGTGAGCGTGATCCGAATCGGCCCGATGTCCTGTCCGTGGCTCGTCAGCAGAGGCTCATCCGGGTCCTCGACCGACAGGACGACGCACGTGTGCTCGCCTGTGCCGGGGCCGAACACGACGAAGTCGCCCGGCTTCAGCTGGTTCTTCTGGATCTCGCGGCAGCCCGTGAGCATCGTCCCCGTGTACACCGACCCCTTGGCGCCCCATCCGGTCTTGGTGGGGTCCTGGGCGCCGGCGGCGGCGGCAATGCAGGTCGCGTACTCCGAGCAGTCGAGCATGATCGGGAGCTCGTGCTCCTGCCAGCGCTCAATCGCGGCTGCGGTCTCTCCGGGAGCGCGGTCGTCGTGCGGCGGGTAGTGGATCTTGTCGGCGTTCCCAAGGCCCCACTCCTGCTCCGCGACCATCTTGTCGCGAACGGCCCACCGGCGCGCGACCGTCTTGAGGCTCCGGCGGCCGGCGGGGCCGATGTGCGGGTAGAGCCGCTGGTAGGTGCGGTTCCCGATCGTCCCGGTCTGGGTGATGCCGGACTGGCGCTGAAACGCGAGGACGCCCGTCAGCATCCCCGCCCCGAACTGGCCGCGGTCGGCCTTCGGCACGAAGCCGAGTGCGGCCAGCGTCTCGCGGTAGACCATCACGTCGAGGCCGTTGTCGCCCTCCCCCACGATGCGGGGCTGCGGCGGTGGGGCCTTCTTCTCGTCATTGGTCACGATGTCAGACTCCTTCGGACGATCGACTGCCTGCATGACGCGTTCGGAGGGGTGCGGTCTTCCCGGGCCTCAGCCGGTCTGCTCGGAGAGCGGCCGCACCACCTCCTCCAGGGAGCCCAGCCGGTCGATCAGGATCTGGAGCAGGTCGGTGTGGACGCGCCAGGCCCCGTTCTCCTCCACGAGCCGCAAGTCCACCTCGTGCCCCTCGCCCCGGCGCGCCGCGGCCGGGTCGGGCGGCGGCGCGGGCTCGGCCGTCCCATCCCTGTAGACGGCGAACGCATGGCTGATCGTGCCGGAGCCGTCGCTGGGAATCGCGTGTCGCAGCGAGAGGCACATCGTGATCGAGCCGTCGTCATGCATCTCCGGACGGCCGCCGCTGCGTCCGCAGATCTGGCGCAGCATCGTATGGAGCCCGAGGAGCCGCTCGTACCGGTCGTGGCCTCCCCAGGACGCGACAACTCGCTCGGTGAAGGCCGAGCCGATCGGCGGCGCGCCCGCGGTGCGGTCGAGCGCGTTCATGAGCCCATCCAGGACAAGCGCCGCCGCACGCAGGCGGGTGAGGACGTCCGGCGGTTCCTGCGGAGGCAGCCGCTGCGCCATCGCTCCGAATTGCCGGCGCCGCTCCTCCACGTGCGGAGCCAGGTCGTGGACGGGTTCGAGCGAGACGTCCCCGAAGTCGTACCCGTCGGCGGCCATCCAGATCGTCGTCCGTCCGAGCCGGCCGACCGCAGCCCAGCGGTCGCCGATCCGGTGGAGCTCGAAAGGCGCGGGCACGCCGCCCACCGCGATGTCGACCGGCGCCCAGGGGAGCTCGTCGGGCGATTCCGCCTCGTCGCCGAGCCCGAGGTGCTCGAGCGCCTCCCAGCGGGCGATGCGCCGGTCAGACCGTGACGACGCGACGATGATCGACGGCCCGTCGCCGTCCGGGTCGCCGAACGTGATCGCAAGCTTGGAGGGGACGCCGTACGTCGAGCCGAACCCCGACGGCACGCCGACCGCACCGGCCAGGCCGTAGAGCTCGAACCAGATCGACCGGGCCGTCTCGACCATGTCGTCGCCCCGCATGTCCTCGACCAGATCGCCCGCGACGCCCGGCCGCTCGAATTCGGGCGACGCCACCTCGACGTCGCCGAAGAGCAGCGCGCGCAGCTCGCCGGCGGCCGACGAACCGACCCAGACCTCGCCGCCACCAATCCGCGCCCACTGCTCCGGGGACTCCTCTCCGAATCGGATCTGAACCCGGGTGCGCCCGCCGTCGCGCCACCATGTCGCCCGGACGGCGGCCGGCCAGCGCTGCCAGAGGCTCACCTCATCGACTCGCGGCGCCTCCGGCAGATCGATCGCATCGCCCTCCCGGGCATCGTCGATCGTGAGCGAGCACAGCGAGTTGTCGGCCAGCCGGCCGAGCCATGCGGTGCCGTGCGCCGACTCCAGCAACTCGCCCCGCTCCCCGTCGAGCCAGGCCGCCCGCCCGACGTGGAGGTACCGACCGTGCTGGAGCGCAGCGCTCCAGTCGCCGGCACGCACGACAACGGCCTCCCGGGAGCGCGGGACCGGCGGCGCCTCGGCGACGATCCGCACGAGCGCTCCGTCCGCACCGAGCCCGACGCGCGCGGAAGCACCCCGAAGGGCGACCCAGCGCGCCGGGTCGGCGTCTGAGCAGCGAAGCCCATAGCGCGTCGTCTCGCCGCCTTCTTCCATCGTCGCGGAGCAGGGCGCAGGCCATGGCATTGTCAGGTCGATGTCGGCATCGAGCTCGGCCGCGGAGGCGGGCCACTCGACCGCTCCGGGCGTGCAGTCGCGCACCCACAGCCCCTCAACGACGTTCTCGTCGGTCGTACTGATCCACCCGGCCGACGGCTCGAGTGGCCAGTGCCGGAACCAGCCGGATTCACCATCGATGCCGCCCGCGAGCTCGCAGCCGTCGGCATGGGTTCGGAGCTCGAACGCCCGGCCGTGCTCGAGCACGAGGAGCGCATCGATCTCAGCCCTGACCCGTGACACGGGCCCAAGCCTACGCGCTTGACGAGCCGCGTACTAGCGGCGCAGGAGGCGGCGCATGCCGCGCCGCGGCTCGGCCTTGCCGTCCGACAGCTCGCGCAGCTGGCTGTAGCTGATCGGCGCTTCGGGGTGATGGGCGTGCTCGAGGACGCGATCCACCGCAGCGCGGCTCTCGGCGTCGATGTCCTCGAACCAGCAGTTCACGAGGAGGCCCCCGCTCTCCGTCTCGGCATCGACCGCGAGGACGCGCACCGCCGCCCGCACTTCCTCCGAGAAGAAGCGCCCGTGGAAGCGCAGCCGGTCCGCGGTGCGAAGCGGCTTCGTCGTCGAGAACGTGACCCCCGTCGCCGAGAGCCCGACGACGCGGCCCAGCACCTCGGCGCCCTCGTAGAGGCCGCCGCAGTACACCGCCTCGAGGGTGGCCGAGCCGCCGATCTCGAGCTGGGACGGCGTGTGCCGCTCGAGCCGGTCGATCGCGGCCGGGCGCAGCGCGAGGTGGGCGCGGTCGCCGCGGTCGTGCCCGGACTCGACCCGCAGGTCGACCCGCCACGGCGTGCCCGAACGGTCGACGATCGCCCCGTGCAGGGTTGCTCCCTCCTCCACCAACCCGATGTCGGCGCTGACCATGACCAGCCCGCCCGTTCGGTACTCGACGACCGCGGTGAGGTGCCGCCCCGCCTCGGTCTCGAGGTCGCCGATCCCGCTCTCGCCGAAGAGGAGCGCCAGCGCCGCATCCGTGTCGGGCGGGCCGTCGGTGCTCGTGGGGGCGACGGCAAGGCGGTCGTGCTCCACGAGATCCGTGATCGCAGCCGAGCGCCGGACGGTCGTGGCCATGCGGGCAAGCCGCGCCGTCAGAATGCGCTGCATCGCCTCCACCTCGGCCCGCGAGCGGTCGATCGGGTCGTACTCATGCTCGGGAAGCCCGGCCTCGATCAGCGCCTCGGCGGCTCCGTCGAGCGCCGCGACAGCGAGCGCGAGGCGGGCCTGCGCATCGAGCAGGGCCTGCTCGTCGACGTCCGAAGGTGAAGCGCTGAAGCGCAGGTCGTCGACAGAGTGCATTGTCATCGCACTAGGGTCATCGGCCACCGCCGCGCAGGCTTGCATACGTGATTGCCCCGATCGTCTCTCCCCTGGTTGCGGTACGCCGCTAGGATCGCCGCCGTAGGCAACCGAGGGGGACGAATGGCGGTTCGGGTTGTGGGAGCAGGGCTGGGACGGACCGGCACGCACTCGCTCAAGCTGGCGCTTGAGCAGCTGCTCGGCGGGCCGTGCTACCACATGAGCGAGCTGATCGAGCGCGAGTCCGATACGGCGGTGTGGGCCGCCGCGACCCGCGGTGAGGACGTCGACTGGCCCGGATTTCTGGCCGGGTTCCACGCGACGGTGGACTGGCCGGCCTGCGCCTTCTGGGAGCCGATCGCCAGGGCGTTCCCCGATGCCGTCGTCCTGCTCTCGGTGCGCGAGTCGCCGGAGGCCTGGTGGAACAGCTTCGGGCGGACGATCGCGCAGGCGCTCCAGAAGCCTGTGCCGCCCGAGGACGAGGGCTGGGTCGAGCGCCGGCGGATGGTGCTCGCCATGATCGAGACGACGTTCACGCCCGACTGGCGCGACCGCGACGGCGCGATCGCCGCCTACATCCGGCACAACGACCGCGTCCGCGAGGCGGTCCCCGCTGAACGGCTGGTGGAATACCGGGCCGGCGATGGCTGGGAGCCCCTCTGCGCCGCGCTTGGGATCGAGATACCGGCAGAGCCCTTCCCACATACCAATCGGACGGCGGAGTTCCGCGCCACAAGCGGGCTGGAGCAGGACTAGCCACGACCCGTATCGGGGTACGATTCGCCGTGGGAAGGAGGTGATGGAAAGGATGCGAAAGCCACTCACCCGGCTGACCGAGCCGATGGTGCGCGAAAACGGCGCGCTGCGGCCGGCAACCTGGGACGAGGCGCTCGACCGCGCAGCCGCCGGGTTCCGGACGGCGGCGGCCGAGGGCCCCGGAGCGTTCGGCCTGTTCAGCTGCTCCAAGGCGTCGAACGAGATGAACTTCATGATGCAGAAGTTCTCCCGCGTCGTCATGGGCTCGAACAACGTCGACAGCTGCAACCGGACCTGACACGCTCCCAGCGTCGTCGGTCTGGCGACGGTGTTCGGGGCCGGGGGCGGCACCAGCTCCTACCAGGAGGTCGAGGAGACCGATGTGATCTTCCTGTGGGGGTCGAACGCCCGTGAAACCCATCCGATCTTCTTCCATCACGTCCTGAAGGCGGTGCACGCCGGTGCGCGCCTTTTCGCGGTCGATCCGCGCCGCACGAGCTCGGCGCAGTGGGCCGACGCATGGCTTGGAATCGACGTCGGAACGGATGTCGCGCTCTCCAACACGATGGCGCGCGAGATCCTGCACGCGGGCCTGCACAACCGCGAGTTCATCGAGCGCGCGACGACCGGGTTCGACGAGTACGCCGCCTCGGTCGAGCCGTGGACGCTCGAGCGCGGCGAGCTCGAGACCGGCGTCCCGGCCGACGTCATCCGCGACGCCGCGCACGCCTACGCGCGTGCCGACCGGGCGATCATCTGCTGGACGCTCGGAATCACCGAGCACCACAACGCCGTCGACAACGTCTTCAGCCTCATCAACCTCGCCCTCCTCACCGGCCACGTCGGCCGCTACGGCTCGGGGCTGAACCCGCTGCGCGGCCAGAACAACGTCCAGGGCGGCGGCGACATGGGCGCGATCCCGAACAAGCTCCCCGGGTTCCAGGACATCGAGCGCGACGATGCGGCCCGCGCCAAGTTCGAAAATGCCTGGGGGGTCACGATCGAGCCCCGCTACGGCTGGCACCTGACGCAGATGTTCGAGGCGATGGACCGCGGCGAGCTGCGCACGCTCTACGTCGTCGGCGAGAACCCGGCCCAGTCGGAGGCCGACGCGAAGCACACGAAGAAGCTGCTCGAGGGGCTCGACCACCTGGTCGTGCAGGACATCTTCCTCACCAGGACCGCCGAGATGGCCGACGTCGTCCTGCCCGCCTCGGCGAGCTGGTGTGAGGCCGAGGGCACCGTGACCAACAGCGAGCGGCGCGTCCAGCGGGTGCGGAAGGCGCTCGACCCCCCCGGGCAGGCGCGCGACGACATCGAGATCGTGTGCGAGATCGCCCGCCGCATGGGCCACGACCTCGGCCCGCCCGACGCCGAGTCGGTCTGGACCGAGCTGCGCTCGCTGTCGCCGATGCACGCCGGCATGACCTACCCCCGGCTCGACGAGTTGGGGGGAATCCAGTGGCCCTGCTACGACGAGGACCACCCGGGAGAGCTCTTCCTGCACGGGCGCCTCTGGGAGAGCCCGATCACCGGCCCGCCGGCGCCGTTCAACGTCGTCGAGCATGTGCCGCCCGTGGACAAGCTCTCGGACGAGTTCCCGATCCGGCTCACCACGGGCCGGCGGCTCGACTCCTACAACACGGGCGTCCAGAGCGGCGGCTACCGCTCGCCGCTTCGCCGTCGCGAGGCGCTCTGCCTCTCGCCCGAGGACTGCGAGCGGCTGGGCGTCGAGGACGGCGAGCTCGTGAAGGTGAGCTCGCGGCGAGGATACGTCTATGCGCCTGTCGCAACCGATGACTCCCTGCGGCCGGGCCTGGCGTTCATGACGCTCCACTTCCCCGACGAGGTCGAGACGAACGTGCTCACCATCGACGCGACCGACCCGAAGTCCGGGACGGCCGAGTTCAAGGCGAGCGCCATCGCGGTCAACCGGATCTCGGACGAGGAGCGCGCCCGGGAGGCCGCCACGCAGCTCTCGGTGCCCGCGAAGTAGCGTCGTGGATCTGAGGCTCTTTGACAGCCCCCCGACGGCGGCCGAGCGCGACGCGGTCGACGGCGTCCTCGGCCCCCCGGGCTCGTCCTGGGTCGGCGGGGCGCGCGGGGCGGACGGCCATTCGGCCCGCGGCGGGCATGCCGCGCGCGGGCAGCGCCACCTGCTGCTGCCGGTGCTGCACGAGGTGCAGAGCCGGATCGGCTGGATCAGCCCGGCGGCGCTCGGTTACGTGTGCCGGCGGCTCACGGTCCCGCCGGCCGAGGCGTACGGCGTGGCCAGCTTCTACGCGCTCTTCGCGCTCGAGCCGCGCGCCCCGCTCGTGACGCATGTCTGCACCGACATCGCCTGCATGTGCCACGGGAGCAGCGAGCTCGTCGCTGAGCTTGAGCGCACCGTTGGCCCGGCGGGCGAGCACCCCGGGAACGGCCATGCGATCTGGCTTGAGAGCCCGTGCCTGGGCATGTGCGAGCGGGCCCCGGCCGTCCTCGTCACCCGGGCGGGAGCGGAGGCGCACGAGCACGAGATCGCGCCCGCGACCGCCTCGGACATCGCCGCCGCGCTCGCGGGCGCACCTGCACCCGAGCCCCCGCCGGCACTCGTCCCGCAGGCCGGCGACCCGGCGCTGCGGCTGCTACGGCGGATCGGCAAGGTCGATCCGCTGAGCCTCGACAGCTACCGGGCCGCCGGCGGCTACGCGGCGCTCCGGGCCTCGATCGACATGGGGCCGGCCGGCGTCATCCGCGAGGTGACCGACTCGCGCCTCCTGGGCCGCGGCGGGGCCGCGTTCCCGACCGGCCGCAAGTGGGACGCCGTGGCGCGAAACCCGGTGCGGCCGCACTACCTCGTCTGCAATGCCGACGAGTCCGAGCCGGGCACATTCAAGGACCGGATCGTGATCGAGAGCGACCCGTTCGCCCTCGTCGAGGCCATGACCATCGCCGGGTTCGCGACAGGCTGCGAGCGCGGGTACGTCTACCTCCGCGGCGAGTACCCGCTGGCGTGGGAGCGGCTCTCCAACGCGATCGCAGAGGCCCGCGCCCGCGGCTTCCTCGGCGACGACGTCATGGGTGCGGGCGTCCGCTTCGACGTCGAGCTGCGCAAGGGCGCAGGCGCCTACATCTGCGGGGAGGAGACCGCGCTCTTCAACTCGATCGAGGGCTACCGCGGCGAGCCGCGCTCGAAGCCGCCGTTCCCGGTCGACTCCGGCCTCTTTTCCAAGCCGACGATCGTGAACAACGTCGAGAGCCTCATCAACGTCCTCGACATCGTGATCGAGGGCGGGGCGGCGTTCGCCGCGATCGGCACCGAGCAGTCCACCGGAACCCGCCTCTTCTGCCTCTCGGGCTGCGTCGAGCGGCCCGGCCTCTACGAGGCGCCGTTCGGGGTGACGCTCCGCGATCTGCTCGAGATGGCGGGCGGCGTGGCGGGCGGGCGCGCGCTCAAGGCCGTGCTCCTGGGCGGCGCCGCGGGTGGCTTCGTCGGCCCGGACAAGCTTGATCTCGAGCTGTCATTCGAAGCCACCAGGGCGGCCGGAGCGACGCTGGGTTCCGGCGTCGTCATGGTGTTCGACGATACGGTCGACCTCGTGCCGATGCTGCTTCGGATCGCCGCCTTCTTCCGCGACGAGTCGTGCGGGCAGTGTGTGCCATGCAGGGTCGGGACCGTGCGCCAGCAGGAGGCGCTCCTGCGGCTCGCGTCGAAGTGCCCGCGGGGCACCGTCTCCGACGAGCTGGCACTGCTCGACGAGATCGCCCGCGCGATGCGCGATGCGTCGATCTGCGGCCTGGGTCAGACCGCTGCGAACGCGATCGACTCGGCCGTGCGCGATCTGCGAGTCTTCCAGGAGGAGCCCGCCTGATGAGTGCCGTCCCCGTCACGATCCGCCGCACCGTCGAGCTTCAGATCGACGGCGATGCCGTGCGCGTCCCGGAGGGGTCGACCATCCTCGACGCCTGCAAGGCGCGCGGGCTCGACATCCCGACCCTCTGCTACGGCGAGACGCTCACGCCGGTGAACGCCTGCCGGGTCTGCGTGGTCGAGGTCGAGGGCTCGCGCGTGCTCGTCCCGTCGTGTGCGCGCAGGGCCGAGGACGGGATGGTCGTCCGCACGCGCAGCGACCGCGTCGACCACAGCCGCAAGATGGTGCTCGAGTTCCTGGGGTCGAGCGTCGACCTTTCGACGACGCAACATGTCGAGCGCTGGAACGGTGAGTACGGCGCCGCTCCCGAGCGCTACGGGCCGCCGGCGCCGCCGGCCCCTGAGGGCGCCCGCGACCGCGCCCAGGCCGGCCACCACCACGCCGGCGACGGCCAGACCGCGGCGACGGTCGCCCAGCCGGTCAAGATCGACAACGAGAACTACGTCCGCGACTACGCGAAGTGCATCCTCTGCTACAAGTGCGTCGAGGGCTGCGGCACCGACTGGCAGAACACGTTCGCCATCGCCGTCGCCGGGCGTGGGTTCGACGCCCGCATCGCGACCGAGTTCGCGGCGCCGCTCCCGGAGTCGGCGTGCGTCTACTGCGGCAACTGCATCGCGGTGTGCCCGACCGGGGCGCTCATGTTCAAGAGCGAATACGACCTGCGTCAGGCCGGCGGCTGGGACGAGTCGGCGCAGACGGTGACCGAGACGATCTGCTCCTACTGCGGGGTGGGCTGCAGCCTGGAGCTGCACGTCCAGGACAACACGATCGTCAAAGTGACCTCGCCGCTCGACCATGGGGTCACCCACGGCAACCTGTGCGTCAAGGGCCGGTTCGGGTTCCAGTACGTCCAGAACCGGACGCCAGAGGCGGACGATGGCGCATGAGCCGGCCGAGGACGCCGGCATGCTGTCGGCCCCGGAGCGCCCCTCCAGCTCGAGCCGCGTCCGCGTCCTGAACGTCGAGGCCGGCGAGCGCCGGAGGCGTTCCGACCGCCTCGCCACCGAGGAGCCGATGGAGATCCGGGTCGACGAACCCGGCGGGGCGCAGCGCACGATCGCGGTCACGATGCGCACCCCCGGCCACGACTTCGAGCTCGCCGCCGGCTTCCTCCTCACCGAGGGGCTGATCGGGCCGGACGACCTGCGCGGCGTCCGCTACTGCGACGTGCCGCGGGAGGAGCAGCATTACAACGTCGTCACGGTCGCCGTCGGGCGGCCGCTCCCCGACCTCGCGGAGCGCAGCTTCTACACGACGTCGAGCTGCGGTGTCTGCGGCAAGGCATCGCTCGACGCGCTCGACGTCCAGTGCGCGCCGGTCGCCCCCGGGCCGGAGGTGGCGCCGGACGTGCTGACCGCGCTGCCGGAGGAGCTGCGGAGCGTCCAGCGCGTGTTCGACCGCACGGGCGGCCTCCACGCCGCGGCGCTCTTCGACGCCGGCGGGAAGCTCCTCACGTCGCGCGAGGACGTGGGCCGCCACAACGCCGTCGACAAGGTCGTCGGCGCCGCTCTGATGGCGGGCGACCTTCCGCTCGCCGACCGGATCCTGCTCGTGTCGGGGCGGGCGAGCTTCGAGATCGTGCAGAAGGCGGCTGTCGCGGGCATCCCGATCGTCTGCGCGGTCTCGGCTCCGTCGAGCCTTGCCGTCGACGCCGCCCGCCGGTTCGGAATCACACTGGCCGGCTTCCTGCGCGAGCAGCGCTTCAACGTGTACTCGCACACCGAGCGCATCGCCGGCTCGTAACCCGAGGCGAAACCCCGTGGGGCCAGGCCCCGTACGGGGCCTGGCCCCGGTGGTTCAGCCCTGCAGCGCGGCGGCCGCGAACGCCATCTGCGTCGGCGCGACGAGCCGCCACAGGCACTGGTCGTGGCCGCCGTCGGCCCAGTTCGTTCTTTGCGCCCGGAGCCGCGCGGCGAGGCGGCGGCTGTTCTCGGAGAACGGGTCGCTTCGGCCGCAGCCGATCCAGACGGGCATCCGCTCGAGCGCCGGGGATCCGGCGAACACGTCGTGCCCCTCGAAGTCCCCGCGGCCGTCGAAGGCGTCGCCGACCCAGACATCCGAGTACGCCGGCCAGATCGCGGGGCTCGCGACGGCGACTCCCGACCATCCGGCCGGGTCGCGCTCGGCGGCCAGGAGCGCGCCGTAGCCGCCCATCGACCACCCGGCGATCGCCGGCCGGGCCCGCCGAGGCCGAACTCGCGCTGGAGGAGCGGCAGGAACTCCGCCTCGAGCATGGCCATCCGGTCCTCGCCGTCCGGGCGGGCGTGCCAGTAGCTCTCGCCGCCGTCCACGGAGGCGAGTCCCGCGGCGCCGCCGCGTCGCGCGAGCTCCGCCGCGAGGAAGGCGTGCAGGTGCAACTCGTCGAACGCCACACGCCCCGACGAACCGCGCCCGGGCAGCACCACGAGCACCGGCAGCGCATCCGCGCGCGTGCCGGGCCGCCATACCATGAAGCCGACATCGTCGTCCGGCACGTGCCGGGAGCGGAACCGTCCGCTCACGGGATCCTGTGCAGGCGCGGGCAGGACGGCGCCGTCGGGACCCGCGCAGCCGCCGGCGAAGTGATGCCAGACCCGCGCCGCCTCGCCGGAGCGATCGGCCCACACCGCACCGGCGCCCACGGCGGCCGCTCCGGCCGCGCCGGCGAGAAGCCGCCGGCCGCGTCGACGTCCGGTGCGCCCTCATGGGGCGGTGAGCTTAGCCTCGGTCGGCGAGGGTGAACTGCGCCACGATCCGCTCCAGGTTGGCCGCGGTGCGGTTGAGGTCCTGGGCGGACTGGGCCAGCTCCTGGGCGGTGGCCGAGGTCTCCTCAGTGGCGGCGGACACCTGCTCCGCCGACGCGGACGACTGCTCGGCGACCGATGCGATCTCGCCCGTCGCGCGCTCGATCGTCTCGGCCCGGCTCGTGATGTCGGCCACCGCGTGGCCGATCGACTCGAAGGCCTGGCGGCTGCGCTCGACGGTGTCGACGGATGCCCGCGTGCTCTCCGCGCTTGCCGTCACGACCCTGGCCGCACCGGCGGTCTGCGCCTGGATCTCGCTGATCAGCGCGCCGATCCGCTCGGCCGCCTCCTGGCTCTCCTCCGCGAGCTTGCGCACCTCCTCCGCGACGACCGCGAAGCCGCGGCCCTGGTCACCGGCGCGGGCGGCCTCGATCGCGGCGTTCAGCGCGAGCAGGTTGGTCTGGGCCGCAATGCTCGAGATCGTCTCGACAATGCCGCCGATCTGCTCCGACCGGTTGGTGAGCCCGCCCATTGCCCCGGCCAGCTCCTCGGCCGACTCGGCGAGGCTCTGGATCGCCGCGGTCGCCTCGGCAGCTACGCCGACGCCCTGGCCGGCGACTCGGCTGGCCTCGACGGCGGCCTCGTTGGCCTCGACGACGGTGCTCTTGGTCTCGCCGATCATCACGACCTGGCGCTGGGCACCCTCCGCGACCTCGCCGACCGCGGAGGCGATCTCGTCGACGGCGCGACCGGCCTCGCTCGATGCCGTGGCCATCTGCGTTGATGCCTCGGACAGCCGGCGGGTGGCACCCGCCACCTCGGAGATGACGAGCGACATGTTGTCGGTCATCCGCGCGAACGCGTTCCCGAGCACATCGCCCTCGCCGCGAGGGGTGAGCGACGCGGTCAGGTCGCGCGCCGCCAGCCGCTCGGCGGCCTGGGCCATCTCGGCGAGGTAGGCCTGCATCTTGACGAACGCGGTGCCGAGCCGGTCTGCCTCCGAGCGCGCCTGCACGTGCGCCGACAGGTCGCCGTCGCTGATGCTGGCCGCCACCTCGGCGATCTCGATCAGATAGTCGTGCATCGCCACGAACGCGTGCCCGAACTCGTCGCGGTCGCTCAGCGGCTCGACGGTCGACGACAGGTCGCCGGAGCCGATCTCGCCCGCAACCCGCCCCATCTCGCCGGTGCGGGCGCGCATCGCGTTGTAGGCCACGATGGTCGACTGCGCGCGGCCGAGCATGTCGTTGAAGATCTCACCGAGCGCCGCGATCTCGTCGCCGCCGCGAACCTCGACCGGGGTCGTCACAGGGACGACCTCGTGGGAGAGGTCGCCCTCCGTCGCCATCGCGTTCAGGCCGTCCTGGAGATCGGTCAGGCAGTGGTCGCGGAGGCTCCCGAGCCGCTCGCGCAGCGGCGCCAGGCCGCCGGAGATCCGCCGGGTCAGCAGATAGGCGATCCCGATCGCCGCGAGCACCGCGACGATGACGAGGACAATTGACACCGTGCGCGTCGTCGAGTCCGTCGACTGAAGCTGTGCGATCGCAGCGCTCCGGTCGCCCTGCGCCTCCGTCAGGTACGCGTCAAGCTTTTCCGTCAGCGCATCCACGGACGCATCCGAGCTATCGACGAGCTTCAGCACCTTGGGCTGGTCGCCGGCCTGCACGGCCGCCCACATCTGCGCGTCAACCGCCATGAAGTCCGCGAATGCCGCCTTGACCTGAGCCAGGGTCGCACGGTCACCGGGGTCGGTGGTGTTGCGGTCCGCCTCGGCGAGCACGTGCTTGAACGCGCCCACGTCTGCCAGGAAGTCCTCACGGCCCGACGGGCCCACCAGGGCGTACTTGGTCTGGGCGAAGTGGAAGTCGCCGGCCGCCGCGCCCATCTCCTTGGCGACGAGGAGCTTCTGCGACACGACGGCGTCGATCTTGTCGGCCGAGCCGGTGATGCTCGACGTCCCCCAGAGGGCCGTCGCGGCGACGCCGATGAGCAGGGCCAGGATGGCGCCGAACGCGAGGTAGAGCTTGGCGCGGATCGACAGCCGATCCAGGACATGGGCGTGGGGAAGCTTCATACCCAACTGATCGGCGCCGTCGGCCGCCGGTTAAGGCGTCAGGAGTGCAGGACGGCAGGATCGCGCAGCCGGTAGCCGACGCCCGTCAGGGTCTCGATCGAGTCCCGAGGGATCCCGGCCGCCTCCAGCTTGTCGCGCAGGCGGCCCATGTGCGTGCGCAGGAGCTGCATCTCCTGGGCGTATCCGGGCCCCCAGACCTTCCGCAGGAGCATCTGGTGGGTCAGCGGCCTCCCGGCCGCCAGCGCAAGCTCCTTCAGCAGGTCGAACTCGGTCGGGGTCAGATGTATTTCGGCGGCGTCCACCGTGACGACCCGACGCGGCAGGTCGACCGAGAGCCGGCCGACCTCGATGACGCGGTCGCCCGGCACGGCGCCTTCGGAGCGGCGCAGAAGCGCCCGCACCCGGGCCAGGAGCTCGCCGACCCCGAACGGCTTGGTGAGGTAGTCGTCGGCGCCCGCGTCGAGGGCGCGGATCTTGTCGGGCTCGTCCTGGATCGCCGAGATGAGCAGGATTGGCGCGGTGAGCCAGTCGCGGAGCTCGGCGCACACCTCGGCACCGTCACCGTCCGGGAGCATGAGATCGAGGATGACGAGATCGGGCGGCGACAGGGCCGCGACGGTCAGCGTCTCGGCGGCGCTGCCTGCGGTCGCAACGCGATAGCCGGCCTTCGTGAGCGTCACCTCCAGCGCCCGCCGGATCGGCCGCTCGTCGTCGACGACCAGGATGAGCGGTTCGCCGCTCACCGGGCGCCGTCGCCCGCGGCCGCAGGCAGGCTGAGGATGAAGGTGGCCCCGTTTCCGTCCGGCGGCGCCAGCCGCAGCTCGCCGCCGTTCGAACGAGCGAGCCCGCGGGCGATGGCAAGCCCGAGACCCGACCCGGGAACATCGCCGCTCTTCGCACCGCGCGCGAAGGGCTCGAAAATGCGCTCGGCGTCGTCCGCCGCCACACCCGGACCGTGATCGGAAACCGCGACCTCGACGAGCTCGCCGTGCGCCGCGACGCGGACGCCGACCGGGCGATCGGCGGGCGAGAACTTGAGCGCGTTGTCGATCACGTTCACGACGACACGCTGGAGCTGCGGGCCGTCGCCGTGCACGAGCGGCAGGTCGGGCGCGAGCTCAACCCGCACGCGGCCCTGCGGCTCCCCCCGGAAGAGCTCGGCCACACCGGCCTCCACGAGCTCGCGCGGATCGAGCCAGTCGGCGGCCGGGCGCAGCGCACCCGCGGTGAGACGCGAAAGGTCGAGCAGGTTCTCGATCATGCGGCTCATGCGGCCGCTCTCGGCGCCGATCGTGTCGAGAAGCTCCTGCTCCTCGTCGTCCAGGGCTGCGAAGTGCAGACCACCGGCGGCCGCGGCGATGGCCTGAAGCGGCGAGCGCAGGTCGTGGGAGACGGCGCGCAGAAGCGCCGTCTTGAGCTCGTCCGAGCGCTTGAGCGCCCGGGCGTTCACCTCCTCGCGCATGCGCCGCTCGCGTTCCTCGCCGAGGGCGATCAATCCCGCGAGCTGGCGCGCGATCCGCTGGGCGGCCGGCGAGCTCACGAGCCCGGGGTCGCCGCCCGAGAGGCGCAGCTCCCCGATGGGCCGGCCGTTCAGCTCCAGCGGGAGCACGCCCGCCCTCGGGGTGGGGCTGACGCCGCGCACGATGACCCCCGTCGTCGCGCCGAGGGTCCGGGCCGCCTGGTCGCCGAGACCGGCCAGCGCGTCGTCGAGGTTGGGCGCCGTCGCGATGACAGTCGCGAGCCGCTCGCCGAGCCGGGCTTCCTCCGCCCGCCGGGCCGCCTCCTCCCTGCCGGCGCGTTCGCGCGCAGCGAGGTCGCTCGTGACGACCGCCGTGACGGCAAATGCGGCGAGCGCGAGCCAGTCGCTGGAGGAGTTGATGACGAGCGTGTGCTCGGGGGGAAGAAAGAAGAAGTTGAAGGCGAGCGCCGACGCCAGGCTCGTCGCCAGGCCCCACCACAGGCCGTAGACCGACGACGCCCCCAGCACCGCGAGCAGGTAGAACACGCCGGCGGAGCGCACCGGAACGTGGGGCGTCAGCGCCCCGACGAGGAGCGTCGAGGCCACGACCAGGACGCTCGAGACGATGAAGGCGGAGCGCCGCGACGACCGCCAGTCGCGGAGGCGCGCGGAGGCCGGGCGGTTGGTGGTCAGCCGCCCATCGGTGCGGGTTGCGGCCATGCCCGGATTGTCGCAGGTGGCGACGTCAGCCGGATCGGCGCAGGAGCCGCCGCCACGGCGCCTCTTCCACGTGCTGGATGACGAGCGAGCGCCGGACCGAGGCGATGTCCAACGGGGTCGACTCGGGTGCCTGCAGGCGGACGGTGGCGATCCGCTCGACCGTCTCGGCCAGCTC
>DATIDU010000002.1:0-6655 GCA_035456145.1 Gaiellales bacterium | reverse complement strand
GACATCCGACCGCTCGCGCCGGAGTCGCGGGCGCGGTATCTCGAGCGGTGGAAGGACGTGCAGGCGCAGTTCGTGGACGATCCGGTCCCGGCAGTCACCGATGCGGACCGGCTGATCGGCGAGGCGATGCGCGAGCGCGGCTACCCGGTCGACGACTTCGACCAGCGCGCCGCCGACCTCTCGGTCGATTATCCGGAGGTCGTCGAGAACTACCGCGCGGGCCACTCGATCGCCGGCTCCGGGAACGGCGGCGCCGACACCGAGGACCTGCGCCAGGCGATGGTGCACTACCGCAGCCTCTTCGACCGGCTCGTCGAGCGTGAGGACGCCGCGGAGCCCGCCGGGTTCAACCGATGAGCACGAGCGAGGTGCTCTTCAGCGGCGACGGCGAGGAGTACCGCTCACGCTGGCACGACATCCAGGCGGAGTTCGTCGACCATCCGCGGCAGGCGGTCGAGGAGGCCGACGGGCTCGTGTCCGAGGTGATGCAGGAGCTGGCGCGGGTCTTCGCCGAGGAGCGTCGCCGCCTCGAGGCGCAGTGGGACGAGGGTGAGGACGCCGGGACCGAGGACCTGCGGGTCGCACTCACCCGCTACCGCTCGTTCTTCGAGCGGCTGCTGGCCGTCTGAGGCTCAAACGCTGAACTGCCCCAGGGGTCTGATCCGCTGCCCCGTCACGGCCGGCGGGCGCACACCGCCGAGCGGTCGCCGATCGTGCGCCGGACCTCGACGTCGACGAAGCCGGCACGGCGCATGAGCCCGTCGACCTCCGCGACCGAGTAGCAGCGGCCCTCCGTCGAGTGCATGAGGAGGGCGGAGAATGCCGCCGCCGACGGGTCGCCGCGACCGCCGCCGTGGACGTCGTAGTCGACGATCCAGCCGTTCGCCGGGAGCGCCCCGAACGAGAGCTCGATCACCGACGTGACCTCGGGCACGTCCCAATCGTGCAGGACATGCGAGAAGAGGTGCAGGTCGTATCCCGGCGGCAGGCCGGCGAACATGTCGCCGGCGATCACGTGGATCGCGTCGTGGCCGCGCCGGGCGAGGAGCGTGCGCGTCACCTCGTCGACCGGCGGCCGCTCGAGCACGCTGACCTCGAGCTCGGCGTTCGCGTCGAGGAGCGCGGAGGCGTAGATGCCCGAGCCGCCGGCCACGTCGAGCACCCGCCGGAAGGGCAGACCTCCGAGCGCCTCCGCGAGCGCCGGGCCGAGCACGCGGCCGCGGGCATCCATCGCCGCGGTGAAGCGCTCGGCGAACCCGGGATCGGCGAGGCGCGCGGCCCAGTCCTCGCCGCCGCGCGAGCTGGCCCAGGCTGCAGGGGCGCCCGTGCGGAGCACGCCGGCCAGCTCCCGCACCGCCGGCCGCTCCGCGAGCGAGGCGAAGTACGGCCGCAGGTCGGCATCCCCGCCCGCGGAGAGGTATGCGCGCGCAAGCGGCGTCGCGGCAAACGAGTCGCCGTCGCGCTCCAGGAGCCCGAGGCTCTCCAGGACGTCGCACATCGCGACGACCGGCCGCTCTGCGAGGCCGAGAGCCGCGGCCAGGGCGGCGGACGAGAGGGCCCGGTCGCCGATGGCCGTGAAGAGGTCGAGCTCTGCGACAGCGGCGACCGCCAGGTCGGCGGCGTAGATGCCGTCGCGGAGACGCAGAAGCGGCGTGGGGTCAACGGCGCCGGCCATGAGCCGGCCGACTCTACCCGCCGTCCGAGGGGGGCGCCGGCCGGGCCGGCGCCCCCCTCATGCCGTCAGCGGACGGTGAGCCCCGCCGCGCCCGCCGGGAGCGACCCGGCGGATCCCGTGTGACGGAGGCTGCCGTCCCGGTCGATCCGGAACGTCTCGACGCGGCCCGTGCCGCCGGCGAGGACGTACAGGAACCCGCCGCCCGGAGCGACGGCCTCGTCGGCGGGCTTGCTGCCGGCGCCGGTGTCACCCGCGACGCCGTCGCCGACGAGCGAGATCGCGCCGTGCTCGATCCGGTATGCCGAGACCGTGCCGCTTCCGGTGTTGGCCGTGTAGGCGAAGCGGCTGTTCGGCGTCACCGCCACCCAGCAGGCCGCCTGCTGGTGGTTCTCGACGGCACCGGACGTCGGCGTGAGCGCGCCGGAGCCGGCCACCCAGTACGACGTGGCCCCGCTGCTCGGCGGAATGCTCGCATCCGAGATGACGAGCGCCCCGGAGCGCGCGAACGCAAACCCAAACGGCGTGCCGCCGACCGAGGGGTGCGAGATCGCGTGCCCGAGGGATCCGCCGGCACGGACACGGAACGTGTCGATCGTGCTCGACGTCTTGTTCGTGACGACGAGGGCGCTGCCGGCCGGATTGAGGCCGACCTGGGCGGGGTCCTTATCACCCGGAGCCAGATGCCGCCATGCGCCGTGGACGCGGGCGAGGCCGGCGCCGGTGACGCGGAAGCCCACGACGCTCGGCGCGGTCCCGGCGTTCAGGACGTAGACGCGGCGCCCCCCGGCCGCCAGGCTGATCGGCAGGTCGCCGCCCGAGCGCACCACCTGGATGCGGTGCAGGCGCGCGCCGAACACCCGGAACACCGACACGGTGTCGCTGCCGGCGTTCACGGCATAGAGGCGGCGACCGTCGGGGCTGAGCGCGAGCGCTCCCCCGGATCCGAGGCCGGCACCGGTTCCGAGACCGCCGGTGGCGAACGTGTGCCGCCGGCCGAGATGCCCGTCCCCGGTGCGCTGGAGGACGATCACCCGGTTTCCGCCGGCGCCGTTGGACTGCACGAAGACGGCGCCGCCGGCATGTGCCAGGGCGCTCGCCGGGAACAGAAGTCCTGCCATTCCGAGCAGGACCACAATGGCTCGTTTCACGATCCCTCCTCAGTCCGTGGTGTCGCTCAAGGCTAGGGCCGAGCCCTTGTGAGGGTCTTTCGCGTTCCTTACGAAAACCGGAAATCGTCGTTCGGCCCACGGCGTCGCGCGCGTGCGGCAGGCGATACTGGGGTCGTGGACCCCGCTGCATCTCCGCAGATCCTCGTGGTGGACGACGAGCCGATCGTGCGCGACGTCGTGTGCAGGTACCTCGAGCGCGAGTCGTTTCGGACGATCGAGGCTGCGGATGGGGACGAGGCGTTCCGAGTGCTCAAGGCCGAGGACGTCCAGCTCGTCGTCCTCGACGTGATGCTCCCCGACCACGGCGGGTTCGAGATCTGCCGCTGGATCCGGGCCCGCTCCGACCTGCCCGTGATCATGCTCACCGGACGCGGTGAGCTCACCGACCGGATCGTGGGGCTCGAGCTCGGCGCCGACGACTACGTGACGAAGCCGTTCTCGCCGCGCGAGCTCGTCGCCCGCATCCGCACCGTGCTGCGACGAACCGGTCCGGGCGCGACCGCGGAGGGGCGGATCGAGCTTCCCGGGCTCACCGTCGACGCGGCGACGCGCGAGGTCGTGGCCTTCGGCGAGCCCGTCGCGCTCACGATGCGGGAGTTTGACCTCATCGAGTTCCTCTGTCGCCATCCGCGCCAGGTCTTCTCCCGTGACCAGCTGATGGACGCGGTCTGGGGGTACCGGTCGGCGCGAGACACCGGCACCGTCACCGTCCACATCCGCCGGCTGCGCGAGAAGCTCGAGCCCGACCCCTCCCAGCCGCAGCGCCTTCAGACCGTGTGGGGCATCGGCTACCGGTTCGTACCGTGATCGGCGTCGCACTCCTCGCCACCGGCCTGGCGTTCCTGCTCGGAGTCGCCATCGCGCTGGCGGCCCGGACGCCGCGGACGCTCAGGGGGCAGCTCGTCGTCTTCGCGGTTGCGATGCCGCTCGTGCCGCTGGCGGTGGTGCTGGCGTCGGGGGCCGTGATGTTCGACTCCAAGCACGACCTCGCCGTGCTTGGCGTCGCGGCCGCGTCGTCGACGGCAGCGGTCATCGGCGCGCTGCTCTTCGCCCGTTCGATTTCCACGGGCCTCGCGCAGCTACGCGGGACGGCGCTCGGTCTCGCGGCCGGGAGGCTCGACCTGCGGGCGCCGGGCGGCTCGACGGCCGAGCTCGCCGACGTGGCCGAGGCGCTGAACGAGATGGCCGAGAACCTCGAGCGGCTGTTCGACGTGCGCCGCGAGCTCGTCGCCTGGGTGAGCCACGACCTGCGCACGCCGCTCGCCGCGCTCCAGGCGATGCTGGAGGCCATCGACGACGGGCTCGTCCCGCCCGAGCGCTACCTTCCGGCGATCCACGACCAGGTGCGGGCGATGGCGGCCCTGATCGACGACCTCTTTGAGCTCGCCCAGCTCGACGCCCGGACCATCTCGCCCGACGGCGAGGCTGCGCTCCACCCGGTGATCGAGACCTGCCTCCGCGGGCTTCAGGCCGAGGCCGCCGCCCGGCACGTGCGGCTCGAGGCCCGCCTCCCGGACCGGCTGCCGGACGTCCGATGCGCCCCGAGCAGCGTCGAACGCGTGCTCCTCAACCTGCTTACGAACGCGCTGCGGCACACCCCGTCGGACGGCTCGGTTGCGGTGGTGGCGCACCGCGCCGCCGGCGTGCCGGAGGTCTGCGTGACGGTGGAGGACACCGGGAACGGGCTCTCACCGCAGGCGCTCCAGCGCATGTTCGACCGGTTCTGGCGGGCGGACGACGCCCGCCGGCGCGACGGCGGGGGCGCCGGCCTCGGGCTGGCGATCGCGCAGGGCCTCGTGGAGCACCACGGCGGCCGGATATGGGCCGAGAACCGCGCCGGAGGCGGCGCCAGCGTGAGCTTCACCCTGCCCGCGGCCGGCGGGTGATAGCCTCGGAGCCGGCTTCGAATACCACGACCTGTGGGGGGTCACGTGAGCGAGTACACCGTCGCGCGCCTGGACGAGATCGAGGAGATTGACGACGGCCGCTGCCCGTGGCGGCCGATCCGCCATCACCTCGGCATCACGTCGTTCGGCGTGAACTCCTTCACGGGCAAGGACGCCGGCGACCGGATCATCAACGAGCATGACGAGGAGGGCGAGCACGAGGAGCTCTACCTCGTGCATACGGGCCGGGCCCGGTTCGAGCTGGGCGGCGAGTCCGTCGACGCGCCGGCTGGAACGCTGGTCTTCGCCGAGCGCGGCGTCACCCGAACGGCGTTCGCCGAGGAGCCGGGGACGACCCTGCTCGCGCTCGGCGGTGAGCCCGGCAAGGCGTACCACCCGACCGGCTACGAGCTCTGGGCGCCGCTGCATCGGTTGTACGAGGCGGGCAACTACGCCGAGGCGGCCGACCGCGGGCGCGGGCTCCTGGAGGCCAATCCGCACTACCCGGAGCTCGGCTACAACATCGCCTGCTGCGAGAGCCTGGCCGGGCGGCGCGCCGACGCGATCGCGCATCTGCGCATGGCGATCGAGGCGCATGAGCCGATGCGGAAGTGGGCCGCCGAGGACTCCGACTTCGACCCGATCCGCAACGAGCCGGCGTTCAGGGAGCTGGTGGGCTAGATGGTCAATCGAGGCCGGCGCGGGCGGCGTCGCTACAGGAAGTCGGCCGCGGACTTGCGCCAGTCGTAGACGCGGCCCTGCCAGCGCTCCACGATCTCGCGGTACTCCGTCGAGCTGCGGATCCGCCCGATCGCGGCGTCGACCTCGTCCAGGAGCGTCGCGGCCAGCACGTCGTTCCTGACGGCGGCACAGTAGATCCAGCGCGTGATCGGATCGCCGACGGTCTCGATGCGGCCGTGCCACGGGCTCGCCGGGTCGGTCGCGCACCAATGGACGATGGGGAGGTCGATGATGAATCCGTCGTAAACCCCGTCGGCCACCGGGTCGTAGTAGTCGTCGTCGTACACCTGCCGCAGGTCGCCGGGGACGATGCCGCACTCGTCGAGCGCCGCCCGCGCGGCGGGGTCGGCGATTATCGCGACGGTCCGGCCCGAGAGGTCGGCGGCCCGGGCGACCGATGTGTCGCCGGCCCTGCGCATCGTCACGAGCCCCATGTCGAGATACGAGCGGGTGTAGGCGATGCCGCGGTAGTCGCTCGACGGGATGAGCGCGCAGAAGAGCACGTCGAACTCGCGCCGCTTCAGCTTCTTCGGCAGGTCGACCCATGGCGCATCGACCATCTCGACGCGCACGCCCAGGTCGCGCCCGATCGCATCGAGGAGCTCGACCTCGAGCCCGACGGTCTTTCCGGTCTTGGGGTGGCGGAAGTTGAGGCCGCGGAACCCGTGCCACACGCCGACGCGCAGGACGCCGCGCTCGCGCACCTGGTCGAGGAGCTCCTGCTCCGGGGGCGGATCCGAGAGCAGGTCGAGCGCGCCGATATCCAGTGCGCCCAGCCGGTCGGCGACCGCGGCGATCGCGGTGATGTCCTCCTGCGCGCGCCCCACCGCCGCCTGCACCTGCCTGTTCGCGACGTCGACGTCGCGCGCGCGGTTTCGGATCGACTGCACCTCGGAAAGCGCCTGTTCCCAGCTCGCCGCCGAGTCGTCCCGCAGGCGGGAGAGGTCCTGGGCCAGAGCGTCCATCCGGACGGTCGTGTCGGCGACGGCGTGCGAGGCCACGTCGGCCTCGCCGCTCAGGCGTGCGATCGTGCTACCGACCGCGTTCGCCTCGCGGGCGGCCGTCTCGGCGAGCTTGTGCACCTCCTCGGCGACGACCGCAAAGCCACGACCGGCTTCTCCGGCGTGCGCCGCCTCGATGCGGGCGTTCAGGCTGAGCAGGTTGGTCTGGTCGGCGATCGTCTT
>DATIDU010000001.1:0-3459 GCA_035456145.1 Gaiellales bacterium | reverse complement strand
CGTTCGGCATCCTTGAGCGACGCCGCTAGCGCGCGGTGTGGGCAGCGCGGATGGCGTCGATCAGCTCGTCGAGTCCGACGCCCTTCTTGAGGCAGCTCGCCGCGCCCGCGTTGAGCGCCGCCTCGATCATCTGCGGCTCGTCGTAGGCCGAGAGCACGACGACGGGCATCGCCCACTCCGCGGCGGCGATCTGCTCGGTGGCTTCGATGCCGTCCACGTTCGGCATTCGCATGTCCATGACGACCACGTCGGGATGGGCACGCTCCGCGGAGACGACGGCCTCTGCCCCGTCCGACGCCTCGCCGACCACGTCCATTCCCGCCTCCTCCAACGCGTCCCTCAACACCCCCCGGAGAAGCGCGTTGTCCTCGGCGATCAGGATCTTGATGCCGTCGTTCATCACCTGAACTGCCGCACCCTACAGGTAGAGGTGGTCGGCGTGTACTGCGGCGGCGTGCGCGGCATCCTCGGGTGCCTCGCCGCCGGCCCGGCGGACGACGTAGGCCGCGGTCCACGTGTCGCCCGCGCCGGTCGGGTCGCCGTACTCGCCCGTCCCGGTGGGCGATGAGCGCCAGCTGTGGGTGCCGGTAACGCCGAGCGCCCCGTCGCGGCCCATCGTCACCACCACCTCCGGCGCTCCGAGGGCGCCCAGCGCTTCGGGATCGACGCTTCCCGCCGCCGCCTCGGCCTCGGCGCGGTTCAGCTTGAGGATGGACACCCCGCGGATCGCCTCGGCGGGAAACGGACGCAGCCGCACGGGGCCGGCCGCTTCGCCGCGGCAGAGACCCTGGCCGTCGATGCACACGCGGTGGCCCGCCTCGGCGAGCGCCGCAATCGTCTCGGGCGGGAAGTCGCCGGCGGTCTGGCCGCCCAGGATGACCCACTCGCAGCCGTCGACCGCCGCCAGCACGTCGGCGGGCGCGAACGGCTCGCCCACCGCCTCGACCCACTGCTGGACGCGGCCGTCGCGGTGGTGGAGCCGGCTTCCGAATCCACCGCGCTCGACCACCACGCAGGGAACCCCCAGGGCCTCGAGCGACCGGCGCGCGTAGAGCGGCGTTCCACCCGGCCGTCGCTCCGTGCCCGCCTCCGTCGTGACGATGTCGGCAGCCTGATGCCCCACGACGCCAACGGTCACCTGGCTGCGGGGACGTGGAGCGAGACGACGGTGCGCGTCCCGGGGGCCGACTCGAGCGTGAGCTCCGCCCCGATCCGGGCCGCCCGCTCATACATCATGCGGATGCCGACGCCCTCGCGCGGGCGGTGGCCGTTGGCGACCAGCCCGCCGCCGCGGTCCTCGACCGAGAGGTGGATGTCGGCGGTCGAGCGCTGGAGGCTAATCAAGACCGGCGGGCGGCCGTGCCGGGCGGCGTTCACCGCCGCCTCGCGAGCGATCTGGAAGATCGCGGTGTCGCGGTCCTCCTCGGCCTCCCAGTCGCCGTGCGGCCGCGTGAAGGACGTCGCGATCCCGTACTCCTCGTGCACCGTCTCCGCGAGCGACCCGAGCGCCTGGACGAGCCCCTGCTGCTGCATGACGACGGGATGCAGCCGGGCGACGGTGCGACGCAGGTCGTCGGCGGCGTCCGAGGCCAGGCGCTCCAGCCGTCCCAGCACCTCCTCGGCGTGGTGGACGTCGCCCTTCGAGATTGCGTCGCGGACGACGTCGCACATCAGCCGGACGGCGGTCAGGGTCTGCTGCGGGCCGTCGTGCAGGCAGTGGGCGAGGGTCTCGCGCTCGGCGTCGATCGCGTCGAGCATGTGGTCGAAGAGCTCGGCCTGCTCGCGCGGGGCCGCCCGCCGCACCGGGGATCTCAGGGCGACGGCTGCAAAGATCGCTGAAGCGGCCACCGTGACCGCGGCCACGACGGCCGCCGGCGCTCCGGCGAGCGCGCTGAGACCCGCGGCGGCGCCCCCGCCGGCCGCCACGCAGGCGATCCGCAGCGGGCGGCGGTCAGTCGATGAACTCATACCGCAGCGCCAGTGCGACGGCCTGGGTGCGAGTGTCGGCCTCGAGCTTCGTCATGGCGTTGCGGACGTGTGTCCGCACCGTCTCAGGGCTGATGAAGAGGCGCTGGGCGATGTCGGGGTTCGAGAAGCCGTTTGCGAGCAGCGCCAGGATCTCGCGCTCGCGGCCCGAGAGGGCGGGCAAGCGTTCTGTTGCCTTGGGGGTCACAAGCTCGGAGGCGAGCGTCGGATCGACGTACGCGCCTCCTTCAGCAACCCGCTTCACCGCGCGGACGATGTCGTCGGGCGGCGCCTCCTTGAGCACGTAGCCGCGCGCGCCGCAGTCGAGCCCCTCCGCCAAGAGGCCGCGCTCGCCGTGAGCGGTGTAGAGGATCACGGCCATCTCGGGATGCGAGGCGGTGATCTGTCGGGTCGCCTCGAACCCATCCATGCCCTCCATTCGGACATCCATGACGATCACGTCGGGCCGGCGCTTCTCCGCCATCTCGACCGCGCCGTCGCCGGAGGAGCTCTCGCCGATCACCGAGATCTCGCGGTCGCGGGTGAGGATCATCTTGACACCCTCCCGAACGGCAGCGTGGTCGTCCACCACCAGGCAACGAACCTGGGTGCGGACTTCACCGTCCCCCCCGCTGGCTTGCGACACCGCCATGGGTCCCCGAATCATTGCACTTCGGGACGCGAAATGGAAACCGGGCCTCCGTACAATGCGCCGCATGTCGACCGCGCGACGCACCGCGATGGCGTCGCTTCTGGCGGCTGTCGGCCTCGCGCTCCTGAAGCTCGTGGTCGGATTCGCCAGCGGGAGCCTCGGCATCCTGGCCGAGGCGGTGCACTCCGGCATCGACGCAGCGGCGGCCGGCCTCACCCTGTATGCGGTGGGGGTTGCCGAGCGGCCGGCCGACACCGAGCACCCGTTCGGGCACGGTAAGGCGCAGCACCTGGCCGCCCTCGCCGAGGCGACGTTCCTCGCCGGGGCGGCGACGTGGATCGCCGTCGAGGCCGTCCTGCGGCTGAGCGAGGGGTCGTCGCCGGTCGAGGCCCGCTGGTACGCGTTCGCGGCGCTCGTCGTGGTGTTGTGCGTCGACGCGGGCCGCGCTGTCATCTCGCTGCGCCAGGGACGGCTCGACCGCAACGCGGCGCTCATGGCGAACGCGTGGCACTTCGGCTCCGACTTCGCCGGCACGCTCGCGGTGCTCGTCGGCCTGGGGTTCGTCGCCGCGGGCGTCCCGGCCGGCGACTCGCTGGCGGCCATCTTCGTCGCGGCGATCGTCCTCCTCGGCGCCCTGCGCCTCGCGCGCCAGAACATCGACGCGCTGATGGACCGGACGCCGTCGGGTGTCGCAGGACGGGTCGAGACCGCCGCCCGGTCGGTGCCGGGGGTGAGCGAGGTGCGCTCGGTGCGCGTCCGGGAGGCGGGCGGCGAGAGCTTCGCCGAGGTGGTGATCGGCGTGCCCCGCCTGGCCGGCGTCGAGCGCAGTCACGAGACCACCG